>NZ_CAJMYZ010000010.1:0-291451 GCF_905220155.1 Paraburkholderia sp. J7 | reverse complement strand
CGACCCCCTTCGCCGCGCGCGCCTTCGCTGGCGCGCGCGGCGCGGCCTGCTCGAAAATGATCTGATTTTTGAGCGGTTTTTCGAGCGCTATGAGCATGAACTCAGCGACGCCGACGTGGGCGCTCTCACGCGCCTGCTCGAGCTGAGCGATAACGACCTGATGGACTTGCTGCTCGCGCGCAAGGAACCAGAAGGCGACCTTGCCGACCCGGACGTGAAGCGGGTGCTGGAGCTGCTTCGGAACGTCTGAGCGCGGTGGCGTCCGCAGTTGTCTTGCAGGCGCCGCGCCGGACGTACAAAACTATCGAATCCCGTGTTTATCTTCGATTGAGGATGTGCTATGACCCCGTCTGATGTAAAAGCCACGCTATCGTTCAGCGACAATTCGCCGAGCGTCGAACTGCCGATCTACAAGGGCACGATGGGCCCGGATGTGATCGACATCCGCAAACTGTACGGTCAGACCGGCAAGTTCACGTATGACCCGGGCTTCATGTCGACGGCGTCGTGCAACTCGGCGATCACGTACATCGACGGGGACAAGGGCGAACTGCTGTACCGCGGCTACCCGATCGACAACCTCGCGCAAAACGCCGACTTCCTCGAAACCTGCTACCTGCTGTACCGCGGCGAACTGCCGAACGCAGCGCAGAAGGAAGAGTTCGTGAAGACCGTCACGCAGCACACGATGGTTCACGAGCAAATGCAGTTCTTCTTCCGCGGCTTCCGCCGCGACGCGCACCCGATGGCGATTCTCGTCGCCGCAGTCGGCGCGCTGTCGGCGTTCTATCACGACTCGCTCGACATCAACAATCCGAAGCATCGTGAAGTGTCGGCGATCCGCATGATCGCGAAGCTGCCGACGCTCGTCGCCATGGCGTACAAGTACTCGATCGGCCAGCCGTTCGTGTACCCGCAGAACAATCTGTCGTACAGCGCGAACTTCATGCGCATGATGTTCTCGAACCCGTGCGAAGAGTACAAGGTCAACGACGTGCTCGTGCGCGCGCTCGACCGTATCCTCATTCTGCACGCCGACCACGAGCAGAACGCTTCGACCTCGACGGTGCGTCTGGCTGGCTCGTCGGGCGCGAACCCGTTCGCGTGTATCGCGGCCGGTATCGCTTGCCTGTGGGGCCCGGCGCACGGTGGTGCGAACGAAGCTGCACTGAACATGCTCGAAGAGATCGGCTCGCCGGACAAGATTCCTGAGTTCATCAAGCAAGTGAAGGACAAGAACTCGGGCGTGAAGCTGATGGGCTTCGGTCACCGCGTGTACAAGAACTACGACCCGCGTGCGAAGCTCATGCGCGAGACGTGCTACGAAGTGCTGAACGAACTCGGCCTGCATGATGACCCGCTCTTCAAGCTTGCCATGCAGCTCGAAAAGATCGCGCTGGAAGACGAATACTTCGTGTCGCGCAAGCTGTACCCGAACGTCGACTTCTACTCGGGTATCGTGCAGCGCGCACTGGGCATCCCGACCTCGATGTTCACGTGTATCTTCGCGATGGCGCGTACGGTGGGCTGGATTGCGCAGTGGAACGAAATGATCGCCGACCCCGAACAGAAGATCGGCCGTCCGCGTCAGCTGTTCATCGGCGAAACGCCGCGCGAAGCCAAGCCGATCGCGCAACGCTAAGCCATTTCGCTTTGCGCGCGCTGCGCGCAAGCCGTCATGCAAACGCCCCGACGGGTTATCACTCGTCGGGGCGTTTTTCTTTTGCGCGCGAGGTACGCCGTCGTGCTCAAACCGGCGCTCAAACCCAGCCGTCGATCTTCAGCCCGCTGGCCTGCTCCGCTTCTTCGCGCGTGACCTCGCGCACGGTTTCGCCGAAGCTCCAGACATGGCCTTCGGGGTCGCAAGCCGCGTAGACGCGATCGCCGTAAAACTGGTCGGCCGGTTCGCGAATGATCTTCGCACCCGCGGCGCGGGCGCGTTCGCAATGCGCGTCGAGACCGCTTTTCAACTGCACGTGCACCGACTGCGTGTTCTTGCCTTCCAGTTCGGCGGGGCTCGTGTAGGGCATGCCGGGCCAGCCGCCACAAATCATCACGTAGCCGTCCCCGAAGCGCATTTCCGAGTGGCCGAGCTTTCCGTCCGGCGACGTGACGACGAACTGACGCTTGAAACCGAACGCCTTTTCCAGCCAGTCGAGCGCGGCGAATGGGTCGCGATAGTAGATGGCGGAGCCGAAGGCCGGTCGCGGCGAAGTGTTGCTCATGAGCGTCTCCTGGGCAGTACGTGCGACGAATCTAGCACCGGCGTGGTGCGCTTGCGCGCAGCGCGCGCAAGCGTCGTTGCCACGGGCGCACGGCCATTACCTCCGACGTAATCGTCGACGCGCACGGCATCGGCGACCATGGTCCTCATCGGCCCACCCCAACCGCAAGGAGCGACGACCATGGCACGCGACACCCTCAATGCCCGCCAACCCGGCTTGATCCGCATCGACGACGACACCGCACTGCACTATCGCGACTGGGGCGATGGTGTGCCGCTCGTGTTTCTCTCCGGCTGGACGCTCAATGCCGACATGTGGAACTACCAATGCGCGCCGCTCGCAGCCGCGGGATTTCGCTGCGTGGCGTATGACCGCCGCGGGCACGGACGTTCGAGCGACCCGGGCCGTGGCTACGACTACGACACGCTTGCCGACGATCTCGAAGCGGTACTCGACGCACGAGGTTTGGCGCGCGTGACGCTGGTCGGTCATTCGTTCGCGAGCGGTGAGATCGTGCGTTATTTGAGCCGTCACGGCTCGCGCCGCGTAGCCGGCATCGTGCTGGTTTCGCCGGCTTCTACGCCTTGTTTGCTCAAGACTGCCGACAATCCCGGCGGGCTCGACGCGAGCCTCTTCGAAGCGTCGATCGCGGAAATGCTCACGTCGTTTCCCGACTGGATCGACCGGCGCGCCGACGCCTACTTCAGCCCCGGCACGTCGCGCACGGTCATTCAGTGGACGGCGGACATGATGCTGGGCACGTCGTTGTACGCAGCCGCGCAGTTGAGCCGCGTGCAGATGGTGACCGACTTCCGCCGCGAACTGGCCGCGATCGACGTACCCGCACTCGTGCTGCACGGCGACTGCGATGCTTCGGCGCCACTGGAGATCACAGGGCGTCCGACGGCGGCCGCGCTTGAACGCGCGACGCTGAAGGTTTATGAGGGCGGCACGCATGGCATGTACTTCAACCATGCGGCGCGCGTGAACGCGGACATTCGCGCGTTTGTTACGCGGTGGCAGGCCTGACGCAGTTCGGCGGCGCCGAAACAAGCGGTAATCAGGGCAAGGGCCATTCTCGCCCCGAGCGCGCACCAGAAAAGGAATAGTGCTGCCACGCCCCTCGTTTTGCAGATGACACGCCGGCGCGCCGACACATTCGCGCGCCGCGTGCGAGGCGTACCGATGGAGTCTTCACGGCGCCGGCGCGCAACCCGCGCGCCACGAGGCCGGACCATCGCAAGGGGCGACATCATGCGCAAACTTCTCGCCTTCAATGTGCTGGCCTGCCTGCTCAGCGCCTGTACGACGCCGGTCGCGTCGCAGCAGGCCGCGTATGGGTCTTACCCGTCAGAGGCGCCATGCCGCCCCGTTACCGGCACCGCCGAGATCGACGGCGCGCCGCAGCAGATCAGCGGCGTCGCATGCCTGCAACCCGACGGCACATGGCAGATCATGCAGAGCGACGACACGCTCGTGTATCCAGTGGCCTGGCCCGACGCGACGGCTTACTACGCCGGTCCGTGGTATGGCTGGTGGCCGCCGGTGTTCGTGGGCGGCTCGTTCGTGTTCGTTGACCATTTCCATCACTTTCATCACATGGATCATGTCTTCCCGGGCGGCCCGCATATGCATCCGGTGTCAGGCATGCATGGCGGCTTTCATGGCGGACATGGCGGACACGGCGGCGTCTGGAGCGGTATGGGGCATGGCGGCGGGGGCGGCATGGGCGGCGGGCATCGTTGAACCCCACCAGGCAGCCGAACGCACGCCGCGAATCCTTTATGATGGAGCGCGCCTCCCAACCCGAGACGCTCCATGTTCTTCGCCGCGCATTCCCTGCATCGCCGCCTGAGCATTGCGATCGGCACGCTCGCGATTCTCGTCGGCGTGCTGGGCGCGCTCGGCACCTTCCTCGTGGTGCGCAGTCTCGCCGCCGAGTTCAACACGACTTTGCGCGACGCGGCCGCGCACGTTCAGACGGGCGTGCCCCATCGCGCAACGGAGCGCGGCGAACGCTCGCCCGCCGACGATTTCGTCGTGCAGATCTGGTCCGAGGGCGACGGCGAAGCACCGAGCCGCACGAGCAACGCGAACGTCGCGCTGCCGCGCGCACAAAGCGGCTTCTCGTCGATCGACTATGACGGCGAGGCCTGGGACGTGTTCGCACTCGCCGCCGGCGACGAATACATTCAGGTGGCCGAATCGCGCAGCATGCGCAACCGCAACGCCTTGCGCGTGGCGTTCTGGAGCCTGCTGCCCATGCTTGCGCTGCTGCCGCTGCTCGCGCTCACGATCGCCGTGACCGTGCGCGTTTCGCTGCGGCCGCTCGAGCGCATCGGGCACCGCGCCGCGAACGTCGATCTGCACGACCTCAAACCGCTCGAAGCCGGGCAGGCGCCCGTCGAATTGCGGCCTTTCGTCGAATCGATCAATCGCATGATCGAGCGCCTTTCGGTGCTCGTGAACGCCGAGCGCATGTTCATTGCCGATGCCGCGCACGAACTGCGTTCGCCGATCTCCGCCATGCAACTGCAGATCGACAACCTGCGTAATGCGCCGCCTGAACAGTACCCCGAGCGTTTCGAGGAGTTGCGGCGCGGCATCGTGCGCACGGGCGCGCTCGTCTCGCAGCTGCTTGGTCTTGCGCGTGCCGAAATCGGCAGTGCGCAACGCGTGCTGGCGGAGGTGCCGCTGCCGCAGGTCGTTACCGACGTGCTGGCTGACCTGCTCCCGCTCGCCGACTCGCGCGGTGTCGATCTGGGCGTGACGCGTCTCGACGACGTGACGGTGCGCGCCACCGAAACCGACATGCGCGTGCTCGTGCGCAATCTCGTGGACAACGCGATCCGCTACAGTCAGGAAGGCGCGAATGTGGACGTAGCGGTGCGCCGCGAAGGCACAGGCGTTGTCATCGAGGTGACCGACAACGGGCCCGGCATTGCCGAGGCCGACTTGCCGCGCGTATTCGACCGGTTTTTCCGCGCGGGCGGTCACGATGCGCACGGCAGCGGCCTTGGCCTCGCCATCGCGCAGGCGGTGGCGCAGAGCTACCGCGGTTGCGTGACGCTCGCGAACCGGCGCGATGGACAACGCGGCATCGTCGCGCGAATCGAGTTGCCGCGCCAATCCGGTGCAAGCCGGTAAGGCAAAATTCCGGGAAGCATACGAAACAAAGGACGGACACGATGCGCATTCTGCTGATCGAAGACGATCTGCTGATCGGGCCCGCGCTGCTGCGCGCGTTGAAGGACGCGTCATACAGCGTCGACTGGGTGCGCACGGGCGAGGGCGGCCGCACCGCGATTCGCGACGGCTCGTACACGGCGATCCTGCTCGACCTCGGTCTTTCCGACATGAGCGGGCTCGACGTGTTGCGCGGCCTGCGCGAGTCGCAAGACGCCACGCCCGTGCTCATCATCACCGCTCGCGACGACGTGGACACGCGCGTGGAAGGCCTCGATCTCGGCGCCGACGACTATCTCGTGAAGCCGTTCGAGAGCAAGGAACTGCTCGCGCGCATCCGCGCCGTGGTGCGGCGCAAATCGGGCTTCGCCTCGCCGACCATGGGCAGCGGCCGCGTGACGCTCGACATGAACGCGCGCCGTCTCACGTTCGACGGCCAGTCCGACGACCTTTCCGCGCGCGAGTACGCGCTCATGCTCGCGCTGCTCGAGCGGCCGGGCGCGATCCTGTCGCGTCAGCAACTCGAGGAGCGGCTTTATGGCTGGGGCGAGGAAGTGGAAAGCAACGCGGTGGATGCCGTGATCTACAGCGTGCGCCGCAAGTTCGGACAAGCGGTGATCCGCAACGTGCGCGGGCTGGGTTGGGCCGTTTGCACGTGAGCGCCGGAACGTTCGAATAAAAAAAGCGCGCAAGGAACTGCGCGCTGTTAAAAACCGCGGCGAGCGCGGGGCTCGCCGCATAGCGCAATGCATGGGGGAAGGCACGCATTGCGCGCGAACTTATGCCAGCAGGCGCTGCCAGGGTTCCTTCTGCCAGGCGCGGCTAAGCGAAGCGAGCAGCGCGACTTCGTTTTCGGCAACGTGCCGGTCCGAATACACCGCGACATGGCACAGATTCAGCACTTCGGCGCGCAGCGCGGGGTCGTCGAGTTCGCGCATGATTTGCTGCATCACGTCGGAGTCGAGTTTGCATGCGTCGCTCCAGTTCAGGTGCGAGGTGGTCTGCAAGTCCTCGCACAGGCCCTTGAGGATTTCGCCGAATTCGCCCGGCGCGAGGCCGAGCCGGTCGGCAAGGCGCGCGCGATGGACGGCTGCCAGCTCCTCGCTGCTCAGGTGGCCGTCGGCGAGCATCGCGACGGCGACGATGCGGCCAGCGGCTTGCGGACTGTTGCAGGTATAGGTACGCATGTTCAGGAATCCTCTTAAAACGTGATGGCGATGGAACGGTTGGCGCAGCCGTGGCTCAGTCGAAGATGTCCTGCAGCCACGACTTGCGGCGATGACCGTTGCCGCCGTAGCTGTCGTGCGCGCGGCGCGGGGCGTAGTCGCCATGTTGCGAGCCGTGCTTCGAACCATGCTGGCGCGATGCGTGTGCATCGTCTTCGATGCGATACTGCCGGTTGCCGCTGCGTTCGATCAGCCTGTCGAGTTCGCCGCGATCGAGCCAGACGCCGCGACACTGCGGGCAGTAGTCGAGTTCGACGCCCTGACGCTCTGTGAGCGAGAGGGTGACGTCAGGGCAGTTGGGGCATTTCATGATGCGCTCCGTGATGAGTGACAGGTCATCGAGGCCCGTGCCGTCTTGCTTGAAGGGCAGCGCGGCCTCGATGGAAACCATCCTCGCAGAGCAAAATGAGCGAAGAATGAGGAACGCGCAGTTTGTGTTCATGAAGCGCCGAGCGTGCCTTCCGGCTTGTGTGTCTTGACGAGCGACACCACGACGCCGCCCGCGAGCAGCGCAGCCGTCACGCCAAGGCTGAACAGGGCGGGAATCTTGCCGATGATGCCCACCAGAAAGATCTTCGCGCCGATGAATACCAGTACGAGCGCGAGCGCATGCTTGAGGTAATAGAAGCGGTGCGCCATCGCCGCGAGCGCGAAGTAGAGCGCGCGCAGACCCAGTACCGCGAAGATGTTGCTCGTATAGACGATGAACGGATCGGTCGTGATCGAAAAAATCGCGGGGATCGAATCGACAGCAAAGATCAGGTCGGCGAACTCGATCATCACGAGCGCGAGCAGTAGCGGCGTGGCGAGCAGCGTGAGCTTGCCGGTGCGCGGATGCGCCTGCCGCACGAGAAACGCGCGCCCCTCGAGCTGCGGCGTGACCGGCAGCTTGCGGCGCAGCCAGCGCAGCAGGGCGCTGTCGTCCACGCTGGCCTCTTCCTTCGGGCCCAGCAGCATCTTCACGCCCGTCACGGCAAGAAACAGGCCGAACACGTACAGCATCCATTCGAACTGCGTGACGAGCGCCGCGCCGAGTCCGACCATCAACGCGCGTAGCACCAGCACGCCGACAATGCCCCAGAACAGCACGCGATGCTGAAGCTGCCGCGGCACCGCGAGCGCACCGAAGATCGACGCGATGACGAACACGTTGTCGAGCGAGAGCGATTTTTCGATGAGGTAGCCGGTAATGTATTCGGTGGCCGGTTGCGCGCCGAGCTGCCACCAGACGAAGCCGCCGAACAGCACACCCACGACGATATAGCCGAGCGAGAGCCACAGGCTTTCGCGGATGCCGATTTCGTGGTCGTCACGGTGCAGCACGCCGAGATCGAGCGCGAGCAGCACGATCACCACTGCCAGGAAGGCGATCCAGAGCCACGCGGGCTGACCGAGGAAGGAGGCCGTGACGATCGGCGCAAGCATGGTTGTTCCTTTGAACGTAGGGAGGAATGTGACCTTCGTGCGCGGTTTTTGCGGGCACAGCCGGCCTCATGGGCCTTTGGCCCATTGGGTCAGCATAGTGGCGAAGAATGAGCAGGGAATGAGCGCCGTGGCTTGACACAGGTCACGCGTGAGTTGGTGCGACGCGGATACGATTCCGCCTTTTTTCCGGACCGACGACCATGATCGCCCGCTGCCTCTTCGTATTGCTTTGTCTTTTCACGCTGGCGAGCCGCGCTCCGGCACAGACGGTCGAAAAACCGGCTGCACCGGACTCGAACTCGCGGCAATATCTGAGCCCTCTGCAGCAGAACTTCGGCGTGGCAACCGCGCCTTCCAGGAGCGATCGGGCGAACGACCTGACGAGGCGCTGCAAGGAGGTGGCCGCCGAGTATGACCACGCGTTCAGGCCGGCAGGGACCGATCAGGCGAACGCCGTCGTGCCGAATTACGGGCACTACGGGGAACAGGAAAACACGATGCAGCGCTACAACCAGCGCCGCGACGCGGAGAAGGAGTTCGACGATCTTGGCTGCCGGTAGCGCCCCGCAGCGCTAGAACTGGTAATTGATCGAAACGTCGCAAACGCCCCCCGTCTTCGTCTGGATGATCGGACTGTGCGCGGCGCTGCCGAGCAGGCGCTTGATCGCGCCGTCGGCGCTCACGAACCAATGTTTGTTGACGAAGTAGACCATCGTGATGCCGAAGCCGGCCGACTTGAGGCCCGCGCTCGCGTCGTACTGACGGTAACCGGATGCCGCCGCCTGCTGTGGCGTCACGCCAAACCAGCTCTGCATGTAGCTGGAGTCGGCGAACGTGACCGAGGGGCCGGCGAACCAATAGAAGTTCTCGTTGCTGCCCGGCAGCGGCATATAGGCGCCGAGGTCCGCAGTCCAGCCATTCGAGCCGCCGAAGCTGCGCGTGAAGGCGGTGCGCAGCACGAGCGGGAAGTCCTTCGAGATCACATACTCGCCAGCGATCTTCAATTCCGGCGCCGGGTTGATGTTGCCCATCCCGTACAGCCGCGTCGGGTCGTCCTGGCCGCGCCGTCCGAGGTCGTAGGCCGCGGCGACGCTCACGCGCCAGTTCGGGCCCTGCAGTACGTTGGCGCCGAAGCCTTCGCCCGTCGAGCCGAACAGGATGTCCTTGTAGCGCAGGTCGATGCTCGGGCCGACCAGGGTGTGATAGCGGTCCGAGCCGTCGTAGCGCGGTTCGAAGGTCGCGCCCACGCCAAGCCGCGCTTCGAAGTCAGGACGGTTTGGCTCAAACATCTTTTCGAGCGGAATGCCTGCGGAGTACTGCCATTCGCCAAGCGGCGAGGGGGTTTGCGCCTCGGCGCGCGGGGCCAGCGCTGCGAGGGCGCATGCCATGGCGGCAAGTGACATACGCTGCGTGGCCCGCGAGCGGCGCGGCGCCGTTGGTTTTATTCTGCTTGTTCTGTGCTGCGCAATGCAGATTGCGAGTGGCATGAAGCCTCCGAGTTTGGCTGGCCGGCCGCGGCGTTGTTTATTGAGTACGATGAAATCACAAGGTGGAATTCCATGCGGCCGGGTTCGTCTCGCAAACCTCGTGCCTGATCGGGCAGTGTCCGTTCCGGCGACTCGTACGCTCTCCGGTGGAAATGGCCGTCGGATATGGATGAAGTACCATGAAAATCAGGATGACTAATTAAATTGCCATGGCGCTTGCGCACCGTTTTGGAGCGCGGCATTGGCCCCGATTAAACCCTGGCGCCAAATTGCCGTTAGACAGGTATGGACGTCGGTGACGCGGCTCCCCCTGTGTCGCGAATTCCGAAGCCCATGTTTCACCGTTCTCACAGCGGTAACCAACTTGCGCCGGTCGTGGTCGGGCCGGCGCATCTCTTTTTGCATCCCGAATCCCTGCAGCGAGCCCCCGACGTGCGCACGCTTTGGCGCGACACGGTTGCGCCACGACACCCGCGCTCGCCGGGTAACGTTGATACAGGTATCGCGACTACCACCCAACTCACTGTTTTTTATCGCTTTTTTTCAGGAAAGGCCCTGTAGTGGGCGGGTTTCGCGTGGCATAATCGATTCACACAACCGTATTGCCCCGCAGTCAAACAATTCCCCCGCACATCATGGCAAAGACGCTCTACGACAAATTGTGGGACACCCATGTGGTCCACACGGAAGACGATGGCACGACGATTCTCTACATCGACCGTCATCTGTTGCACGAAGTCACCAGCCCGCAGGCTTTCGAAGGCCTGAAGATGCATGAGCGCCCCGTGTGGCGCATCAGCGCGAACCTGGCGGTGTCCGACCACAACGTGCCCACCACCGACCGCAGCCACGGCATTGCCGACCCGGTCTCGAAACTGCAGGTGGACACGCTCGATTCGAACTGCGACGCCTTCGGCATCACGCAGTTCAAGATGGCCGACCAGCGCCAGGGCATCGTGCACATCGTGGGTCCGGAGCAGGGCGCGACGCTGCCCGGCATGACGATTGTCTGCGGCGACTCGCACACGTCCACGCACGGCGCGTTCGGCGCGCTTGCGCACGGCATCGGCACCTCGGAAGTCGAGCACGTGCTGGCCACGCAAACGCTGCTGCAAAAGAAGAGCAAGAACATGCTCGTGAAGGTCGAGGGCCAACTGCCGCGCGGCTGCACCGCGAAGGACATCGTGCTCGCCATCATCGGCAAGATCGGCACGGCGGGCGGCACGGGCTACGCCATGGAGTTCGGCGGCTCGATGATCCGCGGCCTCACGATGGAAGGCCGCATGACCGTGTGCAACATGGCGATCGAAGGCGGCGCGCGCGCGGGCATGGTCGCCGTGGACGACACCACGATCGAATACCTGAAGGGCCGTCCGTTCTCGCCGCAAGGCGCGGAATGGGACCAGGCCGTCGAATACTGGAAGAGCTTCCGCACCGACGAAGGCGCGCACTTCGACCGCGTGGTCGAACTGACTGCAGCCGACATCGTGCCGCAGGTCACGTGGGGCACGTCGCCGGAAATGGTCACGTCGGTCGACAGCCGCGTGCCGGACCCCGAGCGCGAGAAGGACCCGGTCAAGCGCGACGCGATGGAACGCGCGCTGCAATACATGGCGCTCGAACCGAACACGCCGATCGAGTCGATCAAGCCGGACAAGATCTTCATCGGTTCGTGCACGAACGCGCGTATCGAAGACCTGCGCTCCGCCGCTTATGTCGTGAAGAAACTCGGCCGCCGCGTGGCGCCGAACATCCGCCTCGCGATGGTCGTGCCGGGCTCGGGTCTCGTGAAGGCGCAAGCCGAGCGCGAAGGCCTCGACAAGGTGTTCACGGAAGCGGGCTTCGAATGGCGCGAGCCGGGTTGCTCGATGTGCCTCGCAATGAACGCCGACCGGCTGGAGCCGGGCGAGCGTTGCGCATCGACTTCGAACCGCAACTTCGAAGGCCGCCAGGGCGCGGGCGGTCGCACGCACCTCGTGAGCCCGGCCATGGCAGCCGCCGCGGCAATCGAAGGCCATTTCGTCGACATTCGCAAGCTCGGGTAAGGCAACACGATCATGGAAAAATTCATCGTACACACCGGCGTCGTGGCGCCGCTCGATCGCGAGAATGTCGATACCGACGCGATCATTCCGAAGCAGTTCCTCAAGTCGATCAAGCGCACCGGCTTCGGCCCGAATGCCTTCGACGAATGGCGTTATCTCGATCACGGCGAGCCAGGCCAGGACAACTCGAAGCGCCCGCTGAACCCGGACTTCGTGCTGAACCAGCCGCGTTATCAAGGCGCTTCGGTGCTGCTCACGCGCAAGAACTTCGGCTGCGGCAGCTCACGCGAGCACGCGCCGTGGGCGCTCGACCAGTACGGTTTCCGCGCGATCATCGCGCCGAGCTTCGCGGACATCTTCTATAACAACTGCTTCAAGAACGGCCTGCTGCCGATCGTGCTTTCCGAATCGGACGTCGATCACCTGTTCAACGAAACGTACGCGTTCAACGGCTTCCAGCTCACGGTCGATCTGGACAAGCAGGTCGTGCGCACGACCGACGGCTCGAAGGAATATCCGTTCGAAGTGGCCGCGTTCCGCCGCTACTGTCTCTTGAACGGCTTCGACGACATCGGCCTCACGCTGCGTCACGCCGACAAGATCCGCCAGTACGAAGCCGAGCGCCTCGCGCGCCAGCCGTGGCTGAACAACCGCGTGCTTTGATACGCGCAGAAAAACGCAGACAAGCGCACACCGAACAACTGAGCGAGGAATGACACGATGAAGATTGCAGTGCTGCCGGGCGACGGCATCGGCCCCGAGATCGTCAAGGAAGCCGTGAAGGTGCTCAACGCACTTGGCGAAAAGTTCGAGCTGGAAGAGGCGCCCGTTGGCGGCGCGGGCTACGAGGCAAGCGGCCACCCGCTGCCCGAGGCCACGCTCGCGCTGGCGAAGTCCGCCGACGCGATCCTGTTCGGCGCCGTGGGTGACTGGAAGTACGACAAGCTCGAGCGCGCGCTGCGTCCGGAGCAGGCCATTCTCGGCCTGCGCAAGCATCTGGAACTGTTCGCGAACTTCCGCCCGGCGATCTGCTATCCGCAGCTCACGGGGGCGTCGTCGCTGAAGCCGGAAATCGTTTCGGGCCTCGACATCCTGATCGTGCGTGAACTGAACGGCGACATCTACTTCGGTCAGCCGCGCGGCACGCGCGAAGCGCCGGATGGCAACTTCAAGGGCGCACGCGAAGGGTTCGACACGATGCGCTATGCGGAGCCCGAAGTGCGCCGTATCGCTCACGTGGCGTTCCAGGCCGCGCAAAAGCGCCAGAAGAAGCTGACGTCGGTCGACAAGGCCAACGTGCTGGAAACGTCGCAGTTCTGGAAGGACATCATGATCGATGTCTCGAAGGAATATCCGGACGTCGAGCTGTCGCACATGTACGTGGACAACGCGGCCATGCAGCTCGTGAAGGCGCCCAAGGCCTTCGACGTGGTCGTGACCGGTAACATGTTCGGCGACATTCTCTCGGACGAAGCCGCGATGCTCACGGGCTCGATCGGCATGCTGCCCTCGGCCTCGCTCGACAAGAACAACAAGGGTCTGTACGAGCCGTCGCACGGTTCGGCGCCGGATATCGCGGGCAAGGGCATTGCCAACCCGCTCGCCACGATCCTTTCGGCGGCCATGATGCTGCGTTATTCGCTGGGCCGCCCGGAGCAGGCGGACCGTATCGAGAGCGCGGTGAAGAAGGTGCTCGAACAAGGCTATCGCACCGCCGACATCGTCACGCCGGACTGCAAGCAGGTCGGCACGGTGGCAATGGGCGACGCGGTGATCGCAGCGCTGTAACGCCACACGAAGGGCACGCCGTTTCAGGCGTGCCCTTTTTTATTTCGCGCGCCTGAAGAATGGCGTTGCAAATAGCGGAAAGTATGGTTTTTTCCGCGCAAATTAACTGTTTCGTGTATATTACTTCGATGGCGAAGATCTCCCCGATCACGACTGTTACGAACATCCGCGGCACGGCCCGCGCGATTTCGCTCGCCATTAGCACGAAAACCACGATTACGAAAACGATCACCATTCGTTGATCGCTCGTCGTGCCCGCTCATCTTCCCCGCGCGGCCACGCCGGGCGAGCGAAGCGGGGAAGTGTCCATCTCAAGGGTTAGTCATGAACGTAGGTCTCGTAGGTTGGCGCGGCATGGTCGGCAGCGTGCTGATGCAGCGCATGCAGGAAGAACGTGATTTCGACCTGATCGAACCGGTGTTTTTCAGCACCAGCAACGCAGGCGGCGCGGCTCCGTCGTTCGCCAAAAACGAGACGAAGCTCAAGGACGCGAACAGCGTCGACGAGCTCAAGAAGTGCGACATCATCATCACCTGCCAGGGCGGCGATTACACCAACGAGGTGTATCCGAAGCTGCGCGCGGCAGGCTGGACCGGTTACTGGATCGACGCGGCCTCGGCGCTGCGCATGAAGGACGACGCGGTCATCATCCTCGACCCGGTCAACCTCGACGTCATCAAGGACGCGCTGGTCAAGGGTCAGAAGGACTTCATCGGCGGCAACTGCACGGTCAGCCTCATGCTGATGGCGCTGGGCGGCCTGTTCCGCGAGAACCTCGTCGACTGGATCACGGCCATGACGTATCAGGCCGCTTCGGGCGCGGGCGCGCAAAACATGCGCGAGCTGCTCTCACAGATGGGCGCGCTCAACGCTTCGGTTGCGAGCGACCTCGCTAACCCGTCGTCGGCGATCCTCGATATCGACCGCAAGGTGCTCGCCACGATGAACAGCGACGCCATGCCGACCGAGCACTTCGGCGTGCCGCTCGCGGGCTCGCTGATTCCCTGGATCGACAAGGACCTCGGCAACGGCATGTCGAAGGAAGAGTGGAAGGGCGGCGCGGAAACCAACAAGATTCTCGGCAAGCCCGCCATGGGCCAGCCGGGCTCGATTCCGGTGGACGGCCTGTGCGTGCGTATCGGCGCGATGCGCTGCCACTCGCAGGCGCTCACGATCAAGCTGAAGAAGGACGTGCCGCTCGACGAGATCGACGGCATCCTCGCCTCGGCCAACGACTGGGTCAAGGTCGTGCCGAACCAGCGCGAGGCTTCGATGCGCGATTTGTCGCCGGCCGTGGTCACGGGCACGCTTTCGGTGCCGGTGGGCCGCTTGCGCAAGCTGGCCATGGGCGGCGAGTATCTGTCGGCCTTCACGGTGGGCGATCAGCTGCTGTGGGGTGCGGCGGAACCGCTGCGCCGCATGTTGCGCATTCTGCTCGACAAGTGAATGAATTAAACTACGCGGCTAATGACGCGTAGACAGGGTGAAAAGCGCCGCGCCAGTCGCGGCGCTTTTTTTATTGCATGCTTTTTACCGCATGCATCGATGCAATCGCCCCGAAGCACACTCCTATTTGATCGACAGCCGCAAGAGCGGTATGCCAGGGCAACTGATGATCGTTCGATTTGATTCTGTTTCCGCCGCGCCTCGCGCGAAGCGCGCCCAAGGGCGGCGCGCGATCCGCGCCACTGTGGCGGCGGCGAGTTTCCTGTTCTGCGGCCTGGCCGCCGCGCAGGGCGGCGCGAGTGCGGCGCCGGGCGCTGCGAGCGCCGCCGCTGCCGCAGCTGCGGTGAGCGTTGCGGGGCAATACACCGTTCGTCCCGGCCAGTCGCTGCATGACGTGGCCGTCGACCTCACGCAGTCGCACGACAAGGCCACGCTCGCGCGCATGAGCCAGGCGCTGTTCGAGGCGAACCCCAATGCGTTCATCAAGCAGGATCCCAGCCGCATGCGCGTGGGCGCGACGCTGAACGTGCCGGCTACACCGGACGTTTCCAGCGCGGCGGCGGGCATGACGGCGGCCCTGGGTGGGGCGGCTGCGGCATCGGCTGCCGCCAGCGCGCCCGCTGCGGCGGCGAGCGCGCCTGCAGCGTCCGCTAGCACGCCCGCCGCGGCTTCAAATGCCGCCGCCGAGGCGGCAGCGGCTGCATCGTCGGCGGCGGCTGCCGCGGCGGCTGGCGCGAGTGCGGCCAGCACGGCCGTGGCAACGGCGGCACCTGCTTCGGCGGCAGTTGCGACGAGCGGCCCCGAAGCGGCCGCGCAAGGCGCCTCCGGAGCGGCGACGAGCGCGAGTGCCGCTGCGCCGGTGTCAGCGGCCAGCGACGCGCACGTGTGGAGTGGATCGGTCCAGCCGGCCCCGGCCAGCAGCGCGGCAGGCGCGTCGGCGCAAGGCGCGAAGGTCTCCAGCCTCCAGCAACTCCTCGCATTGAAGAACCGCGTGCTGATGGCGTTGCAGCAGCACGGCATCGGCAAGCCGGCGCAGACCGCGGGCGGCGCGTCCGCGGGTGTGCCTGCCGCGCAAGGCGGCGCACCTGTGCCGAACGGCGCAGCGAATGCCGGCGCGGCTGGCGGTCAACCGGAAGTCTCGCCGATCGCCATGGGTGGCGTGGCGGCGGTCGTCGTGGCGCTGCTGGCGTTGTTTGTGCGGCTGCTCATGCGCAAGCGCAAGAAACCCGTCGATCAGGCGCCCGACGTTTCGCCCGAAGCGCACGAGCCGACGCCGTCGACGTCCTCCGCAGCCGCTGTAGCCGGCGCACCTGTGGTCGAAGAGCCGCCAGTGTTGCGCGAGCCGATTGCGCACGCAGCGGAGGAACCGGATGCGGGCGCGAATGCACCTGCGCCCAAGGCGAACGAAGTTGTGATCACGCCGGTGCCTACGCCCGCCGTCTCGGTCGTGCCGCTGGAGCACGACGAAGCGCTGCCGCCTACGCTAACCGAGAAGCTGCATCCCGCCACGCCGCAAGAGCCGACTATCGAGCAGGACGCTCACGCAGCACAGGAGCAGCCGCACGGCGCCGAAGCGGGCGAATCGCAGACGCTGGCCGACGCAACCGAAGCCGCAAGCCTCGCCGCCGCGGCGGACCTGGGTGCGGATGCGTTGCCGCCCGAAAGCATCAGTGCGCCGCGCACAGCCGAAGACGCCGAGGCGCTGGCGCGCACGCTGGAAGAGCCGGCGCGCGCCCAGAAGCCCGCTACACCCGATATCGCGCTGGATTTCGGCGATGGCGCTCCGCAAGCCGCGCAAACGTTGCACGCGCCAGAGGCCGAGCCGCCCGCCATGCAAACGCCGCCTGTTGCCGGAGCCTTCGAGCGCCCGCCGACGCCGCATGCCGCACCTGAAATTCCGTCAGTACCCGCAGTTACCGCAGAAGACATGAGTTACGCCGAAGTTCCGATCGCTTTCCCGCACGATGCAATCGAAGCGCTGGGGGGCCTCGACCTGCCCCTGCCGCCGCGTATCGGAGAGCCGGTCATCCCCACGGCGCCGCTCTCGACCGAGCCGGCCGCCACGCCCGAGGCATCGGCGCGGCTCTCGTCGCCGTTCTTCGAGCCGCCGACGCGGATGGCGGGCGAGGCCATCGAGGCGGGGACGGCGGGCGCAGGCGCGCTCGCAGGCCTCGGCGCGCCGCGTTTTGGCGCGCTCACGCTCGACTTCGACCTGAACCTGCCGCCCGATTCGGCGGAGCCGCTGCCGGTCTTCACGCCCGAGCAGCTCGCGCGCATCGCACGCAACAAGCTCGATCTCGCGCACGAATACATCGCGCTTGGCGACGTGTCCGGCGCCCGCTCGCTCATCAACGAAGTGATCGAGTCGAACGACCCCGCCACGCGCAGCGACGCGCAGGCGCTGCTGTCGACACTCGCTCCGCTTTCGTGACGCTGCCGCAAGCCGTATGCGTATCGCGCTAGGAATCCAGTACGACGGCGCCGCGTTCTGCGGCTGGCAGTCGCAGCCGCACGGCAAGACGGTGCAGGACGCGCTCGAGCGCGCGCTGCGCGAGTTCGCCACCGTGCCGCTGTCCACCATCGTCGCGGGGCGCACCGACACGGGCGTGCACGGGCTCGGCCAGGTGGTGCATTTCGACACCGATCTCGACCGCACGCCTTTCTCGTGGGTGCGCGGCACCAACGCGTTCCTGCCCTCCACGGTGGCCGTGCAGTGGGCCAAGCCGATGCCCGACGCGTTCCACGCGCGCTTCGCGGCGTTCGAGCGCACGTACTACTACGTGCTCTACGTGAACCCCGTGCGCTCGCCGATGCTGGCGGCCCGCGCGGGCTGGATCCACACGCCGCTCGACGTCGATGCCATGCGCGAGGCAGCGGCGCATCTCATCGGCGAGCACGATTTTTCGTCGTTTCGCTCGTCCGAGTGCCAGGCGAAAACGCCGGTGAAGCATCTGTATCAGATCGATATCCGGCCGCAGGGCGACTTCATCCACTTCCGCTTTCGCGCCAATGCGTTCCTGCACCACATGGTCCGCAACCTGATGGGTTGCCTCGTGGCCGTGGGGCGAGGGCGCTATCCGGCCTCGTGGATGGCTGAAGTGCTGGCGGGTCGCGACCGCACCGTGGCCGCGCCGACCTTCATGCCCGACGGCCTCTATCTCGCCCAGGTAGGCTATCCTGACGAGTTCGCGGTCCCTGGGCCGCATACGGCCAGCGTGCCGTGGAGCGCGATCTGGAGCGACGCGCCCGAAGGCCGCACCTGAAGCGCCGCCTGCTTGAATCATCGAGACCGACACCGCACTTACGATCATGACGTCAGCCGAGCCATCCGCCCCCGCGCACCGCACCCGCATCAAGTTGTGCGGACTTTCGACGCCCGAGGCGCTTGCGCACGCCATCGACCTCGGCGCGGACGCCGTCGGCCTCGTGTTCTACCCGCCCAGCCCGCGCTCGGTGAGCGTGGCGCAGGCGGTCGAGCTTACGCACGACATTCCGCCGTTCGTCTCGGTCGTGGGTCTCTTCGTGAACGCCACGCCGCAGTGGATGAGCGAAGTGGCGAGCAATGTCTCGCTCACCATGCTTCAGTTCCACGGCGACGAAACACCCGAGCAGTGCGAGTCGCTGGCGTCCGTTGCCGGTTTGCCCTGGTTGCGCGCGCTGCGGGTGGCGGCCGATACTCAGCAAGCCGATTTGATAGAATCGGCTAATCGTTATTCATCAGCCAGCGGCCTCTTGTTCGACACCCATGTCGAAGGTTACGGCGGCGGCGGAAAGGTCTTCGATTGGTCACTTATTCCCGCAGGGCTCGCGCGTCGGGCCGTTTTGAGTGGTGGCTTGAACGCGCAAAACGTCGGTGATGCGATTCGCCAGGTGCGTCCGTTCGCTGTCGATGTCTCCAGTGGCATCGAGGTTCCGGGCGCAAAGGGCGTGAAGGATCACGCCCGCATGGCGGCGTTCGTGCGCGCGGTGCGCGAAGCGGACGCGGGATGAATCCGGGGCGGATGCCCCTTTGGCCGGCACGGTCCACGCAACGTGGGCCTTCCCAAGTCCGGCCGAGCGAGTGACTTATGTACAATTTGCCAGATGAACGCGGCCATTTCGGCCCCTATGGCGGCGTATTCGCTGCCGAAACCCTCATGCAGGCGATCGACGAGCTGCGCGACGCCTACGCGAAATTCAAGGACGATCCCGACTTCCGCGCCGAATATGAGCGCGAGTTGAAGCATTTTGTCGGCCGTCCGTCGCCGATTTATCACGCGCAGCGTTGGAGCGAGCTGCTGGGCGGCGCGCAGATCTATCTCAAGCGCGAAGACCTGAACCACACCGGCGCGCACAAGGTGAACAACGTGATCGGCCAGGCCCTGCTCGCCAAGCGTATGGGCAAGCCGCGCGTGATCGCCGAAACCGGCGCGGGTCAGCACGGCGTGGCCACCGCGACCATCGCGGCGCGCTTCGGCATGGAATGCGTGGTCTACATGGGCGCCGAAGACGTACGCCGCCAGGCCGCCAACGTCTACCGCATGAAACTGCTGGGCGCGACCGTGGTTCCGGTCGAGTCGGGCTCGCGCACGCTCAAGGACGCGCTCAACGAAGCCATGCGCGACTGGGTTACCAACGTCGAAAACACGTTCTACATCATCGGCACGGTGGCGGGCCCGCACCCGTACCCGATGATGGTGCGCGACTTCCAGCGCGTGATCGGCGACGAATGCCGCGTGCAGATGCCCGAAATGACGGGCCGCCAGCCCGACTCCGTGATCGCCTGCGTGGGCGGCGGTTCGAACGCGATGGGTATCTTTTACCCGTATATCGAGGACACTTCGGTGCAGTTGATCGGCGTCGAGCCTGCCGGCGACGGCATGGAAACGGGCCGTCACGCCGCCTCGCTCGCGGCGGGCACCGTGGGCGTGCTGCACGGCAATCGCACCTATCTGCTGCAGGACGAGAACGGCCAGATCATCGAGACGCATTCGGTTTCGGCGGGCCTCGACTATCCGGGCGTGGGTCCCGAGCACGCATGGCTCAAGGACAGCGGCCGCGCGCAATACGTCACGATCGACGACGAAGAAGCGCTCAAGGGCTTCCACGACTGCTGCCGCATCGAAGGCATCATTCCCGCGCTCGAATCGAGCCATGCGCTCGCGTACGCGGCGAAGCTCGCCCCGACGTTGCCGAAGGAGAAAATCCTGCTGGTGAACCTGTCGGGCCGCGGCGACAAGGACATGCACACGGTCGCCGAGCGATCGGGCATCCAGTTCTGAGCGCCCGGAGCGACGTAAGCGATGCGTGACGAGTTCGACGAGCCGGAAGTGCCGGCGCCCGTGGGCGAGGTGAATGCCGAGGTGAACGCAGAAGCGGCTGCTCTGGAAGCCGCCGAAGCGGTCGCCAACGCGGCCGTGCTGCCCACGGTGCCGGTCGTGCCGGAAACCATCCGGCTCCTGAACCGCGATTTTCTGACCGATGCAGCCAACTTGCCCGACGCCTCGATCGATCTGATCGTCGCCGACCCGCCCTACGGGCTCGGCAAGGACTACGGCAACGACTCCGACATGCGTTCGGGCGAGAACTTTCTCGCCTGGACGTATGAATGGCTCGACCTGGCGATTCCGAAGCTCAAGCCCACGGGCTCGCTCTACGTGTTCTGTACGTGGCAGTACGCGCCCGAGATCTTCGTCTATCTCAAGTCGAAACTCACGATGATCAACGAGATCGTCTGGGATCGTCGCGTGCCCAGCATGGGCGGCACGACGCGCCGTTTCACCTCGGTGCACGACAACATCGGTTTCTTCGCGGTTTCGAAGGACTACTACTTCGATCTCGATCCCGTCCGCATCCCGTATGATGCCGTCACGAAGAAGGCGCGTTCGCGCAAGTTGTTCGAAGGCAGCAAGTGGCTGGAGCTCGGCTACAACCCCAAGGACGTCTGGTCAGTTTCGCGGCTGCATCGCCAGCACGCGGAGCGCGTGGATCATCCCACCCAGAAGCCTTTGGAGATCGTCGAGCGCATGGTGCTCGCGAGCTGCCCGCCGGGCGGCCGCGTGCTGGACCCGTTCATGGGCAGCGGCACCACGGCAGTGGCTTGCGCGCGTCAGCAGCGCGAATTCGTCGGCTATGAAATTAACGAAAGTTACTGCGCGATCGCGCGCGAACGCGTCAGCGCGGCCGCCGCAAGCGCCGTTGCGGCCGGCGCCTGATGCGCCGCCGCCGGACTCACGCGCAGTAACGCCTAAAAGCTGAGGACCCTGAAATGTCCCGTATCAAGACCACGTTCGAGGCGCTCGCCGCCCAGGGCCGCAAAGGCCTGATCCCGTTCATGACGGCGGGCGACCCCGATCCCGCGCGCACGGTCGAGTTCATGCACGCGCTGGCCGCCGGCGGCGCCGATGTCATCGAACTCGGTGTGCCGTTCTCGGACCCGATGGCCGACGGCCCCGTGATCCAGCAGTCGTCCGAGCGCGCGCTCGAGAAGGGCGTGACGCTCAAGAGCGTGCTCGCCGACGTGAAGCGCTTTCGCGAAACCGACAACAAGACGCCCGTCGTGTTGATGGGCTACGCGAACCCCATCGAGCGCATGGGCGCCGACGCGTTCGCGCAGGCCGCAAAGGAAGCGGGCGTGGACGGCGTGCTCGTGGTGGACTATCCGCCCGAGGAGTCGGTCGAGTTCGCGGCGAAGATGAAGGCCGCCGACATCGATCCGATCTTCCTGCTCGCGCCGACTTCGACCGATGAGCGCATCGCCGAAGTGGGCGCCGCGGCGAGCGGCTATGTTTACTACGTCTCGCTCAAGGGCGTGACGGGGGCAGCCAATCTCGACGTTTCGAGCATCGCGGGTAAAATTCCGGCGATCAAGAAGCATGTCTCGCTGCCCGTGGGTGTGGGCTTCGGCATTCGCGATGCGCAAACGGCCGCTGCCGTCGCGCAGGTGTCGGACGCCGTGGTGATCGGCAGCCGCATTGTCCAGTTGCTCGAACAGGCCGCGCCGGAAACGGCCGCCGACGCGCTCACGCAATTCATCACGGGCATTCGAACGGCGTTGGACGAAGTCTCTGTCGGCTAGTTCCGAGACTGCTGTAAAATCCACTTTTCGCCATGCGCGGTCGGGGTCGGAACCCGGTCGGTTTTACCGATCGGTTGACGGGACCGATCCACCGCGCCCGCGCATCACGAAGGTCAAGGAAGGAACATCAATGAGCTGGCTCGACAAACTGCTGCCGCCCAAGATCAAGCAAACCGATCCGAAAAGCCGCAAGAGCATTCCGGAAGGGTTGTGGATCAAGTGCCCGTCGTGCGAAGCGGTCCTGTACCGCAACGACGTCGAGGCGAATCTCCACGTTTGCCCGAAGTGCGATCACCACATGCGCATTGGCGCGCGCGAGCGTCTGGACGGCCTGCTCGATCCGGAAGGCCGCTATGAAATCGGCCAGGAAATCGTTCCGGTCGACGCGCTCAAGTTCAAGGACAGCCGCAAGTACCCGGACCGCCTGAAAGAGGCGATGGACGATACCGGCGAAACCGACGCCATGGTGGTGATGGGCGGCGCGATCCGCACGCTGCCCGTGGTGGTGGCCTGCTTCGAGTTCTCGTTCATGGGCGGCTCGATGGGCTCGGTGGTCGGCGAGCGCTTCGCACGCGGCGCGCAAAACGCGCTCGAGCAGCAAGTGCCGTTCATCTGCTTCACGGCTTCGGGCGGCGCGCGCATGCAGGAAAGCCTGCTTTCGCTCATGCAGATGGCCAAGACCACGGCCATGCTGACCAAGCTGGCCGAAGCCAAGCTGCCGTTCATTTCCGTGCTGACCGACCCGACGATGGGCGGTGTTTCGGCGAGTTTCGCGTTCCTGGGCGACGTGGTGATCGCCGAGCCGAAGGCGCTGATCGGCTTTGCCGGCCCGCGCGTGATCGAGCAGACCGTGCGCGAAAAGCTGCCGGAAGGCTTCCAGCGCGCCGAGTTCCTGCTGCAGAAGGGCGCGATCGACATGATCCTGGATCGCCGCAAGCTGCGCGACGAAATCGCGCAAATGCTGGCGCTGCTGCAGCGCCAGCCCGCCGACGCGGTGGCCTGAGCCTCGCATTGAGCGATCTGCGGCGTTGTACGTGCCGCAGCCGCAACGCTTTATCCAACGCGCCGCGAGCGAAAGCAAGCGGCGCGTTGTCATTTCCGCGATAATGCCGTTCTTTCGAAGCGGATCATTCGTGTGAACCCTCCGCCTTAGGCGGCGTCTCACGCGCAGCACCAGGTCATTTTTATCTCGATGAGTACCTTTCCCACCCTCGACGCGTGGCTCACGCACCTTGAAACCGCGCATCCGGTCGGCATCGACATGGGGCTCGACCGCATCCGTCAGGTGAAGGACGCGCTGGACCTCAAGTTCGCATGCCCGATCTTCACGGTGGGCGGCACGAACGGGAAGGGCTCGACCTGCGCGATTCTCGAAACGATCCTGCTGAAGGCGGGCTACCACGTGGGCTGCCACACCTCGCCGCATCTGCTCGAATTCAACGAGCGCGCGCGCGTGGACGGCCAGCAGGCCAGCGACGCCGAACTGCTGCCGCACTTCGAAGCCGTGGAGGTCGCGCGCAATTCGCTCGCGAAGCCCGTGACGCTCACGTACTTCGAATTCACGACGCTCGCGATCATGCATCTGTTCGCTTCGCGCGGCCTCGACGCCGTGATCTTCGAGGTGGGTCTGGGCGGGCGTCTCGACGCCGTCAATGTGCTCGACACCGACTGCGCGATCATCACGAGCATCGACCTCGACCACACGGAATACCTCGGCGACACGCGCGAGAAGATCGCGTTCGAGAAGGCCGGCATCTTCCGCGCGGGCAAGCCCGCGATCTGCGCCGACCCGATGGCGCCGCAGTCGCTCATCGACCATGCTGAGGCGATCGGCGCCGAACTGTGGCTCTTCGGCCGCGATTTCCGCTACGAAGGGCAGCCGGGCAGCGAGCGCCAGCAATGGAGCTACGTGGGCCCGACGATGCGCCGCTCGGCGCTCGCCTATCCTGCGCTGCGTGGGGCGAACCAGTTGATCAACACGTCGGCCGCGCTCGCGGGCCTCGAGGCGCTGCGCGACCGGCTGCCGGTTTCCGCGCAGGACATTCGCCTCGGCCTCGCCAACGTCGAACTGCCGGGCCGCTTCCAGGTGCTGCCGGGCAAGCCTTCGATCATTCTCGATGTCGGCCACAACCCGCACGCGGCGGCGGTGCTGGGGCAGAACCTCGGCAGCATGGGCTATTTCCCGTACACCTACGCCGTGTTCGGCGCGATGCGCGACAAGGACATTGCGGGCGTGATCGAGCACCTGAAGGGCGAGATCGACCACTGGTGCGTGACCGATCTGCCGCTGCCGCGCGCGGCAACGGCCGAACAGCTCGAAGAAGTGCTGCGCGAAGCGGGCGTGACTGACGGCCCCGACAGCAGCGTGACGCGCTATGAAAGCCCCGCTGCCGCGTTTCAAGATGCGCTAAAACGCGCTACCGAAAATGATAGAATTCTTGTTTTCGGAAGTTTCCTGACGGTTGCCGGGGTGATGGCCTGGCGAAAGTCGCAGCAGCACTGACCGCCCGGCACCCGCACGCCGCCCACGTAAGACAGGCCAGGTAGGCCAACAGCAAGCCATACATGGGAATTTTCTCGTTCGGCAAGAAAGATGACGCTGACGCGCCCCGCCGGCGCGGCACCGAGTCCGGCTCCAGCCGGCGCAGCAATCAGAGCGCGCGCGTGGAGCGGCGCAGCCGCCGGCCGGACCGGTCTGGCGACGCCGAGGCAATGCTGCTCGACCCCACGCTCCCTGAAAAGCAACGCGCGCGCCGCCGTCTCGTCGGCGCGATCGCGCTGGTGCTCGCGGCCATCGTGATCCTGCCGATGGTGCTCGATTCGCACCCGAAGCCCGTCACCGACGACATCGCCATCGACATTCCGAGCCGCCCGGCCGACAAGGCCGCCGCGCGCCAACACGACGCCGAAGACACGCAAGCCGGCGTCGCCCCCGACAATCCCGCAGCCGCCGAAGCGACGCCTGGCGCGTCGGGTCTCGCGGCCGCTTCGGGCGCCGCGGCCACGCAAAACGCCCAGAACACGGATCAAACGCCGGCAACGCCAGCGAAAAAGCCCGCCCAGGCGGCAACCGCTCCGGCTCAGTCGACACAAACCGCGCAGGCGCAAAAGCCCGCTGCCAAGCCTGCGGCTTCGGCCAGCACGGCCGTCGCCGCAACCAGCAAACCGACGACGACCGCCGCCAACGACAGCGACGACACCAGCGAAGGCAACGGCGCGAAAGCCGGAACCAGCACGCCGGCGGCGCCCCCGGGCGCGCGTTTCGCGGTGCAGCTCGGGGCGTTCTCGAACAGCACGACGGCGAACAATTGGGTCACGAAGTTGAAAGCGGCGGGCGTACCCGCATATACCGAGCAACGTAAGGAAGCGGACGGCACGACGCGCACGCTGCTGCGCGCGGGTCCGTTCCCGGACCGCGCCTCGGCTACGGCGGCGATCGCCAAGGTGCGCGGCGCCGGCCTGATGGCGGGCTCGAACGCCAACGCGGAATAAGCCGTCGATGTTCACCGCATTCGACTACGCTGTAATGGCGGTGATCGGCCTGTCGGCGCTGCGCGGTGCGTGGCGCGGCTTGATCGGCGAGATTTTTGGATTGATTGGCTGGATCGCGGCGTTGCTCGTGGCCTGCCGCTACGTGGACCACGTGGTGCCCTGGATTCCGGCGAACTGGCCGGGCGGGGCGCTCACTCAATGGCTGATCGCCTTTGCGCTGATCGTCATTGCCGTGGTGCTCGTGGCCGGCGTGGGCAACGCATTGATCGGCCGTCTGGTGCAGGTGAGCGGATTGTCCGGCGTGGACCGTTCGCTCGGGACGATGTTCGGCCTCGTGCGAGGCGTCGTGCTGGTGTTGATCCTCGTCGTCCTTGGTGGGCTGACCGAGCTGCCCCAGCAGGACTTCTGGCGCCACGCGCTGCTGCGGCCTTATGCCGTGCAGGGCGTGCTCGAACTGAAACCGTTGTTGCCCGAGGCGCTCGCGGCCTACGTTCACGTCTGATCAGAAGCTGATCGGACGCGATGCGAGGCGAAGCTTCCCGGCAACACTGCCCATTTGCGGCGCCCGACCGGTGATGCAAGCCGGGCGGCCCGCTACCGATTTCGCTTTTTTGAAGGACCTGCCATGTGCGGCATCGTAGGCGTAGTTTCCCGCTCTCCCGTCAACCAGCTCCTCTATGACGCGCTGCTGCTCCTGCAGCACCGCGGTCAGGACGCGGCCGGCATTGCCACCGCGAACGGCAGCACGTTCCATATGCACAAGGCCAACGGCATGGTGCGCGACGTGTTCCGCACGCGCAACATGCGTAGCCTCCCAGGCACCAGCGGCATCGGCCAGGTGCGCTACCCGACGGCCGGCTCGGCGTCGAGCGAAGAAGAAGCCCAGCCGTTCTACGTGAACGCGCCGTTCGGCATCGTCCTCGCCCACAACGGCAATCTCACGAACTGGCAACAGTTGAAGGAAGAGATGTTCCGTGTGGACCGCCGCCACATCAACACCCATTCCGACACCGAAGTGCTGCTCAACGTGCTCGCGCACGAAGTGCAGCTCGCTACCACCGGCCTCGAACTCGATCCGGCGGCGCTCTTCAAGGCGGTTTCGGGCGTGCACCGCCGCCTGCGCGGCTCCTACGCGATCGTCTCGCTGATCGCCGGCTACGGCCTGCTCGCGTTCCGCGACCCGTTCGGCATTCGCCCGCTGTGCATCGGCAAGATGGAAACGCCGGAAGGCACCGAGTGGATGCTCGCATCGGAATCGGTGGCGCTCGAAGGCATCGGCTTCGAATTCGTGCGCGACGTTCGCCCGGGCGAAGCGGTGTTCATCGACTTCGACGGCAACTTCCACTCGCAGCAATGCGCCACGGCGCCGACGCTGAACCCCTGCATCTTCGAACTCGTGTACCTCGCGCGTCCGGACTCGGTGCTCGACGGCGTGCCCGTGTACAACGCACGCCTGCGCATGGGCGACTATCTCGCCGAGAAGATCAAGCGCGAGTTGCCCGACGTGAAGATCGACGTGGTCATGCCGATTCCCGATTCGTCGCGCCCGGCTGCCATGCAGGTCGCGAACAAGCTCGGCGTGGAATACCGCGAAGGCTTCTTCAAGAACCGCTACGTGGGCCGCACCTTCATCATGCCGGGCCAGGCCATGCGCAAGAAGTCGGTGCGCCAGAAGCTCAATGCCATGGGCATCGAGTTCAAGGGCAAGAACGTGCTGATCATCGACGACTCGATCGTGCGCGGCACCACCTCGCAGGAAATCGTGCAGATGGCGCGCGACGCCGGTGCGACCAAGGTGATCTTCGCTTCGGCGGCGCCGCCCGTGAAGTACCCGAACGTCTACGGCATCGACATGCCCACGCGCGGCGAACTCGTGGCGCATGGCCGCACCGATGACGAAGTGGCGCGCATCATCGGCGCGGATTACCTCGTGTATCAGGACGTGGATTCGCTCAAGCAGGCAGTGCGCGACATCAATCCGGAGTTGAAGGAGTTCGAGGCTTCGTGCTTCGACGGCGACTACATCACCGGCGACATCACGAGCGCTTACCTCGACAACATCGAGACGGCGCGCCTCGCGCCCCAGGCGCAGTCGGACCGCGACGCCGCAAGCGACGCGATGGACGGCGGCTCCCGCTCGCAGCTGCACCTGCAACTCTCGGTGGAGTGATCCCCCCGGCAACGCGAGCATGAGGCTCGCGTTTTCGCCGAATCCGAAAGCCCGCTTTCTGCCGATGCAAAAGCGGGCTTTTTTGCGCGCGTGCGTGCAGGATTGAAGCAGGATGGTTCAGGACAAGGAGAACACGAACATGGACGACACCTTCAACTTCGACACGCTGGCCGTTCGCTCGGGTACGCTGCGCAGCGAGTTCAACGAACATTCGGAAGCGCTTTATCTCACGTCGAGCTTCTGTTTCGGCAGCGCCGCAGAGGCCGCCGAGCGCTTCAAAAACTCCGAAACCGCCTATACGTACGCGCGTTTTTCGAATCCGACCGTCACCATGTTCCAGGAGCGCCTCGCCACGCTCGAAGGCGGCGAAGCGTGCATGGCCACGGCTTCGGGCATGGCCGCGATCATGTCGGTGGTAATGGCCGCGCTGCAGGCGGGCGACCATATCGTCAGCTCGCAGAGCATTTTCGGCTCGACGCTCGCCATGTTCTCGCAGATCTTCAGCCGGTTCGGCATCGCGACCACCTTCGTCGATCCGACCGATCTCGACGCGTGGAAGAACGCAGTGCGGCCGGAAACGAAGATGTTCTTCCTCGAAACGCCGTCGAATCCGCTTACCGAAGTGGCCGACATCGAGGCGGTCAGCAAGATCGCCAAGGCGGCGGGCGCGCTCTTCGTGGTCGACAACTGCTTCTGCAGTCCCGCGCTGCAGCAGCCGCTCAAGTTCGGCGCGGATGTGGTGATGCATTCGGCCACCAAGTTCCTCGACGGCCAGGGCCGCGTGCTGGGCGGCGCGCTGGTGGGGTCGAAGGCGTTCATCATGGAGAAAGTGTTCCCGTTCGTGCGCACGGCCGGCCCGACGCTTTCCGCGTTCAACGCGTGGGTGCTGCTCAAGGGCATGGAAACGCTGTCGCTGCGCGTAGAGAAGCAATCGGACAACGCGCTCCAGATCGCACGCTGGCTGGAGACGCATCCGGCCATTAAGCGCGTGTTCTATCCCGGTCTCGAATCACATCCGCAACATGCGCTCGCCATGCGGCAGCAGAAGCTGGGCGGCGCGATCGTCTCGTTCGAAGTGAAGGGCGATACGCCGGAGCAGCAGCGCGCAAACGCGTGGCATGTAATCGACGGCACGAAGATCTGCTCGATCACCGGCAATCTCGGCGATACGCGCACGACCATCACGCACCCGGCCACGACGACGCACGGCCGCATTACGCCTGAAGCGCGCGCGGCGGCGGGCATTACCGAAGGGTTGATTCGCCTCGCCGTTGGCCTCGAAAACGTTCAGGACGTGCGCAACGACCTTGCACGCGGGCTCGATGCGGCGCAGTAAGCGCTTCAAAGCAACGGTTGTATGATCGTGGGTCGAACGCCGTTCGGCCCATTTCCTTATTGTTTTTCCGCGAGTTCGCCATGCCCACAGTTCGTGCGTTGTTCGTCTACCCCGTGAAGTCGTGTGGCGCGATCGCGCTCGACGATGCGCAGCTCGGCCTGAAGGGCATCGAGTGGGACCGTCACTGGATGGTCGCCGACGCAAATGGCCGGCTCGTCACGCAGCGCCAGTACGCGGCGATGGCGCGCATCGTGCCCACGTTCGTCGAAGACGGCGTGCGCCTCACCATGGAAGGCATGAGCGAAGCGCTCCATCTGCCGTTTGCGCCGCGCGGCGGCGAGGCGCGCGTGCCGGCCTCGGTCTGGGACGACGACTTCGAGGCGCTCGACGAGGGCGATCACGCGGCGCAATGGTTCACGCGGGCGATTGGCGCGCCGGTGCGCCTGCTGCGCTTCGCGCATGACGTGACGCGTCTTGCGAGCCGGAAGTGGACGAACGGCGAAGACGCGCCCACGCAATTCGCCGACGGCTTTCCGATTCTCGTGACGAGCGAGGCGTCGCTCGCGGACCTCAACGCGCGCCTCGCGGCGAAGGGCGCACCGCCCGTGCCGATGGCGCGCTTTCGTCCGAACATCGTGGTCGGCGATGTCGGCGATGCGTTCGAGGAAGACTTCATCGACACGCTCGCCATCGAATCCGCATCGGGCGGCGAGGAAATCGTGCTGCGCTTCGTGAAGCCGTGCGCGCGCTGCCCGATCACGACGATCGATCAGGAGACGGGCGAGCGCGACGCGCAATGGCCCACGGAACCGCTCGACACGCTGCAGGTATTTCGCGCCGATCCGCGCGTGGACGGCGGCCTCACGTTCGGCCAGAACGCGATGGTGGTGACGGGCGCGGGCAAGCACGTGGCGGTGGGCGCACGCGCGCAGTGGGAATACCGCTTCGACGAATGAGCGGCGCTTGCGCGCTCAGTGCGACGGCAGCGCGCGCCACTGGCCGGGCGCGAGCCCGAAGCGGCGCGTGAACGCGTGCGTGAAGGCGCTCTGGTCGCCGAAACCCACTTCGAGCGCGATGTCGGTGAGCGAGGCGCGCGGGTCGGCGAGCAGGGTGAGCGCGGTATCGAGCCGCAGCCGCTGCAAGTAGCGATGCGGCGTTTCGCCGAACGCTTCGATAAAAAGCTGATGAAAGCGCCGCATGCCGAAGCCGCAGTGCGCGGCGAGATCGGCAATGCGCAGCGGCTGGGCGAGATGCGCACGCAGCCACCGGTCGATACGGGCAAAGTCCAACCCGGCCGCCGCGCTGAATTGCGCGCCAGCGGCCACGCCGGTTTGCGCGATGAATGCCGCGCACAAGCGCGCCGAGGCGTCCCAGTGAAAGCGCCGCGCGCGCAGGTCGGCGCTGTCGCGAGGCGGCGCGGCCATCGCGGCGCGCTGCGCGATCTGGCTCACGAGCTGCGTGAGCGCGGGGTCGAGGCGCACGGCGCGCGCCTTGTCGAACAGCCGTTCGGGCACCGCGAGCGTTGCCGCGGGCAGGTCGAGCACGAGCTGGCGGTTATCGCCAATGCCCACGTAATCGTGCCGCGCGCCCGCCGGAATGAGCCAGGCGGAACAACTGTCGATGCGCTCGCCCTGGCCGTTCACGGTCATCTCCATCTCGCCGTCGAGGCCGAGCACGATCTGATGAAAATCGTGCAGATCGGTTTCCTCGATCGCGCCGTAGCGGCGCAATTCGACGCCGGGCGCGGTGACGGGAGCGTGGTAATGCGGATTCATGATGACCGGTTGCGGTTGCAAAAAAGGCGAGCGCTGTAAAGCATCAAGCGGGCGTCAAACTTCGAGCAGCTCGACTTCGAACACGAGCGTGGCGTTCGGCGGAATCACGCCGCCCGCGCCGCGCACGCCGTAGCCCAGATGCGGCGGAATCGTCAGCTTGCGCACGCCGCCCACCTTCATGCCCTGCACGCCTTCGTCCCAGCCCTTGATGACCATGCCGCCGCCCAGCACGAAGGCGAACGGGTCGTTGCGGTCCTTGCTCGAATCGAACTTCTGGCCGTCCGTCAGCCAGCCGGTGTAGTGCACGCTGACGGTCTGGCCGGCCTTGGCTTCGGCGCCGGTGCCTTCGGTCAGGTCTTCGTACTTGAGGCCGGATTCGGTGGTCACGGTAGACATGGAAAAACTCCTGATTCGAATAGTTGAACCCGTTATTGTAGGCGCTTTGCAGGGCGGGGCGGGCGGCAGCCTGCCGGGCACGCCGGTTGCTCGCTAGCCGCTGCCTATAATGGGGGACCGCTCGCCCGGCTTGAGGCGCAATAAAGGGAATCAGATGGAGTCGACTTCGCAAAACCGTACCGAGCGCACGGCGCGCCTGTGCGCCGAGACCGCACTTTTCATGCGCGACCACGTGCTCTCGCGCGTCTCGCATGATCTGCGCAGCCCGCTCAATGCCATCCATAGCTGGGCTTACGTGCTCGAGCGCAAGATCGACAGCGCCGACGCCGCCGCGCAGCGCGCGCTGGGCGGTATTCGCACGGGCGTGGAGCAGCAGGTTCGGCTGCTGGAAACGCTCGTCGACACCACGCGCGCCGAAACGCGCAAGCTGCGCATCGAGCGCGCGCCGTTCGCCGTCGCGGCGCTGATCGGCGAAGCCGTGGATGATGCCCGCGCCGCGCTTGGCGACGCGCGCGGCGTGACGTTCGCGGTGCAGGACGCGACCGGCGCGGCGACGCTCGACGGCGACCGCGAACGCATTGCCCAGGCGCTGTGGCTGATGCTGGTGTTCGCGGCGGAAACGAGTGCACAAGGCACGGGCGTGACGTTCGCGGCCGGCGCGAGCGCAACCGGCGCCCACCTCGAAGTGAAATGGCGCGCTACCCGCCAGGCGCTCACCGACGACGCGCTTGCGCACGTGCTGGAACCGTTCGCGCGCGCCCAGGCGAGCGAGCAGCAGGAAGCGGGGCGCTGCGCCTGGGTGCTGGCGCTGTGCCAGCGCGTGGCCGAAGCGCACGGCGGACGCTTCGAGGCGCCGGCTCTCGTGGGCGAGGGCGAGGAGACGGCGCTGGTATTGAATGTGCCGCTGAACGCTGTGTGATCCGCAGGACGTATTGCGCGCGCCATCACCTTTCATCCACCTTGCACATTTATACTGAGCGCTTCGTCCTTCGGAGCCATTTGTCTTGATCCAGCTTCTCGCCCTCATTGGGGCGTTCCTGCTCGTTGCCCTCAACGGTTTCTTCGTCGCGGCCGAGTTCGGCCTCGTCAAGCTGCGCGCCACGCGCGTGCAGAGCCTCGCGCAGCAGCACGGCTTGCGCGGCCGGCTGCTCGCCAAGGTGCACGGCCAGCTCGATGCCTATCTTTCCGCGTGCCAGCTCGGCATCACGCTCGCTTCGCTCGGCCTTGGCTGGATCGGCGAGCCGGCGTTCGCGCAATTGCTGGCGCCGGTGTTCGAACTGCTAGGCGTGCAATCGGCGCAACTCGTACATGGCATTTCGCTGGTGTTCGCGTTCACGGTGATCTCGTTCCTGCACATCGTGGTGGGGGAGCTTGCGCCGAAGTCGCTCGCCATCCGCCAGGCCGAGAAGATTTCGCTATGGACGGCCATGCCGCTCTACGGCTTTTACTGGACGATGTACCCCGCGATCTGGCTGCTCAATTCGAGCGCGAACGCGGTGCTGCGTCTCGCGGGCCTTGCCTCGGAACACGGCCACGATACGCACTATTCGACTGACGAACTCAAGTTGATCCTGCGCAGCCGCCGCGCCGCCGCACAGGCCGAGGCGAACGAGTCAATGCACGAGCAGCGGGGTACAAACGGCAAAAACGGCGTAGTGCCGCTGCTTCCCGCGCCAGCCGCGAACGCCTATAACGCCGACGAATGGAACACGCTCGCCCATTCGCTCGACTTTTCGCGCCTCACCATTTCCGACCTCATGCGGCCCACGCACGAAATGGTGGGCTTGCGCCGCGACCTGCCGCTGCGCGAGAACATGCAGATCGTGGCGCGCCATCGCTTCAGCCGTTACCCGCTGTTCGAAGACGCGACGGGCGAACGCGTGGCAGGTCTCATCCACCTGAAGGACCTGTTGCTTGCGCGCGAGTCGGGCAACGCACTCAGCGATCTCGGCAAGTTCGTGCGCCCTGTGCAGTACGTGCGGCCCGATACGCCGGCGCTGGCGCTCTTTCGCCGCTTTCGCAAAGGTGCGCCGCATTTCGCGCTGGTGGGGCACAAGGGCGCGCGCCCGCTCGGCTTTCTCACGCTCGACAATCTGCTTGGCGCGCTCGTGGGCCAGATTCACGACGAGTTTCACCAGGCCGACACCGACTGGACCCGCATGGACGACGGCACGCTGATGGGTCGTGGCAGCCTGCCCGTGGTGTCGCTGGAGCAGGCGCTCGGCATCGATATCGACGAAGGGCGTGCGGAGTCGGTGGGCGGTCTGGTGATTCATGCGCTCAACGATCTGCCCACCGAAGGGCAGCGCGTTGAGTTCGACCGCTTCGATATCGTCGTGAAGAAGATGAAGGGGCCGCGCATCGTGCTCGTGCGCGTGTATCCGAAAGATCTCGACGACGAGGGCGGTTGAGCGTGCCTCGAGCGCGCATCTTAGCTGCGCGTGAGCGTCGAGAGCACGGCCACCGGCATGGCGCTCAGGATGTCGCGCACTGCAAGCGTGCCGCCTTCGGGCACCGAGTGCGTTGCGTCGCTGAGCCAGTCGTACAACGTGGCTTGCGTGCAACCCTTGGGCAGTTCAACTGTCGTATCGTCCCAGCGTGCGGGTGCGACGAGCGGCGTGTCGCCATCCAGCAACCCCGCCGCGTGGCGTGTGCCGATCACGATGGCCCAGGCGTTGCCGTGATGGCGCTCGAACGCAATCACGTGTGAAGCTTGTGCGCCGTTCACTGTGAGCGGCAGATACTCGCCTTCGCGCAAGAGTTCCGGCATTTTCGCTCGCAGCGCGAGCAGGCGGTGCACGGTGGCCAGCTTCACGTGTGCGTTGCGCCAGTCTTTCAGCTTCGCGGCGGGCGCTTGATTGTCGAGCGCGGCGGCGCGGGCCGCGTAGTCGACAGGCCGCCGGTTATCGGGATCGACGAGGCTGAAATCCCATAGTTCGGTGCCCTGATAAAGGTCGGGTACGCCCGGCGAGGTGAGCCGCAGCACCGTTTGCAGCAGCGTGTTGAGCGCGCCCGCGGGCGCCACGCGCGCGACGAAACCGGCAAGCGCCTGCAAGAAGCCGTCGCGCCGCTGCGGCGCGAGGATATCGAAGAGAAATGCCTGGCATTCCGATTCATAGGTCTCATCGGGGGAGAGCCAGTTCGTGCGCAGCTTCGCTTCGCGCAATGCTTTGAGCAGCCACTTCGATACACGCTCCGCCAGCGCATGCACGCCCGCTTTGTCGCCGGGGTCCAGTTCGGGCGGCCAGCAGCCCACCAGCGTTTGATAGAGCATCGCCTCGGCGGCGGGCCCAGGCGACCAGGCCGCGCCAGCCGCCGAGTCGTTACGGCGATGCGTCTGGTTCAGCGCCGACCAGGCGCGCAGCGTGTTGCTCCAGTCGAGCGCGATCTCGCTTAGCACGGCGAGCCGCGCGCGCACGTCCTCGCCGCGCTTGTGGTCGTGCGTGGCCGTGGCGAGCAGCCCATAAGGGCGGCGCTGGCGCAACCGGTTCGCCGCATGAAAGTCGTGTGGCGTGCGCGCGAAATCGTCGGGGTCGGCGCCCACTTCGTTGCGCGAGAGCAGGCGTCCGTAACGATAGAGCGCGGTGTCTTCCGTGGCCTTTGCCGCAAGCGGCGCGGTGAGCTGCGAGAACAGCGCAAGCGCCGTGCGTTGCGCAATGAGCGCATGGCTGAGCGGCGTATTCGCCTGGCTGTTGCCCGCATTCGCGTTTGCGCCGGCCGGCGCGGCGCGTGGCGGCTTGGCACTGCCGCCGCCGCTGTTGCTGCTACCGCTGCCGCTGCCGGCGTTGTTCGCTGCCGGCTCGGGGGCGCGGCCGCCTAGCCAGCCATCGACGAGGTCGAGCGCCGCCAGGCTCGCGCGCGGCAGTGCGCGTCGCGCGGCTTCGAGCGCAACGTCGAAATAGCGGTTGTCGAGCGTGCTGCGCAAGCCGTTCACCGGATAGATCCGGTAGATCGGGAAGTACATGGCCAGATGCGCGGCCACGCGGTGCACCGACGCATAGGTGGTGTCGCGTGTGCCCGGCAGTTCGCGCGCGATACGGTGCAGCGCGCGCGTCGCGTGGTCGAGTTCCGCGGGGAGATAGGCGGCCAGCATTTCGCGGCGGGCATCGAGCGCGTACGCCGCGAACGGCCGGTCGTCGCCGGAAATGGCGGCCCACGCTTCGGCGAGCGGCGCGGCGCCCGCGGGATCGTGCAGAAACGCACCCACGTCGTTCATGAAGTCGTAGCCTGTCGTGCCTTGCACGGGCCAGTCGTCGCGCAGCGTTTCGCCTTGCGCGAGAATCTTCTCGACCACGATGTACGGCGGCGTGGCACGCAGCGTGGCGAGCCGTTGCCGCAGGCGTTCGCAGTACTCGCGCGGGTCTGCGAGCCCGTCGATATGATCGATGCGCAAGCCGTCGATCACGCCGTCGGCGTAGAGGCGAAACATGAGCTTGTGCACGGCCTCGAACACGTCGTGGCGTTCCACACGCACGCCAGCGAGCGCAGTAACGTCGAAGAAGCGCCGCCAGTTGATCTCGTCGGTGGCGGTGCGCCACCAGGCGAGCCGGAAGTGCTGGCGTTCCAGCAAGCGGTGCAGCCGGTCGCGCGGCACCGGGTCGCCGCTTGAATAGGATTCCAGAGCGAATTCGATGGGGTCCGTGCCGGCCCGTTCGACGAACGCGCGCAGCGCATCGCGCCCGGCGGCGGCGCGCTCCTGATCGTCGGGCTGGGTCGTGATGCCCTGGAACGGCCCGGCGAGGGTGTTGAGATCGGCGCGGTTGGCGGACTGCAGGAGCGCTGCATAGTCGGTCGGGCAGACCGGGCACACGTGCGGCCCGTATTGCACGTAAAAGCGCGCGGCGACGGGGTCGAACTTCAGTTCGATACGGCCTGCCGCGAGTTCTTCGCCGTACTGTGCGCCGAGAAATGGCATCAGCACCTTGCCGCGCAGGGCGGGGTCGGGCGAGTGCCAGTCCACGTCGAAATGGCGCGCATACGCGCTGTGACGCCCCCATTCGAGAATGTCGAGCCACCAGGCGTTGTGAGCGCCGCCCACGCCCATATGATTCGGCACGAAGTCGGCGACGATGCCCATGCCACGCTCGTGCACTTTCGCGGCGAAGCGGCGCAACGCGCCTTCGCCGCCCAGCTCCGCGCTCACCGTGCCGTAATCGACGGTGTCGTAGCCGTGCATCGAGCCGGGCTGTGCGGTCGTGACCGGAGAAAGGTAGAGGTGGCTCACGCCGAGCGCAGCGAAGTAGTCGAGCTGCGCGAGCGCGTCGTCGAACGTGAAGCCGTGATGGAGCTGCAGGCGCAGCGTCGCGCGAGGGTATGTCATGGCGTCGGCTTCTTTTCGGGCGCGTATGGCGCGCCGCTGGCGGTTGGGTGGGCGTCATGCGTGCTTGCACCGGCGCTCGGGTCGGCCTGCGTACGCGCGACGGCCTCGCGTGCGTGTACGACGGCTTGAACGCGCGCAGCGACGGCCGGATCGGTGAACAGCGACTCGACGGGCAGCGGCAGGCGGCGGCGCCAGTTCGGATGCTCGTCGATCGAGCCGGGCAGATTCGGCTGATCGGCCAACGCGAGCAGGTCTTCGAGTGGACAGGTGACGAGCGGGCTCCTCGTTGCCGCGACATAGGCGAGTGCGGCATTCACGGGTGGGTCGTCGGCCGGCGGCGGATTGGCATCGTGCGGTGCGAGCCCGCTTTGCTGCAACGCATGCCAGAGCGCGACGCGATCTTCCGCGCGCTGCGCGTGGTCGAGCGCGACGGGGTCGAGCCCATCGGCGCGCGGGAGCGTCTGGCCGATGCGGTTGCGCCAGTCGATATCCGCGCCGCTCCACCAGCCCGCGACGGTCGCCAGATCGTGCGTCGTGGTCGTTGCAACGCCGTGCGGGTCCCAGCGCGCGGGCGCGAGAAAGCCCTTGCCGTCGCGCTCGAACCACAGCACGCGAATGCCATACAGGCCGTGGGCCGCGAGCCGCTCGCGCAGCCCAGGCGGCACGGTTCCGAGGTCTTCGCCGATCACGATCGCGCGATGACGCCACGACTCGAGCGCGATCAGTCGCACGAGGTCGTCGAACGGATAGCGCAGATACGCGCCGTGGCGCGCACTTTCGCCCTCGGGCACCAGCCAGAGCCGCCGCAGCCCGAGAATATGGTCGATGCGCACGCCGCCCGCATGGGCGAACGCCGCTCGCAGCATGTCGATGAACGCGCGAAAGCCGTTGTTGTGCATCGCGCGCGGCGAGAACGTGGTGAGGCCCCAGCTTTGCCCGGCCTGGTTGAAGATGTCGGGCGGCGCGCCGACCGACACGCGTTGCAGCATGTCCTGCGGCAGCGACCACGCGTGCGAGCCGCCGCCGTCGCAGCCTACGGCGAGATCGGCGACGAGGCCGATCGCCATGCCGGCCTCTCGCGCGCTGCGTTGTGCGCCCGAAAGCCCTTCTGCCGCGAGCCATTGCAGGAAGCAATGAAAGTCGACTTCGCGCCGATGTTCCTGCGCAAACGTCGCCACGTCGGCGCTGCGCGGATCGCGCAGCGGTTCGGGCCAGTCGCGCCAATGGCGCTCGCCGCCGGGGCCGTGCAGCATGGCTTCTTGCAGCGCCTCGAAACGCGCGTGGTCTTCGAGTGCTTCGCCGCCCTGCGCGCAGAATGCGGCGAACGCAGCGGCGCGCGGCGAGCCGCTTGCACGTTCGTCCGTGTCGAAGCGTTCGTACAGCGCGCGCAGCACCTTGAGCTTGAGCGGCAACGCACGCTGCCAGTCCACGAGAGGTGCGTCTTCGAGTTCGCGCCAGGCGTCGCCCGCATTCGCGGCCACGCTCGCGTCGTGTGCGGCCTTGGCGCAGAAGACCGCCGCCGGGTCGATATGCGCGACATTGACCCACAGGCGCGACGAAGGCGAATAGGGGCTGAAGTGGCCCGGCTCGGCGCTGAACATCGCATGGGTCGGGCTCACTGCCAGCGCATGCGCGCCGCGCCGCGCGCTTTCCGTAGCGAGCGTGGCGAGCGCGGTGTAGTCGCCGATGCCGCCATCGCCTTTGCGTCGGAGTCCATATAATTGTGCGGCGAGCCCCCATAACGGCGGCACCGCGCCGCTGTCGCCGTGACGCGCGCGCCAGGCGTCGGCAACCGTATGGCAGTGCGGCGGCGCGACCGCGATCGTCAGGCGATGGTCGTTGACCGTGAGCGTGTGGTAGCCCGGCTCCGCAAGCGGCGCGAGCAGCGCGCTCTCACCGCGCGGCGAGGTGAAGCGGCCTTCGATATGCTCGCCGCTTTCAAGGTCGACACGATAGTGGCTGCCCGCGCGCACGACCGAAGGCGGCAGTTCGATGGCGCTGTCGTATTCGGCGGTGATGAGCGGCGGCAGGCGCCGCGCCGACTGCTCGGCGTTCAGCGCGGAAGCGCTCTGGCGGATCTGCGTGGCATTGGCGCAAGGCAGGCCCGCGCATTCGAGCAGCGCGGCGAGCGTGCTGTCCGGCACGCGCTGCACGGCGCCGTGCGCGTCGGTCCATTCGACCTCGAAGCCCGCGCGGGCGGCGAGAGTCGCGAGCGTTTCGCTGCGGCGCGCCGTGCTCATGCGTCGGGCTCCTGGCGATGAACGACGCGCGCATCGTGCTCGCTCGAATATCCGGGTACGTCTCCGGTGAGCCATGCGATGCACGCGCTCTCGGGTAGCACGCCATTGTCGGCATAGTCGCGCGCACGTGGCGGCGTTTCGAAGATCACCATGCCCTCGGGCCGCGGACTGAGCGGCACGCCGTCGCGGCCCACGTTCAGCGCGATCGTGAGCGTTTCGCCGTCGTCGAGCCGCCAGCGCGCGATTAGCGCAGCGAGGCCGTTCGCGGCGTCGTCGGCGAGCACGGTGGCGCCGAGTGCTCGCGCGTGGCGCAGGCGCGGCATGAGCAAATGCGCCCGCACGCACAGCGCCGATTTGTAGAAGTGCATCCATTCGAGCCGTTCGCCATCGAGCGGCGCATCGGCGGGCGGCGACGAATTGACGAAGGTCTGCAGATCGTTCGGATCGGGAATGCGCGCGCGGCTCGCCTCGTCGTTGAACGCGCTGAATGCCTTGAATTCACGGCGGCGCCCTTCGCGCACGGCTTCGGCGAGTTGGCCGGTGAAGGCGGTGAAGAACTGGAACGGCTGCGTCGAGCCGTATTCCTCTTCCATGAAGAGCAGCGGAATTTGCGGCGAGAGCAGCAGCATGGCCGTGGCCGCGCGCAAGGCATCGTCGTCGGCCAGCGTGCGCAGGCGGTCGCCGAGCGCGCGGTTGCCGATCTGGTCGTGGTTCTGCAAAAACATCACGAATGCGGTAGGGGGCAGGTGCGCGCTCGGTTCGCCGCGCGGCTCGCCCGCATGCACGGGCGACGGCTCGCCCTGATACACGAAGCCTTCGCCGAGCACGCGCGCAAGTTTGCCGATGGGGGAATCCGTGAACGCGCGGTAGTAGCCTTCCGATTCGCCGGTCAGCAGCACGTGAAAGCAGTGATGCGCGTCGTCGTTCCATTGCGCGCTGAAGTGCGATTCGAGCAGATTCGCTTCGTTGTGCTCGTTTTCGAGTACGAGGTGCACATGCCGGTCTGGCTCCACGCGCGCCTTCACATGATCGGCCAGCTCGCGCAGCCAGTTGGTGTTGCCGATCGCATGCGCGGCGTCGATGCGCAGCCCGTCGAAACGATATTCCGTGAGCCAGTAGAGCGCGTTGTCGCAGTAGAAGTCGCGAACTTCGAAGCGGTCGAAGTCGAGTGCTTCGCCCCATGGCGTTTTCACGCCTTCGCGGAAAAACGGCTTGGCATAGTGGCCGAGCCAGTTTCCGTCCGGGCCGAAGTGGTTGTACACGACGTCGATGAACATCTGCAGCCCCAGCCCGTGCGCGGTGTCCACGAGCGCTTTCAGTTCATCAGGACTGCCATAGGCCGCGTGCGGCGCGTAGGGCAGCACGACGTCGTAGCCCCAGCCGCGCTCGCCCGGGTAGTCGTTGAGCGGCATGAGTTCGACCGCCGTCACGCCAAGCGCGGCCAATGCGGGCAAACGTTTCATCACACCTTGATAGCCGCCCAGCGCGCCCACGTGCAGCTCGTAGATCACCGTCTCTTCCCACGGGCGTCCTTGCCAGTGCGCATGCTGCCAGGCGTAGGCGCGCGGGTCGAGCACTTCGCTCGGGCCGTGCACACCTTGCGGCTGGAAGCGCGATGCGGGGTCGGGTACGCGTTGCTGGCCGTCGATGCAGTAGCGGTACAGCGTGCCCGGCCCGCACGGCGCCTGCGCTTCGAACCAGCCATTGCCGCTCGGCGTCATGTCGAGCGGCGGCGCGTCCTTCACGTTTTCAAAAACGATCTGCACCGATCGACACGAAGGCGCCCAGAAGCGAAAGCGCGTATGCGGCTGCGTGTGCGCCGCCCCGATCAGCTGTGCGCCGAACGGCAGGCAATGCATGTACTGGCGGGCGTGCGGATCGTGCGAAAGCGGGGACATGGTCGATTCCTGGTTTGCTTCCTCGTTGCTTGCCTGACTCATCCAGTTTTCATCCGGCCGCGGCTTCGTCCGGGCCCGCGGGGGAGCCCGGCGCCGACGCGCCCGGCGTCCGGCGCGGGTCCGGCGTCGGCGTGTCGTCGCGCGCGCCGTGCGGCCGGTGCGCTTCGGCACGCGCCGGACGGGCGCGCAGCACGGCGAGCGCTCGCGCGGCCAGCTCGTACGTCGTGTCGGGCAGCGCGTAGGGCGCCGCATCGGGACGGGCGGTATCGAGCAGCACCTCCCATGCCATGCGCGGCGCGGGCGCGGAGAACGTCACCGCACCCTGCGAAGCGTTCAGCATCATCAACAATACTTCCATTTGGCCGTGGAGTCCCGCTCCTGCGCGCCGCATCGTGAATGCGCTCGCTTCCGGGTCGTGCCAGGCCTCGGGCGAGAGCGGCTCGCCGCGTTCGTCGAACCAGTCGATGTCGTGCACGCCGGGCATCAGTTCGCGCTCGCCAAACAAGAAACGCGTTTCGCGCAGCAGCGGGTGTTCGCGGCGCAGCGCGATCACGCGCGCGGCGAAACGCGTCATGGCCTTGCCCTGGGGCGTGTCGGCGAGCGCCCAGTCGAACCACGAAATATCGTTGTCCTGGCAGTACGCATTGTTGTTGCCGCGCTGCGTGCGGCAGGCCTCGTCGCCCGCGAGCAGCATGGGCGTGCCGAGCGCGATCAGGAGCGTGGCCATCATCGAGCGGGCCACGCGCGCGCGCGTGGCGAGGATGGCCGGGTCGTCGGTGGGGCCTTCCACGCCCCAGTTCGCGCTCCAGTTTTCATTGTGGCCGTCGCGGTTCTCCTCGCCGTTGGCCTCGTTGTGCTTGCGCTCGTATGAAACGAGGTCGGCGAGCGTGAAGCCGTCGTGCGAGGTGACGAAATTGATCGATGCCCACGGCCGGCGTTTGCGTTTGTCGAACAGGTCCGCGCTGCCGGTCAGGCGTGCCGCGAGGTCCGCGCGCTGGCCCGGCGCGCCGCGCCAGTAGCGCCGCACGCTGTCGCGAAAACGGTCATTCCATTCGGAAAAGCCGGGCGGATGGTTGCCTAGCTGGTAGCCGCCAGGGCCCACGTCCCACGGCTCGGAGATCAGCTTGCATTGCGACAGTACGGGGTCCTGGCGCAGCACGTCGAAGAACCCGCCGTTCGGGTCGAAGCCCGCGTGTTCGCGCCCGAGCGTCACGCCAAGGTCGAAGCGAAAGCCGTCGATGCCGTATGACGTGGCCCAGTGGCGCAGCGAGTCGGCGACCATCTGCAGCACGCGCGGATGCGAAAGGTCGAGCGTGTTGCCGCAGCCCGTGTCGTTGATGAAGTGGCGCTCGTCGCCGGGCACGCAGCGGTAATAGCTGGCGTTGTCGAGGCCGCGCCACGAAACGGTGGGGCCCATTTCGCCGCCTTCGCACGTGTGGTTGTAGACCACGTCGAGAAAGACTTCGATGCCCGCCGCATGAAACTGCCGCACGGCAATGCGCATTTCGTCGGTGTCATAGCCCACCAGGTAGCTGGGCTCGGGCGCGAAGAACGCGGCCGAGTTGTAGCCCCAGTAGTTGCGCAGTCCACGATCGATCAGAAACCGCTCGGAGAGAAACGCGTGCACCGGCAAGATCTCGATGGCCGTCACGCCGAGCTTGTGCAGATGCTCGATGAAACGTGGCGCGGCAAGACCTGCAAACGTGCCGCGCATGTGCGTGCGCAAGTCATGACGCAGCATCGAGAGCCCGCGCAGATGCGCCTCATAAATCACGGTGTCGCCCCACGGCGTATTGGGGCGCCGGTCGCGCGACCAGTCGAAGTTGTCGTTCACCACGACGCATTTGGGCATGGCGGGCGCGGAATCGCGCCGGTCGATCGAGAGGTCCACGCGGTTCGAATGCGCGCGATAACCGTACAGCGTGTCCGACCAGCGGAACTGGCCGAGGAGTTGCTTCGCGTACGGGTCCAGCAGCAACTTGTGCGGATTGAAGCGGTGCCCCAGATGCGGTTGATACGCGCCATGTGCGCGCAGGCCATAGACCGTGCCCGGATGGGCTCCTGGCAGATAGCCGTGCCACACCTCGTCGGTGCATTCGGGCAGGGTGTAGCGAATGCGCTCCTTGCGGCCGGTGGGGTCGAAGAGGCACAGCTCGATGCGCCAGGCATGGGCCGAGAACACGGCGAAGTTGGTGCCGAGGCCGTCCCACGTCGCCCCGAGCGGCCAGGGGGAGCCGGGCAGCAGACGCTCAGGCGGACCGTTTGCCATGACGATGCTCCATGTGTTGTTCTTCGTGTTGCATCGGATTCCTGATCAAATCCCGCCGCGCAGTCTTATCGGCGCAGACGCAGGATCAGCGTGCCAAGCGGCGGCAGCACGAGCGCGGCCGACTGCGGCTTGCCGTGACTCGCCACGCCCTCGGTGGCAACGAGACCCCCGTTGCCCATGTTCGAGCCGCCGTACACTTCGGCGTCGGTGTTGAGCGCTTCTTCCCACTGGCCCGGTTGCGGCATGCCGATACGGTAGCCGTGGCGAGGCACCGGTGTGAAGTTGCAGACCACCACGATTTCGCGGCCCGAGCCGTCTACGCGGCGCCACGCGAGCACGCTGTTTTCGTTGTCGTCGGCAACCAGCCACTCGAAGCCGCCGGGTTCCGAGTCGAGCGTGTAGAGCGCGGGTTCGCCCGCGTACAGGCGGTTGAGGTCGCGCACGAGCGTTTGCACGCCGCGGTGCAGCGGGTCGTCGAGCAGGTTCCAGTGGGGCGTGCCGTCGTGATCGAATTCGGCCATCTGCCCGAACTCGCCGCCCATGAAGAGCAGCTTCTTGCCCGGGTGCGCCCACATGAAGCCGAAATACGCGCGCAGGTTTGCGAACTTCTGCCAGCGGTCGCCCGGCATCTTGCCGAGCAGCGACCCCTTGCCGTGCACCACCTCGTCGTGCGAAAGCGGCAGCACGAAGCGCTCGGACCACGCGTAGACCATCGCGAACGTCATCAGGTGATGGTGATAGCGGCGATAAACGGGGTCTTCCTGCATGTAGTGCAGCGTGTCGTGCATCCAGCCCATGTTCCACTTGAACTGGAAGCCGAGGCCGCCGTCCTCGGGGCGCGCCGTGACGCCTGGCCATGCTGTGGATTCCTCAGCAATGGTGATGACGCCCGGGCGCTGCGGAACGTATTGCGTTTCGTGATTGAGGCGCTTGAGAAACGCGATCGATTCGAGATTTTCGCGGCCGCCATAGAGGTTGGGCACCCATTCGCCTTGCGCGCGCGAATAGTCGCGGTAGAGCATCGAGGCGACCGCGTCCACGCGCAGCCCATCCACGTGATAACGCATGAGCCAGGCGAGACCCGACGCGATCAGGAACGCGCTCACCTCGCGGCGTCCCAGGTTGTAGATCATCGTGTTCCAGTCGGGGTGATAGCCCTCGCGCGGGTCGGCGTGCTCGTAGAGCGCCGTGCCGTCGAAATCGACGAGACCGTGCGCGTCATTCGGGAAGTGCGCGGGAACCCAGTCGAGAATCACGCCAAGCCCCGCTTCGTGCGCGCGATCGACGAACGCTGCAAAGTCCACCGGCGCGCCAAGCCGCGCGGTGGGCGCGAACTGCGAAAGCGGCTGATAGCCCCACGAGCCGCCAAACGGATGCTCCGCCACAGGCATCAATTCGATGTGCGTAAAGCCCATGCCCTGCGCGTAGGGGATCAGACGCTCGGCGAGCGCGCTCCAGTCGGGCGTGGGAGCATCGGCGCCTTGTGTGGGCAGCCACGACGGCGCATGCACCTCGTAGACCGACATGGCCGCGCGCGCGTTCTGGCGTTCGGCGCGTGTTTGCAGCCACTCCTGATCGCGCCACGCGTAATGGTCGATCGCTTCGACGGGCGCGACGATCGACGCCGTGCCCGGTGGGCATTCCGTCTGCTGTGCGCAGGGGTCGGCCTTGAGCGGGAGGACGCCGCCGCGCGCACCAAGGATCTCGTACTTGTAGCGAGCGCCGGGAGCCACACGGGGAATGAAAAGCTCCCACACGCCCGCTTCGTGGCGCAGCCGCATGGGGTGGCGCCGACCGTCCCACGCGTTGAAGTCGCCCACCACGGAAACGCGTTTTGCATTCGGCGCCCAGACGGCGAAGCGCACACCGGGAACGTCATCGCACGTCAGGGGCCGAGCGCCGAGACATTCGAGCACCGCGTAGGGGTCGCCGTCGGCGAGACGCACGAGCGCTTCGTGCGAGAGTTGCGGCGCAAAAGAATAGGTGTCCTCGATTTCCTGGCTTACGCCGTGCCAGTCGACCACGAGCCGGTACGGCACCGCCTCTGCGAGCGGCCCTGCATAGAGTCCTGCCGGATGCACGAGCGACAGTTCGCCGAGCGTATGGGCGCGGTCGCGCGCCACCACGCTCGCGCCCGAGGCGTTTGGAAGCCACGCGCGCACGTAGGGCGCGCCGTCCACCCAGTGCAGCCCGAGCACGGCGAAAGGATCGGCGTGGTAGGCGCCGGCGAGTGCGTCGGCGTCATGCGGATTCAGGCCGGCCTGGGGCGCGCGGTCAACCATGGCCACCTCCGCCGCCATGCGTTTGCGTGTGCGTGTGCTGCGTGGACTGCGTGGGCGTGAGCCCGAGCACGCGCGCTGCCAGCGCGGCGAGGCCGCGCACCGGCAGTGCGAGCCAGGTGGGGCGGTTCGCCGCCTCGTAGCGGATTTCGTAAGCCGCCTTCTCGATCAGGAACAAATCGAGCAGTGCCTGCTCCTGCGAAGCGCTCACGAGCGTGAGCGGTCCTTCGGCGACGGCCGCGCGGTATTGGCTCAAGAACGCTTCCGCAGCGTAGCCGCGGAAGCGTTCGAAGAGGGCGCGCTTGCGATCGACGACTTGCTGCGGCGCGTTTTCGAGCGTCGATTGCGCGGCCGCGCCCGCATACGAGAGCGAGCGCAGCAGGCCCGCCACGTCGCGCAGCGGCGAGGTCTTCGCGCGCCGGTATTCGAGCGCGCGCGCGGGCTCGCCTTCGAAGTCGATCAAATAGGCGTCGCCCTGCGAAAGCAGAACCTGGCCCAGGTGGAAATCGCCGTGGATGCGAATGCGCGCGGCCTTCGTGTCGTCCGGCACGAGTTCGTCGACCTTCGCGACGAGCGCCTTGCGGCGATCGATCAGGCTGCGCGCGAGTTCGCGGGCGTCTTCATCGAGCGTCTGTTCGTCCTCGCCCGTATGCCGCGCGACGATGTCGAGCGCTTCGTTGAGCATGGTCTTGGTGTCGGTAACCCACGCACGCACGTCGCCGGGCGTGGCGGCAACGGGTGAGAAGGCTTCGTCGTCGCTGGGCCTCGAGAGTAACGCGTGCAGTTCGCCGAGGCGCTTGCCAATGGCGCCGATCACCGTGCAGTAGCCTTGCACGGCTTCTTCCTCATGCGCCTGATCGACGCTCGTGTCGTCGTCCATGGCGAGCGCGAGTTCGTCGATCGTGCGGCGCAGATAGTCGAGCGCCCAGTCCCATGCATTGCCCTGGTTGTCGATGAAACCCTGCACGATGATGAGCGTGTGCGGCACCCCAGCAGGGTCGACGCGCACCACTTCGCCATAAAGCGGCGCCGTATTCGCGTAGCCGAGTTTCGTGAGGTAGCGGCTCATTTCCGCTTCGGGGTGCACGCCCGCCATCAGCCGGCGCACGATCTTGAGCACAAGGGTTTCGGCGATCACGAGCGAGCTGTTGCTCTGCTCAGCGGCAAGCCAGCGCACTTCCGGCGTGTCGCCCAGGTCGAGTTCGTCGAGGCGTTCTGTCGGCTCGAAGCGGATGGTGCTCTGCTGCACGGTGGGCACCGCGGCGCGCTCGCGCAGCTTGCGCAGCACGCCATAGGCGAACCACGGCAGCGAGAACGCGTCGGTCAGATAGCCCACGGTGCGGCCGCGCCGCACGCGCGAGAGCGCGAGCTGTATGTGCAGCGGCGTGGTGATCTCGGTGCCCCACGTGATGGCGATAGGGAGTACATAGCGTTCGCTCGTGCCATCTGCGAGTTCCGCTTCGATCTCCGTGAACGCGAAGCCCGCGCCGTAGATCGTCGTCAGTGCCGCGAGGCGCACGGCGCGCAGCGGCTTGTCCTTCGAGGCGAACCAGCGGCGCCGCGAGAGCCACGACGGCAGCACTTCGGATTCGAGCAGCCGCACGTTTTCAGGCGTCGCGCCCGCCTGGCCTTCACGCAGCACCACTGTCACGAACTCGGGCAATTGCTCGGAGGTCGGCTGGCTCCAGGAGGGCCGCTGATCGCCGGCGCTCAGGAGGAACCACAGGAAGCCGTAGGGCGGGAAGGTCAGCAGATAGGGGAGCTGACCAATGGCCGGGAACACGGAATCCGCCGTCATTTCCACGGGGGACATGCCTGCGAATTCGGAAAGATCGAGCTCCACCGCCTGCGGCGCGCGCGAGAGATTCGCCACGCACAGGATCGGCGCTTCACCGGGCATTTCGCGCAGGTACGCGAGAATCTTGCGGTTTGCGGGGCGCAGGAAGCGGATCGTGCCGCGGCCGAACGCCTGCCTGGCCCGGCGCGTGGCGAGCATGCGGCGCGTCCAGTTGAGCAGCGAATGCGGATCGCGGCTTTGCGCTTCGACGTTGATGGCGTCGTAGCCGTAGAGCGAGCCCATGAGCGGCGGCAGCACGAGCTGTTCGGGATCGGCGCGCGAAAAGCCGCCGTTGCGGTCCGACGACCACTGCATCGGCGTGCGTACGCCGTCGCGGTCGCCCAGGTGAATGTTGTCGCCCATGCCGAGTTCGTCGCCGTAATAGATCACCGGCGTGCCGGGCATGGAGAGCAGCAGCGAGTTGATGAGTTCGATGCGGCGGCGGTCGCGCTCCATGAGCGGCGCGAGGCGCCGGCGAATGCCGAGATTCAGACGCGCGCGCCGGTCGCTTGCGTAGGTGTTCCAGAGGTAATCGCGCTCGGAGTCCGTGACCATTTCGAGCGTGAGTTCGTCGTGATTGCGCAGGAAGATCGCCCACTGGCAGGTTGGCAGCAAGTCGGGCGTCTGCTTCATGATGTCGAGGATCGGGAATCGGTCCTCGCTCGCAATCGCCATATAGAGGCGCGGCATGAGCGGGAAGTGGAACGCCATGTGGCATTCGTCTTCGTTGCCGAAGTACTCCTGCACATCTTCCGGCCACTGGTTCGCTTCGGCCAGCAGCATGCGGTTCGGGTAGTGCTCGTCGATCGCCGCGCGGATGCGCTTCAGAATACCGTGCGTTTCGGGCAGGTTCTCGTTGTTCGTGCCTTCACGCTCCACGAGGTAAGGCACGGCGTCCAGACGCAGCCCGTCTATGCCCATGTCGAGCCAGAAACGCATGACCTGCAGCACTTCGCGCAGCACGGCCGGATTGTCGAAGTTCAGGTCGGGCTGGTGCGAATAGAAGCGGTGCCAGTAGTACGCGCCAGCCACGGGGTCGTGCGTCCAGTTCGACGCTTCCGTGTCGATGAAGATGATGCGCGTGCCCTGGTATTTCTGGTCGGTGTCGGACCACACGTAGTAGTTGCGATGATTCGAGCCGGGCTTCGCGCGGCGCGCGCGCTGGAACCACGGATGCTGGTCCGAGGTATGGTTGATGACCAGTTCGGTGATCACGCGGATGCCGCGCGCGTGCGCTTCCTGAATGAAGCGGCGCACGTCGGCGAGTTGCCCGTAGTCCGGGTGCACGTTGCGATAGTCGGCGATGTCGTAGCCGTCGTCGCGGCGCGGCGAGGGGTAGAACGGCAGCAGCCAGATGGCCGTCACGCCCAGGCCCGCAATGTAGTCGAGCTTCGCGAGCAGGCCGGGGAAATCGCCTACGCCGTCGTTGTTCGAATCGAAGAACGACTTCACGTGCACCTGGTAGATGATCGCATCCTTGTACCAGAGCGGGTCGTCGGAAAGCATCGACGGCTTGCCGCGCCGTTGCGCGGCGCGTTCCTCGTGGTGCGGGTCTTGTGCGGTCGAGTCTCGCGTGACGGTCTGCACGTTGGTTGCCACAGGCTCGTGCGTAGCGGGGTCGCGTTTCATGTCGCTCCTCCGGGCGGGAAGTCGGCGTCGAGTTCGGGATGGCCCTCGATGTGCTCATCGTATTCAGCAGCATGTTCGGGCAGCGGTTCTTCGCGCGGCAGGCCCTTCGCGGGCTCGATACGCCAGATCGCGAATGGGCGCGCATGCGGGTCGAGCCGCACGTGCTGCCAGCGCCCGTGCCACTCGAAGCGCTCGCCCGTCATTTCGTCGACGACGTTGAGCGCCGCGTGGTCGTCGAGGTGCCAGCGCTGGAACGTCGCCCACGAGAGTTCGAAGTCGGCGCCCTGCTCGCTGAAGGCGTCGAGATTGATGGCCACGACGATCACGTTGTCGCGCGCGGGCGTGGCCTTCTCGAAGCAGAGCAGCGAGTCGTTGCGCGCGTCGAGGAACGTGATGCCAAGATGCGTTTGCAGTGCAGGGTTGGCGCGCCGTATGCGATTGAGTTCGGCGATCTCCGCGACGATATTGCCGGGACGATGCCAGTCCCAGGCGCGCAACTGATATTTTTCGGAGTCCAGATATTCCTCCGAGTTGGGCAGCGCGCGTCCTTCGCACAGTTCGAAGCCGCAATACACGCCCCACAGTCCGGAAAGCGTCGCGGCCAGCGCCGCACGAATCAGAAAGCTCGAACGCGCCCCGGTCTGCAAATGGCGCGGATTGATGTCGGGCGTGTTGACGAAGAAGTTCGGCCGATAGAAGTCGCGCACGTCGGTTTGCGTGAGTTCCGTGAGGTACTCCGTGAAATCGCGCTTCGATTCGCGCCACGTGAAGTAGGTGTACGACTGCGAGAAGCCGAGCTTCGCGAGCCGGTACATGAGGCGCGGCCGCGTGAAGGCTTCGGAGAGGAAGATCACGTCGGGGTGACGCCCGCGCACGTCGGCGATCATCCATTCCCAGAACGGCAGCGGCTTCGTGTGCGGGTTGTCCACGCGGAAAATGCGTACGCCGGTGTCCACCCAGAACAGAATTGCGTCGCGCAGCGCGAGCCACAAATCGGGCTTCGCGTCGTGCGCGTAGAACTCGGGGTTCACGATGTCCTGATACTTCTTCGGCGGGTTTTCGGCGTAGCGCAGCGTGCCGTCGGGCCGCCATGCGAACCAGGTGGGATGCGCCTTCAACCACGGGTGATCCGGCGAGCATTGAATCGCGAAATCGAGTGCGATTTCGAGGCCTTGTTCGTGCGCCGCGGCGAGCATGCGGCAGAAGTCCTCGAGCGTGCCCAGTTGCGGATGCACGGCGGTATGGCCGCCTTCGGCCGCGCCGATCGCGTAGGGGCTGCCCACGTCGCCGGGCTGCGCGTTGAGCGAGTTGTTGCGCCCTTTGCGGTTGGCGAGGCCGATGGGGTGGATCGGCGGGAAGTACAGCACGTCGAAGCCCATTTCGCGAATGCGCGGCATCTTCGCGATCACGTCGTCGAAGGTGCCGTGGCGCGATTCGTCGTCACTCATCGAGCGCGGGAAGATTTCGTACCAGCTTGCGAAGCGCGCCGCGGTGCGCTCCGCCTCCACGCGCCCCACGATCGTGTCGCGCGAAAGGAACGGGCGGTGGTGCGCGGCGCGCACGGCGGCGGCCGTTGAAGGCGCGGCGATGATCGCGCAACGTGTTTCGGTGTCCGCAGCAATGAAGCGCTTGACGATGGCATCGAGTGTTTCGTTGATGCGCTTCTGGTCGGCGTCGCCCGTGCCCGATGTTTCGGCCGTGGCGAGCACGAGCGCGAACAGGCGGCTCGCTTCCTCCAGCTCCAGATCGACGGGCTGGTTCGCCACGCGTTTCTTGTGCAGATGTTCGGCGAGCGAGGCGTAGTCGTCGCGCCAGGCGATCACGACATACTCGTAGCGTCCCACGCGATCGAGCGGAATGTGGCCCGCCCACAGATCGGTGCCGGCCGGCGGCACGGGCGTCATGGCCGACTCGTGCCACGCGGTTTCGTCGGCGGCGCGCCAGAGCACGGCGGCGTCGATGCGGTCGTGGCCCTCGGCAAAGATCGCCGCGCGCACTTCGCAGCGCTCGCCCACGGTGCGCTTCGCGGCGAAGCGGCCGTGATCGACCGACGGCTGTGTGCTCTCGATCGCGATGCGGGGCGCGGCGATCGCCTCGAGCACGCTCTTGTGGCCGCTCGTTGCCGTCTTGCCGCGATCTTCGGGCGGTGCGAGCACCACGAGCGGGCTCGCGAGCGCGCGGAAGATCCAGCATGCGCCCGCGGGCAGCGCGAAACTGTCGGGGATCGCGCTCGCGTCGCGCGACGCTGGCAGGCGCGCGCCGCGCAGTGTTTCGGCATCGAGCGGCGCGAAGCGCGTGAACCCGCCGGGCACGCCGTCGAGCAGGCGTGAGAGTTCGACACGCACAGGCGCGGCAAGCGCGGGATTGATGAGCGCAAGAATGGCGTCGCCCGCGTCGCGCAGGTCCGCGCGGTCGCCGCGCAGGAGCGCCGCGACGCTGGCCCCCGGGCCATTGAGCGCGCGCAGCTCGCCGTTGGTTTGCAGTGTCCACGTTTCGCGTTGCAGCGCGTTGGCGTGCGCGACATCGGCACTCAGATCGAAGGGTGCGCGCGCTTTCGCGGCTTCCCACGCCTGCGCACTGTTGCCGATGTGCGCGGTCGCTTCGTCCACGCCGTATTCGAAGCCCATCGGCATGAGCCAGCCGGTGCCGAGCGCGGCCGACGCGCGCAACATGCGGCGATACGCGCGTTCGACGGCGCGCGCATCGGCGGCGCCTTCCTGGTCGTGCGCGTAGCGTGCGCCATAGGGCGCTTCTGGAAACGATATCGGCGAGCCCACGCGGCGCAACACGGCATGCTCCTCGACCATCCAGCTCGACGAAAAGTCCCACCAGCGCAGCGAGGAAAAGGCTGCGTCGAAGCCTGCACCTTCGAGGTGCGCGAGCGCCTCACGCGGCAGGCCGGGTGTCGCGGCTAGCCAGCGCGCTTGTGGAAAGCGTGCGCGTACGGCATCGAAAATCGCGCGCAGCACATGGGGCGGCGTGCGGTGCGGCGAGTCCACGCGAAAGCCGCCGATGCCCGCTTCGACGAGCGCGGTGGCGCGCGCGGTCCACCATGCGATGAGCGGTGCGCTCGCCCGCTCGAAATCGGCATAGGCGACGTTGGCTTCGCGATGGCCGTGGCGTGGGTCGAGGCGCGCGTCTTCAGGCTCGAAGGGGTGGAACCACTCAGGATGCGCGCCGTAGAGCGCCCCGTCGGCGGCGCTGCGGTCGAGCACGAGATCCGCGAGCAGCGTGACGCCGCGCGATTGCGCCGCGAGGGCGAGTTCGCGCATGGCATCGTCGACGCAAAGCGGGGAGCCGAAGGCCGCGTGCAGGCGCGTATGGTCGGCGACGATGCGGTCGTCGCCCGACGCGCCCGCGGCGAACAGCGCGCCGATCAGGACGTGATCGAAGCCCAGCGACGCCGCGCGGGCGATGTGGGCCGGCCACGCGTCGAGGGGTCCTGCAAGGACGGAATGGACGAAGTAGATCCGCGGCGCATAGGCGTGGGGAGGTTCCATCGGTCGTATTCCAGGTACGTCAGGCGAAGGGGATGCACGACGGGGTGAGCCGCAATGCGATCGCGCCGCCCGGGGGCTGCCGGAGCGTGCCGCGCTGCGCGTGTGGACAGGCACCTGTTCAGAGTAGTGCAAGAGCAGGCCGGAACCAAACCGCTTGCGCCGCGTGGCGACTTGCGGAGAAGGGCAGCAAGGCACATGCCCATGATGCATGAGGGCGCGCGCCGCTGCGCGCAGATGGACATTCGCAGGGTCCTGGGCGCAAGGACAGGCGAATCGACAGGAGAAACCGGCGTGGATTGCCGGTATCCGTTGCACCGGCGAAAAAAGGAAAAAAGACGGCTTAGCTACCGACCATGCTCGCGGCGATGTTCACGCAGAGCCCTAGCACAGAAACGTTGAAATAGAACGACAAAATCGATTGCGCAAGGACACCGCGCCGCGCGCTACGCCCGCGCAGGCCGATATCGGCGGTTTGCGAGGCGCACGCGATGGTGAATGAAAAGTACAGAAAGTCCCAGTAATTCGGCGTGAGTTTTTTGTCGGGAAACACGAGGGCGGGCTCGTTGGGATCGGAGCCGTAGTAAAGGCGCGCGTAGTGCAGCGTGAAGATCGTGGGAATGAGAAACCACGCTCCGATGAGCGTTGCGCCCGTGAGTAGCGAATGCAGCACTTTCGAGGCCGTGCCGAGTTCTTTTGTCGTGCCCAGTTCGATGACGATGGCGACGATGCTCGCGACCGTGGCCGTGCAGATCAGGAACAGCACGGTGCCCGCGTTCTGGTCTTCGCGGCGGGCATTCGCGCGCACGCTCTCTTCGTTTGCGAACACCATGTGCAGCCAGATCAGCACAAGGTAGGTCCACACCGTGGCGTCCCAGCCTAGCAACACGCGCGCCGAAGTGCGGATCGAGGCGGGTGCGAACGTGCCGAGCACGATGCCCACGGCGATGGCGATCATCATGTGCGGCCGGTTGCGCAGCACCTGCGGGATGAGCTTCATGGCGTGACGCGCGAAGGGAGCGGGGTGATGAACGATTGCGGCGATTCTACCGTGCGAGGCCTCGAGCGGTGGCGCGCTGTTATGCCCGGCATGCAAGCTTTCGGTTTGTCTTATCGGGCCATAACGGGCTATATTGCTTGCGCAACGCGGCAAGGTGCTTTCGAAATCAGCGCAACGACGGGTGCATATGCAGTGATCCGCGTTCAATGACGATAGCAAACGTTTTTGTCGTTATCAGGCATCAAACGTCGCCCCTTCGGGCGGCAAGGTCGTGGCGGGGTGCCCTCCGATACCGTGACCACTGCGCTCAAGACCGATCAGCCGGAACTCGCCTCGATGGTGGGCGACGTCATGCGCGCGTGGTATCTCGGTCTCGTGGGCGAGACGCCGAACGTGCAGGTGGTGGCCTTTGAAAAGGCGTTGATGTTCGACCCCGCCAACGACGTGCTCACGATTCCTTCGTATTGCCGCGACGTGTCGTTCTACTGGACGCACAAACCCGCTGGCGAATAGCGAAACAAGAAGCGAAACACCAAGCGCGCACATAACGGATCGCGCCAGGTCCCCACAACGAGAGCCAACGGTAGAGGTCGACAACGTATGCGCAGATCGCGCAGCTTTTCGGCGGCATGGACATCGCGTTCGACGACACCTTCGCGCCCAACCATCACATCATGGGCACGACGATCATGGACTGCGGCACGAGCTTTGAAGCGAGCCAGACGATGAAAATAGCGAAGTCCCCCGCCACGGCCACCGCCAATCACGAGCGAGAGAGGCGCGCGCGTGCCGCCATCGCGGCCGCGCTATTCTGTGCCTTTGCGCTTTATATCGCGTGGCACGCGTCGCACGAATCGCAAACGCGTCCCATCGACGAACTGCCGATGTCCACGGCGCGCGGCGACGATACCTCCATACCCACTGCGGACGTGGACAAGTCCGACCTCGTCAAGCGCGGCGCCTATCTCACGCGCGTAGGCGATTGCGCCGCGTGTCATACCGCCGACCCAGGCCGACCCTTTGCGGGCGGGCGGTCCATCGGCACGCCGTTTGGAAAAATCTATACGCCAAACATCACGCCGGACCCCGACACCGGCATCGGCCAATGGAGCGATACCGACTTCGTGCGCGCGCTGCACGAAGGCATCGGCAAGGCCGGCGAGCGGCTCTATCCCGCGTTCCCTTACGTCGAATTCACGCGCATGACCGAGCAGGACATGCTCGCGATCCGCGCGTATCTGAACACGCTCGCGCCGGTGCACTACAGGCCGCCCGCGAACAAGCTGCGCTTTCCGTTCAACCAGCGCTGGCTGATGATCGTGTGGAATCTCTTCAACTTCAACGAAGGCCGCTTCGTGCCGGACCCGAAGCGAAGCCCGGAATACAACCGCGGCGCCTACCTCGTCGAAGGCGTTGCGCATTGCGAGGCGTGCCACACGCCGCGCAATTTCATGCAGGGCCTCAAGACGACCGAGCGCTTCTCGGGCGCAACGCAGGCGGGCTGGCAGGCGTACAACATCACGCCCGACCGCACGAGCGGCATTGGCAACTGGAGCGACGACGCGCTGATCGCCTACCTTTCCACGGGCGTCGCCGGGGGCCACGCGAGCGCAGCGGGCCCGATGGCAGATGTCGTCCAGCATTCGACGCAATATCTGAAGCACGAAGACCTGCGCTCGATCGTGGCGTATCTGCGTGCGCTGCCGCCGGTTTCGGGCGGTGTGACGCGGCCGCGCGATGCGTGGGGCATGCCGGCCGCTGACGACATTACCAGCCTGCGCGGCACGGCCATCACCACCGTCAGCGGCCTGCAGCTATTCGTGGCGAACTGCGCGAGCTGCCACCGCTGGACCGGCGAGGGCGTGGGGGGAAACGCGCTGGGAGCGCTTCCATCGCTCGTTCACAACAGCGTGGTGGGCGTGCCGAGCCCGGACAACCTCGCGACGGTGATCCTGCACGGCGTGAGGCGCCAAACGAAGGACAGCGACGTGCGGATGCCGGCGTTCGCCGATGAATTGAACAACGAACAGGTGGCGGCGATTTCCAACTACGTGACGAAGCGGTTTGGCAACCCGCAGGCCACGCTCACGGCCGATCAGGTCGCGGCGCTGCGCGCTCAGCCCCAGTAATTACAGGGGGCGCCGGGACTTTGCGCCACGCGCACGGTGGCGGCAACACCAGCGACGGCCACAAGCGCGTATGCTGTAAGAGCAGGCACGCCGCTTGCGTGCAGTCTGCCTCGTGACGCGCCCCTCGCAATTGATGTCGAAACGATATTTGGCGCTCATATGGCCCACTCACACAGCGCTATGATGAAGTGATGACGCATACACCTGACGCTCTCGTGCAGCACCATGCCGCCAACCTTGCAGGTCGCGATTTCGTTGTAGGCGACTTGCATGGTTGCGTGGAGGCGTTGCGCTATCTTTTGCGCGAAGTGGAGTTCGACACTGCGCGGGACCGGCTGTTTTCGGTGGGTGATCTCGTTGACCGGGGCGAACGCGAGCAGTGCGAACAGGCACTCGCGTTGCTCGATAAACCGTGGTTCTACGCCGTGCTGGGCAATCACGAAGACGCGTTGTGCGCCGTGGCCGAAGGGCGTATGCCGCGCAATCGCTGGTATGGCATCGGCGGCGGCTGGGCGCAGAGCGTGCCTGACGCCGAACTCGTGAAGTATGCGCACCGGCTGCGTCAATTGCCGCTGGCACGCGTGGTGGGTGAAGGCGAAAAGCGCTTCAACATCATTCACGCAGAATTTTTCGGCGACGATGCTGCACTCGACAGCGGCCAGTTCAATTCCGAAGTGCGCGAGCGCATGCTGTGGGGACGCGATCTCGTGCTCGGCACTGGCGATCCGGCGCGCCATGCGCTCTCGCTCACGTTCTGCGGGCATACGCCGGTGCGTGAAGTGCGGCAGATCGGCTCGCAGGTGTTCATCGACACCGGCGCGTTCATTACCGAAGGACGCCTTACCATGGTCGAGGCGCTCACGTCGCGCATCTGGTCGATCTCGCAGGTCGAAGCGCTCGCGCACGGCGCGGCCGCGATCGTGCTGCCCTGAGGCTTGCCTTCGGGCTACACGATGCGGTTCAACTCGAACACCATGTCGATGGTGTGCCCATTCCAGTTGTATTCCAGATACGCCGCGTGATGGCACGCGCGCAACAGCGTCGTGCTGAGCGCGGCGAGACATTCGCCGTCCTCGTCGCGCACCGACGGATACGCAATGCCGGGCGCACGCGCCTCGCGGGCGGCGCGGCCTAGCGCCTGGCCGGCTGTGTAGTCGTCGGGCGACAGCACGCTCGGGTCGAGCGCGGGGTCGCCGCGCAAATCGATCACCTCGCCCTGCGCCATCACTGTGTAGAGCCGCATTTGCTGCCGGATGGGCGGCTCATTCGTGGCCGCAAGAAAAAGCCCCGAGTGATAGCGTGTTTCCGCTACGGCGGTGGCACGCGAGCGCGCGCAATAGAACACGCCGTAGGTGCCGTCGGAAAAACGGCTGCCCTGCGGATTCAGATGCGTGAAGGCCGCCATGATCGGGCCATAGCCCGGGCCGAAGCGGCGTTCCTCGCGTGGCACGAGATCGAGGTCGCCGGTTTCAGTGCGCAGGCGGTCGTTGGTGAGCGCTTCGAGCGCGTAGAGCGCCTCGAAGTCTTCCGCAGAGGCCACACGGTCGAACAGGTTCACGGCCGGAAAGCGAGTGGGAATCACCCTGAACGCGGGTGACCAGGTGAGCTGCGCGCTGCGCCAGCGGTCTTGCCAGTTCGATTGCGTCACGCCCAGCCGCCTCGCATTGCGTCGAGATACTGGCGCACCGCCACGAGGTCGCTGACATTGCCGGCCAGCATGCGGTCGAGCGCGCGCCGGCCGCCAAAGGGCGGCGCGCTGTTGGGGCGCTTGATCCAGGTGTCGGCGGAGGTGGGTTGGGGCAGGAGAATCTGCAGCGCCTTATAGATGCCGAGCAGCAGCGAAAGGCGTTCGAGTGTGTCGCGGCCGAGCCGGGCGGTTTGCGGGGACTGCTTCCACTTGAAGAACGTGGATCGGCCCGGCGAGCCGAGCAGAATAATCTGCTCTTCGGCGCTCAGGTCCCAGTCGCCCGCAATTCGGAAGAACGCCCTCAGCCCCGCCGCCGACATTTCGGTGAGCGATGGCTCGGCGCCGGGACGGCGCGACGGCGTGACGGAGGCAGTGGCAGGTGGCATGGTGGTCGAGTCCCGAAATGAACTTTTAGTTGATATTAGTCCATATGTAGATTATTGCAAGTTTTGACTCGGTATAATCCTCGCCGGACATCGAGACGGCATAAGGGGAGAGACGGGTGCGGGCAGGCGTATTGATAGTTGCGGCAATGACGTTTGCCGCGCCGGTGTGGGCATCGGGGCAGGCGAAAACGGCAGGGGCGCATGCGGGGCAGGGAACCACGGCTGCGCCGCATGGGGCGCATGGTGCTGGGGCTTCGCACACGACTGGACGCCCTGCGCATGCAGGCGGTTCCCTGCATGCGAGCGCCCCGCACCACGCCGTGAAGGCCGGCAAGCCATCGCACGATAAGGGTCACACCACGGCGCAGCGGCATACGCCCGGTGACGTCCATGCGGCGGCACGAACGCATCATCCGGCTTCTGGCGCGGCACCCGCGCCCAAAACGGTCACGCAAAAGCGGCCCGCGCCGAAGCCGGCCGCGGTGCGTCCCGCGCCGCGCCGCAAGCTCGTGGTGGATGTGCCGCCGCCGCACATCCAGCGCGCGATTCCCGCGCCGCACGCACTGCCGCCCATCCTGAGCTGAGAGTGGTTCAGCCCGTGCCGAGCCCCGAAGCGAACAATTGCAGCGTCGCGGCGGTCCTGGGCTCGCGCACCCGCGAGTGAAGCATCACTTGCGAAGCCGGCAACGCGGGCAAGCCGAGCCGCGCACCGACGTCGATGAGTTCGCGCGGCGCGACGCGGCGTGCCAGCGGCGACACCGCAAGACCCGCTGCCAGCGCGGCACCCACCGCCGCGACGCCGCCACCCACAAATACTTCCGTCCACGCCACGCCTGCGGCGTCGAGCGCGCGAACCGCCGCGGCCCGCACTGCGCACGGCGCGGCGAGCAGCGCGAGCGGCAGCGCCGTGCCGGGCTGCCACTGCCACTGCGGTGCCGCCAGCCAGACGAGTGGCTCCGCGAAGAGCCTGCGGGCATCGTCGCGCGGCGCCTCTTCTTCCTCTTGACGGACGATAACGGCATCGAGCCGCCGCTCGTCGTACTGCGCGAGCAACTGCGCGGAAAGCCCCAGATGCAGCTCGATCACGAGCCCGGGATCATGAATGCGAAGCTGGGCGAGCTGGCGCGCCAGGTTCGCGTCCGCGACATGCTCGCTCAGGCCGAGCGTGAGCCGCCGCTCGTCGCCAGAAAGCGCCCCGAGCGCGCGCTCATGCGCGCCGAGAAGGTCGCGCGCTGCGGCGAGGAATGTGAGACCGTCCGCCGAAAGCCGGACGACGCGCGGCGTGCGCTCGAGCAACTGCTTGCCCAGATGCGCTTCGAGTCGCTTGAGCTTGAGACTCACGGCCGATTGCGTGGTGTCGAGCGCGTCGGCGGCGCGCGTGAAGCTGCGCAGCTCGGCGACGAGCACGAAGGCGCGCACGGCGTCGAGATCCAGTGGTTTCATTTCAGATGAAAATGGATGAAATATCTATCTATGTCTGTTTGTGATGATAGATCGCGCCTAAGCTGATGTCACGTCAAACCCATCGAAGAAGGAGCTCGACATGCCATTCACTCGTATCGCTGTTCGTGCAGGCAAGCCCGCCACCTACCGCAAGGCGCTCACGCAGGGCATTCATCAGGCGCTCATGGAGGTTTTCAAGGCGCCGGAAGACGACATCTTCATGGTCGTCACTGAACACGATGCCGATAACTTCGTGTTCGGCCGGCATTACCTCGGGATCGAGCGCAGCGACGATCTGGTCATGATCCAGATCGCGGTGAGCAATACGCGCGGGCAGGATCAGAAGAAGGCGCTATTCGCGCAGATCGCCGAAAACCTCGCGCGCGATCCGGGGGTGAGGCGAGAGGACGTGTTCGTCAATCTCGTGGATGTCGCGCGGGAAAACTGGTCGTTTGGGAACGGGGTGGCGCAGTACGCGACCTGAGCGAGCGGTTTCGTGTTGCTGCGGTCAACGTGCCTCGCGATCGCTTTCGCGAGGCCGCCGCATTACCACTTCTTCTCGTCGAGCAGCCGGTCGAAAAGCCGTTCCCGCAACGCGTCGGGCACGGCAGAAAGCCCGAGCAGTGCACTGAACGCAATACCGCTAGCGGCAAAGTAGCGTAGCAGCGAGAGTTCGAGATCGCGTGCCTCGGCCTGCAGCTGTTCCATCTTGGCCGTGTCCTGGGCCTTCAGGTCTTCGAGCAGCGCCGGGCTTTCGACCAGGGCCGCGAGCACCGCGCGCGCCACGGAGTCTGGCTGGTTGATCGATTCCCTGAAAATCGCGATCTGCGCCGACAGCACCGGTTCTGCGAGGGACTCGCCGCCGGCGGCCAGGTGATCTTGTGCGATCTGCGCAAATTGCTCCCGCTGACGATCGAGCAGCGCGCGCAGCACGCCCAGTTTGTTGCGAAACTGGTGCAGCAGCCCACCCTTGCTGATGCCGCTTTCGCGCGCGAGCGCATCGAATGTCAGGCCGCCGACCCCGTCGCGGGTCAGGATTGCAAGTGCCGCGTCAATCGCCTTTCTGCGGGAAATCTCGGAACGTGTCTGGTTATCCATGGGCGTGATTGTACCCCTGCATGATTCTGTAAACAAACCGGATAGACGGTTTACATCTTTTTAGACCGATGCTACGCTTCGTCTCGTCTTGAACCCGGCCGGATGCCAGGCGGTATTCGGTCATTTCCAAAAGGATGCCTTCGTGCTCAACACCCGCCTTCTCCATATGTCATCGGCTTGCGTAGCATTCCTAACGTTATCCGCCTGTGTGGGCGTACAGCCGGTCGCCTATGGCAGCCTCGCTTCGTCTTCCCAACTCAAGGAGAACCGGGACAGCGACGCCGCCCAAACGCCGTTCCGGTATGCGGCGCCGGTGCTCTGGTCGCGCTACTCGCAGGTCATCGTCGATCCGGTCGTGGTATATCAAGGCGGCGACAATCAGTTCGGCGACTTGTCGGATTCGGACAAGGACGTGCTCGCCGCCTACATGCACAAGACGTTTGCCGATACGCTGTCCAGGCGCTTCGACCTCGCGACCGAGCCTTCGCCCGCTACGCTGCGCGTGAAGCTCACGTTGACCGGCGCGGAAAAAACGACTGCCGTGATCGGCCAGGCAATGCACTTCGACATCGCGGGCAATCTCTACAACGGTGTACAGGCGATCAGGGGCGGCAAGGGGGCGTTCAGCGGATCGGTGTCGTATGCCGTGGAGGTTTACGACAGTGCGTCGGGCCGTCTGCTGCGCGCCTATGTGACGAAGCAATACCCGAATGCGATGAATCTGGCCGCCGCATTCGGCACCCTGAGTGCGGCGAGGACCGGCATCGACAAGGGCGCCGATGCGCTCGTCGAGCAGCTGCGCTAACGGGCGCGCGGTCGTGAGGGCGTTGTGAATGTCCGTCGGCGGTGGCGCTCCGCTGTCTGGGTCGCCTGGCTTTTTGCGAACCTGGCTGGCGGCCTGATGCTGGCTCAAACGCTGGCTCAAGCGCTGGCGCAGCGCAGTACGCGCGTGACGGTGAGCTTTGCGTCCGGCGCCGGGCTCGCAGCCGGGAAAACGCCGGTGCGATATCGAGGCGTGGCAATTGGCCGGCTCGAACATTTGCGTGTGTCGGCAGACGGTCAGCGCGTCGATGCCGAACTGAGACTCGATGCCGCCGGGCAACGCGTCGCGACGTGCGGCACGAAATTCTGGGTCGTGCGTCCGCGCATTGACGTGAAGAACATCTCGGGGCTCATGACCGCCATATCGGGAACCTGGATCGACGTCGATATCGATGTGCATTCGCTTAGGGCGTGCGACACGTTCACCGGCTTCGACACGCCGCCGGCAATCACGAGCGACGACGATGGCACGCGTTTCGTGATTCGCGCCCCCACGCTTGGCTCGCTGAACGCCGGCTCACCCGTTTATTTTCACGGTGTGCAGGTCGGACAGGTGCTCGGCTATTCACTGGCGCGCAGGGGCGACGCCGTCCGCATCGGTGTTTTCGTCAGGAGACCTTTCGATCGTCTGGTGGCCTCCGATACGCGATGGTGGCAGGCGAGCGGTGTCGAACTCAAGGTCGATTCCAGCGGCATGCGCCTGGAGACCCCTGCGCCCGCGGCGTTGGTCGCGGGCGCAGTTGCATTCGATACGCCGCGTGGGAGCGTGCATGCCGTGTCCTCCACGAGCGTCGAGGAATTTCAACTCGCGGATAGCCGCGCAGACGCCATGCGTGCGAACGAAGGTCCGCCTGCAGTCGTGCGTATGCGTTTCGCGCAATCGGTACGGGGGTTGTCGGTGGGGGCGCCTGTCGAGTTCCGCGGTGTCGAGCTGGGTACGGTCACGGCGATCGATATCGACCTCAAACCCGAAAGCGGCCGTTTCGACATGCTGGTCACACTGAGCCTTTTTCCCTCCCGGCTCGGCCGCAGTTACCGCGCCGCGCTTGGCGACGGCGCAGGCGCGGCGGGTAAAGATCTGCTGCGGCAGCTCGTTGCTCAGGGCCTGCGCGCGCAGCTACGCACGGGCAGTCTCTTGACGGGGCAGAAGTACGTCGCACTCGATGTCTTTGCGCACGCCCCCGCGGCCCGCGTCGACACGGATCGCTCGCCAGTCGAGTTGCCGACGGTGCCCAACTCACTTGAAGAACTGCAAGACCAGTTGTCGAACATCGTGCGCCGGCTCGACCGCATGCCGCTGCAGGAGATCGGAGGCAATCTGGACGTCTCGCTGCAGCAGTCGAATGTCTTGTTTGCGCGGCTCGATACGCAGATCGTGCCGGCTGCGCGTTCGACGCTCGCATCCGCGCAACGGGCGTTTCGTTCGGCGAACGAGATGCTCGACCAGGCTTCACCGCAGCAGCGCGATGTTCATCAGGCATTGGCCGAGCTGCGGCGTACGCTGGCCAGCCTGAACGTCCTGTCCGATTATCTCGAACGCCACCCGGAGGCACTGATTTGGGGGAAGCGCTCGGACCGATGAAGCGGAAAGGCCGATTGTGGAGAGCGCAACACACCTCTACAGCGCCCGACTCACCAGCAACGGATCGACTACCCCAATCGCCTCCCCATCCCGGCTTGCATAAGGCAGCTTATGCAGCACGAACCGCATGGCATTCAGCCGTGCGCGCTTCTTGCAATCGGAGCGAACGACGGTCCACGGCGCATCGGCCGTGTCGGTTTGCGAGAACATCGCCTCCTTTGCCTGCGTATACGCTTCCCACTTGTCGAGAGAAGCGAGATCAACAGGGCTCAGCTTCCATTGCTTGAGCGGATGCACTTTGCGCTCCTTGAAGCGCCTGCGCTGCTCCGCGCGGCTCACCGAGAACCAGAACTTGATCAGGTGGATGCCGCTGCGAATCAGTTGCCGTTCGAACTCCGGCGCTTGTTGCATGAAATCTGCGTATTCCTCAGGCGTGCAGAAGCCCATGACATGCTCGACGCCCGCGCGGTTGTACCAGGACCGATCGAACAGCACGATCTCTCCCGCCGAAGGCAGATGCTGCACATAACGCTGGAAATACCACTGGCCGCGTTCGACTTCGGTGGGCTTTTCGAGCGCCACCACGCGCGCGCCGCGCGGGTTCAGATGCTCCATGAAGCGCTTGATCGTGCCGCCCTTGCCGGCGGCGTCGCGGCCCTCGAACAGGATCACCACGCGCTGACCGGTTTCGCGCACCCACGCCTGAAGCTTGAGCAATTCGACCTGCAGCCGATACTTCTGCCGCTCGTAGGCGCGGCGCGACATCAAATTACGATACGGATAGCCGCCTTCGCGCCAGCCAGCGGCAAGTTCCTCGTCGGGGTGGCGCGTGCGTGAGTTGCGCCAGTCGGCAGGGTTGGCTTCGAGAATCAGGCTGCGCAATTGGGCGGCTTCGTCGGGTGACATGCCTTGCATCAATGCCGCGATCGACTCGAGCAACCTGGCGGGCGGATTTTGCTCGGCGTGAGCGCGCGTGACGAGATCATGGACAGCGCCTGCGATGACTTCGCTCGCGGACTCGACGGCACTGTCGACGGTGCGCAACTCGGCGCTGTGGGGCGTGACGAGCGGCAGGCGCGCGGCGGGGCTGGTGTCGTCGGAGGCGGAGTAGGGAATGGATTTGGGCATGATGTAGGCGAACGCGGAGAGCGGAGTGCGTGCGAAGTGACTCGCATTCAAAGCGGGAGCATCGAAGCGAAAGGAATAACGCGTGAGCGGCACCAGGGCGCAGGGAAGCCGTCGCGGCTTGATTAGCAGGCGCGACAGCGCAAAGCCGGCGGTCGATGGCCAGCGCCGGCACACTGGCGGCCAGCGCTGGACGCCGCCTGGTTTCAGGCGTTCGCCGCTTTTCTCAGGATCAGGTAAAGCGAGTCCTTGAGTTGGAGCTTTTCCTTTTTCAACTGCTCGACTTCCATGCCATGCGAAGCCACGACGCCGGCCTCCATGTTCTTGATCTGTTGGTCGAGCTCGTTGTGACGATGAAAAATGCGGGCGAAATGGTCGTCTTGAATCTTGAGGCGCGAAATCAAATCTCGGTATTCTGGGAACACTCAACACTCCTTACAGATAGTCAAAATGGGAGAAATTGAAACGTAATTATTTTTCCACCGTCTCGTCGTGGCAGTCTTGACCATCATCAGAGACCCGCTGGAAGGGTCAGGGACGTTACCTGGGGCGTCGAGGCGCGCTCGCGTGTACCATCGATCGCGTCGTCGCTGTTCCTGGCTCTCTATCCCCTTGCACTGTTCTAAGCCTTCGCGCCCACCCACAGCATCCTGGAGCGTTCATGGATCGCGTTCTGGAAATCGTGCTGGATGTCGTGATCCCGGCAGCGCCGGATAGAAGAAGCTCAAACGCCGCCGCCACGGGCGCGGCGTCCAGGGCGCACGCCAGCCCGAAGCCTTCGGAGTGGAGCGTCGCTCTGTGCGCCGCCGTGCCGTCGCTCGTGCCGCTGTCCGATGCGCGCGAACGCGTGACGACGGTCGCCTTCGACCGCGCCGGCGTCCTTGCGGGGCTTGGCTGGCGCGTCGCTGTCGAATCGCGCGGCGAGACACAGCGCGTCGTCGTGTCGAAGCGGCGCGTGCATACGGCGGGTGTCACCGCGGTCGCACCGATCTTCGAGGCGGCGCTCGATGCGAACGGGATCGCGCATGCGCTTTTCGACGCCGCGCCCGAGCCTTTTCGCGAGGCGCTGGGCAGCGCGGACGATCTCTCTGCGGCGGCCACGCTCGTGGCTGCGCGCAGTTGCTGGCAGTGGCCGCGCGATGGCATCGAGGTGCTGCTCACGTTCGACGAAGATTTGCACGAGGCGGCGGCTCTGCCGCAAACCGCGCTGGCCCGTGGCACGCAAGGCGCGGATGCGTCGCCTGCGCCCGGCTTGCCCAGCCTGCACGAGTTACGCGTGAGTGCGCCCTTGCCCGATGGCGAGGACGAGCGGCCTGTCGTCGACGCGCTTTTTGCCTGCGCCGGCGACTTGATCGAGGCGTTACCCGCGTTCGTGCGCTTGACCGACGCGCTCGAGCGCGCCGCCTCGGGCAGCGTGACCGGCGACGCCGCTGCCATCAAAGCCGAAGCCGTGGATCTCGGCAGCGCGGCCACCGCTGAAGCCGCGCTCGTGGCGATCGGGCGCAACATCAGCGCGCAGTGGTTCGGCAATGACGCGGGCGTGCGCGACAGCACGAACGGCGAGTTCATCCATCAGATGCGCGTGTCGCAGCGGCGGTTGCGTACCGCCATGCGCATCTTCTCGCGCTGGTGCGACGAGGCCTGGGAAACGCGCATCGAGCCGGAGCTCAAATGGCTGGGCGGCCTGCTCGGCGATGCGCGCGACCGCGACGTCTTCGTCGAATCGACGCTGCCGGCGCTCGCCGCCGCCGACGTCGAGCCGGGGCGCTGGAACGCGATTCGCGAAGAGGCGAACGCGCAACGGCTCGCCGCGCGGGCGCGGCTGCGCGAGGGGCTGGCGTCGCCGCGCTACGCGCGGGTGGCGCTGGCGTGGCTCCGGTGGCTCGACACGCTCGCGCGGCGCGCGAGCGACGCCGGCGCCGGTGGGCGCTCGCTGCACCGCCACGCGAAGAAGCGCGTGCGGCGCTACTACGAGCGGCTCGCGAGCACGCAAAAGCTCACCGCCATCGACGAGGCGAGCCGCCATCGCGCACGCATCAACGCGAAGTATTTGCGTTACACGATCGAATTCTTCGCCACGCTCACGTCGCGCCGCACGCGCGTGGAGGTGGCGCGCTCGCTCGCGCGGCTGCAGACCGTGCTCGGCGACGGCAACGACGCGGCAGTGGCCCTGCGCTATCTCGAGCGCATGGATGCCGAGCCGTATCAGCTTGGGTTCGCTCGTGGCTGGTGCGAGGCCGTCAAGCGCTATACCGCAAAGGAAGGTGAGCGCCTGTTGCGCGAACTGGGCGAGCCGAAGGTGCCGCGCGGTGCCTGAGGCGCGTCTCTATAAACGCTGGCGGATTTTGGCGAGCCACGCCGAACCGTCGCTTGTTTGTCTTGTTTTTGCTCGTATTGCGCATGATGAATCCCACTGACTCGCACTCCCCATCCACCGGCGCCGGCCACGCAGATGCCGGTTCCACAGACACATCCCAATCCTCCGAGGCGCCGGAACTGGGTCTGGGCGGCTCGGTCTGGTTTCAGTCCGGCCAGCAGATGCTCGGCGGCGCGGCGCGCATCGCGCTGCTCGAAGCGATCCACGCGACTGGCTCGATCACAGGCGCGGCGAAAGCGGTCGGCATGAGCTACAAGGGCGCCTGGGACGCCGTCGACGTCATGAACAATCTCGCGGGCGAGGCGCTAGTGGTGCGCGCGACGGGCGGCAAGGGCGGCGGCGGAACGACGCTCACGCCGCGGGCGCTGCGGCTCGTCGAGACGTTTCGCGCCATCGAGCGCGAGCACCAGCGCTTTATCGAGCATGCGGCGCACGCGCTCGGGGCCGTTTCGAACGAAGGCGACGATGCACCGGCTGGCGGTTTCGCGCGCGATCTGGCCGTACTCGGGCGCTTCGCCATGCGCACGAGCGCGCGCAATCAGCTTTTTGGCACCGTTTCGGCAATCGTGAGGGGTGTAGTGAACGACGAGGTGTCGATTGCGCTGCCCGGTGGCGAGGCGCTCGTCGCGACGGTCACGCGAGAAAGCGCCGAGGCCTTGGGGCTTGCGGAAGGTGCGCCCGTGGTGGCGCTCGTGAAGGCGACTTCGGTCGTGCTGGTCGCGAGTGCGGCGGATGCGGCGCGGCTTTCGGCGCGCAACCGGCTGAGCGGGACGATCGAAGTCGTGCGGCGCGGCGCCGTGAACGCCGAAGTGACGCTTGCCATGCCGGGCGGCATCGTCATCGCTGCGATCGTGACCGACGCGAGCGTGGACGCGCTCGGACTCGCCGCAGGTCAAGCGGCGACAGCCGTGTTCAAGGCTTCGAGTGTGCTGCTGGGTGTGACCGGCTGAGCGTCTGGGCAGCGGCTAACCGGGGTGGTGCGGTCAGCGAGGCGGCGGGATCAGGCGCGGCGTTGCGGGGGCGGCGTGAGACCGTTGCGGGTTTGAGAGATGGGCGCGACGGGGGCCCGGTTGACGCGGTTGGCCTTCCATTTGGCGCGCACATAGGGCCGGTCGTGGCCCGAAACCGTCAGCGCGATGTTCGTGACCCAGCGGTGCGTGGGCACGTGCACGTTGTGCAATGCGACAGTGAGCGCCGCGAGGCTCAGCGCGACGACCGCCGCCGAAATTCGCTGAGCCTGCGCTCGCCACCAGTACCGCACGAACACCAGCGCGGTAAGCGCCCCGACCACACAGCCCGTGACAGCCTCGGAAGGCGAATGGGCGTCGAGCACCACGCGCGAGAGCGCTACCGCGAGCCCCACCGCGAGCCCAACGGTCACGCCTGCGGCGCGCACGAAGGATGGCGTGCCTTGCAGCACCAGGAAAAACGCAACGGGATAGACGGCGGCGGAAAGCATGGCGTGGCCGCTGATACCCGTGAAGTCCAGTTCTCTTACCCCTACGCCCCAGCCCAGAAACGCGATCTTGGTGAGCGTCACGAGGCCGATTGCCACGCCGAGCAGGAGCATCCAGCTCGCCGCCATGCGCCACGAGTAGCCGACCACGAGCCACAGCGCGATAGCCAACGCGAGCGGCAGGGTGAGGCCTGCGCCGCCGAGGTTGGTAATCGAGTACCAAAGGTGAATCGGTAAATCTGGCATGAGTCCGTACTGCCGGCTTTCTGAACAAGATCCAGGGATTGCAGGTGGCGAGTCGCTACCTGATAGCGACTCAACGCGCGAGCCGCCAGGCTGGCTGACACGCGCGCGAGACAAGTATCCAGTATAGCTGCGTCGCATAAACGCAGGCGTGCCCCGTCGAACGCACGCAAGGACGGAATCGAACTGATCCGATCTGCAGCCGCGTCCAAATGGTGTTATTGTGCGTTGCACAACGACGGATCGCGGCAAAACGCCACGATGTGTCAGACCCTTTTACGAGGCCATAGATGACGAAAAATCTGACGAAGCTATGGGCAGGTGGCATGCGACGTCTGCTCGCCATCCAGACCCGGGCTACCCGCGACGCCCTGAAGGGCGCGGGGATCGACATGCCCCAGCCGCAGGCAATCTGGCGCGCCGCTCAGGCCGCAGCCGATCAGGCGGCGAAGCAGGTTACGCCGGCGCAGGCGCGCAGCGGCGCGCCGGTGCGCGAGTCGCGCGTGGGCCCGCGAGCGGCCGCCTGGGCCGCAGGCGAATGGCAGCGCGCCGAGCACCTTGTACCGGCGAACGCCCTGCATGCCGGGCGCTCGCTGCCTTACGGGCTCTATCTGCCGCCGGGACACAAGACGAAGGGCATGCCGCTCGTCGTGATGTTGCATGGCTGCAAGCAGTCGATGGACTCTTTCGCGGAAGGCACGCGCATGAATCTGCTCGCCGACCGCCATGGGTTTGCGGTGGTCTATCCCGAGCAGTCCGAGCGCGCGCACCCGCACCAATGCTGGCATTGGTACGACTCGCGCGACGCGGCGGGCGGCGGTGAGGCAGCGGCCGTTGTTTCTCTGGTCGATACGCTCGTCGAGGAGCATGGATTCGACCGCTCGCGCGTCTATCTGGCGGGCTTGTCGGCGGGCGCAGGGCTCGCCATGCTGCTCGCGGTGCGCTCGCCCAGCCGCTTTGCAGCTATCGCACTGCATTCCGGCCCCGCTTTCGGTGAGGCACGCTCCGGCGTGAGCGCGCTCGACGTGATGCGGCGCGGCGTGCACCACGATCCGGTGGCGCTCGTCGACACTCAATTGGGCGCCCGCATTCACCCGGGCATGCCGGCGATCGTCGTGCAGGGCGACGCCGATGCGGTCGTCGCGCCCGTGAATGCGGAACAGCTCGCGGTGCAACTGCTGCGCTTGAACGGTCTTGCGGATTCGCGCGGCGTGCGTCAGGGCGTCGTGTCGCACGAGACGTTCAAGGACGGCTATCGCGAGCAGGACTACGAACTCGACGGCGCGAGCGTCGTGCGGCTGTGCCGCGTGGCGGACCTCGACCACGCCTGGAGCGGCGGCGACGACACCGTGCCGTTCCATTCGTCGACGGGACCGGACGCGAGCACGCTGATCTGGGACTTTTTCGAGGCTCATCGGCGCGAGGCGATCGACGAGGCCTATGACGACGAATTGACGCAGGACGCAGGTTAAACGCGTGTGCGGGCAACTTAGGGGTTTACCCTTAACAGGGTTTACCCTATAATGGCTTCATTCGATTCGCGGGCACGTGCCCGTCAAAGAAGGGCCAAATCATGTACCTGCTCAGCCGACTTTTCCTGTTCCTCTCCGAAACCGCCGAAGCTCGCCGCCAGCAGCGCGAGGAAGCGTATCTCGCGGAGTCCGTCGACATCTACGATCTCGAATTCCGCATGCGCAAGATGGATCGCGAGAAGACCACGCGTCACCCGTCGTGGATGAATCACTACGGCTAAGCAGGAATGCTGTGCCCCTCTATATAATGAAGGGGCAAGATGAGAACGGCGCCCAAGGCGCCGTTTTTGCGTTCAAGCGTGCGTGACGAGTACTGGATCGCCGCGCCGTTCAGCGGCCCGAATCCGGCATTTCGGCGGGTTGCTTTTCCTGCACACCGTAGCAGCCGCGATAGGTCGCGTAGAACGAGCAATAGAGCATCGTCGTCACGATGATGAGCGCGGGCATCAGGATCGCCACCGTGAAGTCGCCCGCGCCGAGCGCGCGCAGCAGCGTTGACAAGCCGATCGATACAACGGTCGAGACCGCGAACCACAGCGCGCCGTACACCATGAATGCGCCCTTGTTGCGCCAGCAGCTCACGATGCTGAAGAACATGGCCTTCACGGGCGGCACGTCGTGCCATGCCGTGAGCACGGGCGCGAACCAGAACAGCATCGACACCGGCACGTAGCAGAGCAGCGAGGCGAGCACCGCAAGCGGCACGTCGCTGTTGGCGAGCGCTTCGGCGTCGAGGTCGCCGCCGATCGTCATCAGGCGCAATAGCGCGCCGCCGTCCACGAACGCAGACGCGGCCAGCACCAGCAACATCGCCACCACGTAAATCGCCCCGAGCACCAGAAGCTGCTTCGCCACGTTGCTGCCGTACGAACGAAAGCCGTCGATCAGGATGGTCGGGAACACCGGCTTGCCCGCGATCGTGTCACGGCACGCCGCCATGAAGCCGACGGCCACGCCGGGCACGAACAGGAGCGGCAGCACGCCGCCGATCACGGGAATGGCGGAAATCAGCGTCATCGCCAGCAAATAGGCGAAAAACAGCGTGAGAAACGCGAGCGGATTGCGGCGGAACAGCCAGATACCCTGGCGGAACCAGACGTAGCCCGTCTTCGCGGGGACTTCAATTAGTTGCATGGGCGATGGGGCAAGGCGTGATGGGAGCCGGCCTCGCTGCCAGCGAGGCGCTCGCGAAGGATGCGCTCGAAGTGGCCGGGATCGTGCGGCTTGAGCAGTTCGGCCGAGCGGGGCAGGTGGAAATCATACAGGCGCGAGACCCAGAAGCGGTACGCACCTGCGCGCAGCATGTCCATCCAGTGCCGGGCTTCTTCGGGCGTGAATGGGCGCACGGTCTGGTAGGCGCGCAAAAGCGCGTCGGCGCGCGCCGTGTCGAGCTTGCCGGTGGCGAGGTCGACACACCAGTCGTTCACGGTCACAGCGACGTCGAACAGCCACTTGTCGCAGCCGGCGAAATAAAAGTCGAAAAAGCCGCCCAACCGAACTTCGTGCCCCGGCGCCGGATGCGAGTGCGCGAACATCGCATTGTCGCGGAACAGGTCGCAATGGCACGGACCGCCCGGCAGCGCCGCATAGTCGGCCGAGGCGAAGAACGCGCGCTGGTGGTCGAGTTCGCTCGTGAGGAGCGAGCGCTGGGCGTCGGTGAGGTACGGCAGCACCGTCGGCACCGTTTCTTCCCACCACGACAGGCTGCGCAGGTTCGGCTGGTCGCCGCGGTAGTCGCGGCCCGCCAGATGCATGCGCGCGAGCATTTGGCCCACTTCCGCGCAGTGCTCCACGCCGGGCGCGAGTTCAGGCTTGCCTTCGAGCTTCGAGACGATGGCCGCGGGCTTGCCGTGCAGCAGGCCGAAGAGCGCGCCGTCCTTGCGCGGCATGGGGTCGGGTACCGGCACGCGATGCGAGGCGAGGTGCCGCATCAGGTCGAGGTAGAACGGCAGTTGTTCGGCCGTCAGCTTTTCGAAGATCGTCAGGACGTAATCGCCGCGCGTCGTCGTCAGGAAGAAGTTGCTGTTTTCAATGCCGGACTGGATGCCGCGAAATTCGACGACATCGCCGAGATCGTAGTCGCGCAGCCATTGGGCAAGCTCTTGGTCGGTGACAGCGGTGAAGACGGCCATGCAAGAAGGTCGGTTGAGTGGTATTGGCGGGTCGGCGAACGCTGCGAAGTGCTGCCCGAGGGGTTTGCGAGCGTGTCCGGCTCAGGCGCGATGGCGTTGGCCCGGCTTATGGGGCGGCGCACATGGCGGTGGCGCGGAGATGCCTCATAAAGGCATGCCCGCGCTCAGATGGCTCAGTAATGCAGGTTGATCGACGGCAGGCGCGTGCTGGCCTGGCCGTTGTTGCGCACTTGCGGCGAGGTGTCGGGGTTCGCGCTCATCGTGTAGCGCGTGCCGAAGTTCGAATGCACGTTGATCTCGACGGGCTTGCCCTTGTCGCGGTATTCGGTGATTTCGGTGCCGTTGCGGCTCACTTCGTGATAGCTGGGCACGCGCGGCACGTCGTTGATGTTGACCTTCGAGGTGACGCGTGCAGCCGGCTGGTTGTTGATCGCGGCCAGGTCGGGCAGCCCCGCGCGTTCGTTCTCGGACTGCGCGGATTGTGCCTCGACGGCGGTCTTTGCGTCGTCGGCCGGCGCGGCCATGGCGACCCCGCTGAAAGCGAGCGTCACCGCGACGGCGGCAAGAAGGTGCGACTTCATGGTCATTCTCCGATGGGATGCCCCAATTCTAGCAAATCCGGGCGCTTCGCCCCATGTCGCGCAAGCGCTGCGGCCCGCGCCCGGCGGGCGGTGCGCGGCGCCCGCAGCCCGCGCGTGGCCGGTGTGGCAAAAGCCCTGGGCGCGGCGAGGTTCGTCGCCAGAAATTCCTGGCTTCCGTGGTAATGTGGACCCATCAAACGGAGAGGCGAACGAAGATGAAGAACGACTACCTGCGGCCCCTCATGACGCCGGCGCACGACTTCCCGGACGAATCTTTCGACGACGCCGCCGACGCCGTGGCGCGCCTCTCGAGCATCTACGAAGCGAATACGTCTTTCCTGCGCGACGCGTTTGCGCGCTATCGCCGCGGCGAGGCGTTCGACCGTCGCGTGCGCGCGTGCTACCCGTTCGTGCGCATCCGCACCAACGTCAACACACATATCGACTCGCGCCGCTCGTACGGTTTCGTGGCCGGCCCAGGCGTGTTCGAGACCACCGTCACGCGGCCCGACCTGTTCGGCAATTACTATCGCGAGCAGTTGCGCCTGCTCGCGAAGAACCATCACGTGGCTATCGAAGTGGGCGTGTCGGATCAGCCGATTCCCGTGCACTTCGCGTTCGCCGAAGGCATCCACCTCGAAGGCGATCTCGACCGCGAACGCCTCTTCGCCATGCGTGACGTGTTCGATGTGCCCGATCTCGCGCAGCTCGACGACCGCATTGTGAACGGCACCTACGAGCCGGAGCCGGGCGAGCCGCATCCGCTTGCGCTCTTCACCGCGCCGCGTGTGGACTTCTCGCTGCACCGGCTCAAGCACTACACGGCGACGTCGCCCACGCACGTTCAGAACTACGTGCTCTACACGAACTACCAGTTCTATATCGACGAGTTCGTGAAGCTCGGCCGCGCAATGATGGCGCATACCGACGACGCCGACCTGCGCAACTACCGCAGCGAATACACCTCGTTCGTCGAGCCCGGCGACGTGGTCACCTACAACGCGAACCTGGGCGAGCAGGACGACGAGGGCACGGCGCCGGCGCGCCTGCCGCAAATGCCGGCCTACCACCTCAAGCGCGCAGACGGCAGCGGCATCACGATGATCAACATCGGCGTGGGCCCGTCGAACGCGAAGACGATCACCGATCACATTGCCGTGCTGCGCCCGCATGCGTGGATCATGCTTGGCCACTGCGCGGGCCTGCGCAATACGCAGCGCCTGGGCGACTACGTGCTCGCGCACGGCTATGTGCGTGAGGATCACGTGCTCGACGCCGATTTGCCGCTGTGGGTGCCCATTCCGGCGCTCGCGGAAGTGCAGCTCGCGCTCGAGCGGGCGGTCGCGGACGTCACGAAGCTCGACGGCGTGGAACTCAAGCGCGTGATGCGCACGGGGACGGTGGCGAGCGTGGACAACCGCAACTGGGAGCTGCGCGATCATCGCGAGCCGGTGCTGCGTCTTTCGCAGAGCCGCGCGATCGCACTCGACATGGAAAGCGCGACCATCGCCGCGAACGGATTCCGCTTTCGCGTGCCGTACGGCACCTTGCTATGCGTTTCCGACAAGCCGTTGCACGGCGAGCTCAAGCTGCCGGGCATGGCCGATTCGTTCTATCGCGCGCAGGTCGATCAGCATTTGCAGATCGGTGTGAAGGCGATGGAGATTCTGCGCACGAACGGCTTGCACAAGCTGCATAGCCGGAAATTGCGCAGTTTCGCGGAGGTGGCGTTTCAGTAGGCGCGTCTTGAACGACGGCGGCTGGCCACAGGCTCGCCGCCGGTTTGTCTTGTCGTTCTCGCTTACCTGACAGGAACGCAGGCGTGCGCGGGCACCTTAGACTCCTCTACCTCTCACTGCTGCTCACGCGACTCGCGGATCAGATCCTGCTATTCACCGTGCCGCTTGTCGTATTCAAGCTGTCGGGGAGCGCTGCATGGTCGGGCATCGCATTCTTCTGCGAAGCGTTGCCGCGCTATGCGGCCTTTCCGGTCTGCGGTGCGCTTTGCGACCGTGTTTCGACGCTCAAGCTGATTCGCTGGAGTCAGCATTGGCGCTCGATCGTCTGCGTTGGCGGCGTGCTTGCTTTCGCGATACACGGCAGCCTCGTGTGGCTCATCGTCATTTCGGCGGGCGCGGGCGTGCTCACGACGCAAGGCTTCATGGCTCGCGAAGCCATGTTGCCGCGCATCTTTCAGGGCGACGCTTACCGTAAAAGTCTCTCGTACACGCAGATCGCGGATCAGTTGGGGACCGTCCTGGGACCGCTCGCTGCAGCGGGCTTACTGGGCGTTTCGGGCTGGGAGTACGTGGTGTTGGCCGCAGCCGCGATTTTCCTCGTGTCCGATATCGCGTTTTCACTTTGGGCTGCGGGGCAGCAGGTGCCGGTGTTCGATCAAGCGCAGCCTCGCCTGAACTGGCTCGTCCCGTATCGCATTGCGCTCGTGCACATCGTCGCGATACCCGGCTTGCTGGAAATGATCCTGCTTGCGGCTGGGGTGAATCTCGTCATTGGCGTGACGCTCGCGACATCGGCGGCCATGTTCACGGGGGTGTATGGTCAGACGGCTTCAGCCTATGCGTGGCTGCAGGTGGCCGGCTCGATCGCAACGGTCGTCGTGCTGATGTTCGTCGCTCATGTGAAGCTGCCCGCGCGCGTATCGGGCGCGGTCTCCTATCTGCTGATCGTGCTAGGCGGTCTGTTGACGGGGTGGAAATCGCTGCCTTTTGTCTATGTCGCAGGCTTTGTCGCGGTCATCGGCTTTGACAAGATGTTCAGCGTATTCATGCGCGGGGTGCGGCAACGGCTGATTCCCGCGGAGGACTTCGGCAAGACAGTGGGTCTGATCGCACTACTCAACAATCTGACCCAGCCGCTTGCCGGGCTGCTGGTTGGGCTCTGCGCGTCGCGCCTGGGAACGGAGGCCGTCATTCTCGCGCTGACCCTGTGCATGGCATTGATCGGAATCGCACTGGTCGCGCTGGTTGCAATCGGCGGCAGGCGTGCGGCGTGGATGGTGAATATCGAGGAAGCCTGAATCGCACCCTCCCCAACCCCCGCCGTCACTTCACTGCCCAAACCCCAACAACCCGATCAGACTCCCCGCGCCAAGCAGCCACAGCGGGTGAATCTTCGTGCGAAACGCGAGCACGGCGCACACGCCGGTAATTGCCCACGCGATCCACGAAGGATCTGAAGCCTTCGCAATCAGCACCGCGCTCGCGGCCACGAGGCCCGCCGTTACCGGCACGAGCCCCTTTTGCGCGATGCGCCGCCACGGGCGGTCCTTGAAGCGGTCCCAGGCATGCAGCGCGGCGATCGTGACGAGCGACGACGGTCCGAACTTCGCAATCGACGTAACCAGCATGCCCGCCCAGCCGGCCACGTGCCAGCCCACCAGCGTCACGACCATCATGTTCGGCCCCGGGGCGGCCTGGGCAAGCGCGAAGAGCGCGCTGAACTCGCTTGCGGGCATCCAGTGGTGCACCTCGACGACCTGACGCTGCATCTCGGGCAGGATCGTGTTGCCGCCGCCGAATGCGAGCAGCGAGAGCTGGCTGAAGATTGCAGCGAGCGCAACGAGTGTGGCGGTCATTGCGAGCCTCCTTCCTTGCGCGCCGCGCGGGCCGCGAGCGCGATGCCGACTGGCGTCAGCACGAGCATGGTGGGCAAAAGGGGCGTGCGCAGCACGGCAATGGCCACGAAGCCGAGCGCGGCGACGACGGCCGCGGCGGGATCGCGCCGCAGCGGCAGCACGATCTTCAGCGCCATCGAGACGAGCAGCCCGGCGGCCGCCGCGGCGAGCCCCACGAACAAGTGCCGCACGTGCGGGTCGTTTTGCGTGCGCTCGTAGAGCACGCCAAGCCCGATCACGACGAGCGACGGACCCGCGATCAGGCCGAGAATGCCCGCGAGCGCACCGCGCCAACCCTGAAATCGCATGCCGAGCGCAACCGACAGGTTGATGACGTTGCCGCCCGGCAAGAACTGGCAAAGGCCTAGCAGGTCGGTGAACTCGCTGGCGCTGAGCCAGCGGCGCTGCTCGACGATGGTGCGGCGCGCCAATGGCAGGGCGCCGCCAAACGATGTGAAGCCGAGACCGAGGAAGCCGTAGAACAGATCGCGCACCGTGGGCGTGTGCAGGCCGTCGTCCGTGCCGGTCGCGGCAGCGGTAGCGGCGGGCGATGAGATGGGTTGTTTCATGAATGGAAGGGACCTCTGAGGCAAGTTCGGAGATTAAGCCCAATCGCGCGCGCGGCAAAACGATTTCTATGGCGCGCTCTTGTGATCTACACTCACAAGGATGGCACGCTCCCTTCCTCCCTTTCCCGCGCTGCGCGCGTTCGAAGCCGCAGCGCGGCACAACAGCTTCTCCGCCGCGGCGGGCGAGCTCAATGTGACTCACGGTGCCATCAGCCGGCAGGTGGCCGCGCTCGAGGCGTGGGTCGGCGTGCAGGTGTTTCATCGTCACGGCAAGCGGGTCGCGCTGACCGAGGACGGGCGGCGCTACCTGGCCGCTGTGCAATCGGCATTCGACGACATCGCGCGCGCAACGAATCAATTGCGCGACACGGGCGTGGTGCACGTGCTGCGCGTGAATGCGCTGCCTACCTTCGCGATGAAATGGCTGTTGCCGCGGCTCTCGCAGTTTCAGCGTCTCGCGCCGAACGTCGAGTTGCGCCTGTCCACCTCGAACGCGCCAGTCGAGACGCTCGAAGGCTTCGACGTGGCCGTGCGGCGCGGTCCGGCCCACTGGCCCGACTGCGAGGCCGGTCATTTCCTTGATGAGATGGAACTGCCGGTATGCAGCCCGGCCCTGCTCAAACGCGCGCCGATTCACCAGGCGAGCGATCTTGCGCGCCATGTGCTGCTGCATTCGGACACGCGTCCCGATGCGTGGCGTACCTGGCTTGCGGCCGCGGGGGTGAAGGCCAAATGCCGGAAGAAGCAGTCGTTCGACCACTTCTACCTGGCCTTGCAGGCTGCCGTGGATGGTCTTGGCGTGGCGCTCGGCCCGCTGCCGCTGCTCGACGACGAACTCGCTTCAGGGCGTCTCGTCACCCCGCTGGCAGGGCCGCATCTCGACGCGCGCGGTTACTGGTGGGTGGCGCGCCGCGAGGTGGCGCAAGCGCCGCTCGTCTCGCAGTTTTGCCGCTGGCTGGAGGAACAGGCGAGCGCGCGGGCGCCGCTCGGTGCGTCCGGCGTGCCCGCAAGCGCGGAGAAAGCATGAGGAGTGTGAAGCGCTCAAGCGCGAGCGGTGCGCAGGCCTACGAAAACATTAACCGCAAGCCATCCACACGCTGCGCTTGAAGCGCTGCATCAGAGGTAGAACATCCGGTCTTCGTCGGAGTCGCGGTCACGGTCGCGGCGCGCCGGGTGTTCCTTGCCGGCATCTTCGGCGGTGTCCGCATCTTCGTAGAACTTGAGAACGGCTTCGAGCACCTGGTCCGGGTCGTCGATCACCTGCATCAAGTCCATGTCTTCGGGATTGATGAGGCCCATTGGCACCAGCGCCGAGCGGAACCAGTCGAGCAGGCCTTTCCAGAACGTGCTGCCCACCAGAATGATGGGCACGTGACGCGACTTTTTCGTCTGGATGAGCGTGAGCACCTCGGCCAGTTCGTCGAGCGTGCCGAAGCCGCCGGGCATGACGATCACGGCGTCCGAGTTCTTCACGAACGTGACCTTGCGCGTGAAGAAATGGCGAAAACGCAGCGAAATGTCCTGCCACTGGTTGCCCGACTGCTCGTGCGGCAACTCGATGTTCAGGCCCACCGAAGGCGACTTGCCCGCATGCGCGCCTTGGTTCGCGGCTTCCATGATGCCGGGGCCGCCACCGGAGATCACGGCGAAGCCCGCGTCCGAGACTTTTCGCGCGATCGTGCTGGCGAGCTGGTAGTACTCCGACTCCGGTTTCAGGCGGGCGGAGCCATAGATGCTGACCGCTGGCCGGATCTCGGACAGGTACTCGGTCGCCTCAATAAACTCTGCCATAATCGTGAACATCTGCCACGATGCGCGCGCCTTCTTGGCCGTCGCGCGCTCTTGATCTGCGAGTGAACGCAGACTCGGAATCACTTTTCTCTTGTCCATAATGCCTGAAGAACTACGCGTGGAAACGAAGCTACAAAATGAGCTGGAAGGGAAGACCCTGCTGCTGGTCGACGGTTCTAGCTATCTCTATCGGGCCTTCCATGCGATGCCGGACCTGCGCGGTCCCGACGGCGAACCGACGGGCGCGCTATACGGCATCATCAACATGCTGCGTCGCATGCGCAAGGACGTTACGGCAGAGTATAGCGCGTGCGTGTTCGATGCAAAGGGCAAGACGTTCCGCGACGACTGGTACCCCGAGTACAAGGCCAACCGGCCTTCCATGCCCGAGCCGCTCGCAGCACAAATCGAGCCCATTCACACGGCGGTGCGCGCGCTCGGCTGGCCGTTGCTGATGATCGAAGGCGTCGAGGCCGACGACGTGATCGGCACGCTCGCCCGCGAGGCGGAAAAGCGCGGCATGAAGGTCATCGTTTCCACGGGCGACAAGGACTTGGCGCAACTCGTCACGGACCACGTCACGCTCATCAACACGATGACGAACGAAACGCTCGATCGCGAAGGCGTGATCGCGAAGTTCGGCGTGCCGCCCGAGCGCATCATCGATTATCTCTCGCTCATTGGCGACACCGTCGACAACGTGCCGGGCGTGAACAAGTGCGGCCCGAAGACCGCGGTGAAGTGGCTCACGCAATACGATTCGCTCGATGGCGTGATCGCGCATGCGGACGAAATCAAGGGCGCCGTGGGCGGCTATCTGCGCGACGCGCTCGACTTCCTGCCGATGGCGCGCAAGCTCGTCACGGTGGAAACGGCTTGTGACCTCGCGCCGCATCTCGAGACGATCGAAGCGTCGCTCGCCACGCGCCCCGAAGCGCGCGAAGAACTGCGCGATATCTTCGCGCGCCACGGTTTCAAGACCTGGCTGCGCGAAGTGACCGAAGCGAGCCAGCAGAGCGAAACGGTGCCCGCCGCAACCCAAGGCGACGCCCCTGAGAAAGACGCGATCGTGCAGCCCGCGCTTTTCGTCGATGCGCCGCGCCATTACGACACGATCCAGACGTGGCCGCAGTTCGATACGTGGCTCAAGAGAATCGAGACCGCCGAACTCACGGCGTTCGACACCGAAACCACGGCGCTCGATCCGATGGTCGCGAAGCTCGTTGGCATGTCGTTCTCGACGGAGCCGGGCGTGGCCGCGTATTTGCCGCTCGCGCATCGCGGCCCGGACGCGCCCGATCAACTGCCACTCGACGAAGTGCTCGCGCGCCTGAAGCCGTGGCTCGAAAGCGGGAAGCACAAGAAAGTCGGCCAGCACATGAAGTATGACGAGCAGGTGCTCGCGAACTACGGTATCGAGCTGAACGGCGTGGAGCATGACACGCTGCTCGAATCGTATGTGCTCGAATCGCATCGCAGTCACGACATGGACAGCCTCGCGCTGCGCCATCTCGGCATCAAGACGATCAAGTACGAAGAGGTGGCAGGCAAGGGCGCGCAGCAGATCGGCTTCGATGATGTCTCGCTGGAAAAGGCCGCCGAATACGCTGCCGAAGACGCCGACGTCACGCTGCAACTGCACCGCGCGCTCTATCCGCAGATCGCGCCGGAGAAGGGCCTCGATTACGTGTATCGCAACATCGAATTGCCTACGTCGCGCGTGCTGCGCAAGATGGAGCGCAACGGTGTGCTCATCGACACCGAACGGCTCGAAAAGCAGAGCGCGGAAATCGCCGTGCGGCTCATCGCGCTCGAACAGGAAGCGTATGCGCTCGCGGGCGGCGAATTCAACCTCGGTTCGCCCAAGCAGATTGGCCAGATCTTCTTCGAGAAGCTGCAACTGCCGGTTGTGAAGAAAACGCCTAGCGGCGCGCCTTCCACCGACGAAGAAGTGCTGCAAAAGCTCGCCGAAGATTACCCGCTGCCCAAGATCCTGCTCGAGCATCGCGGTCTTGCCAAGCTCAAGTCGACGTACACCGACAAGCTGCCGCGCATGGTCAATGCGCAAACGGGCCGCGTGCACACGAACTACGCGCAGGCCGTGGCGGTCACGGGCCGTCTGGCGTCGAACGATCCGAATCTGCAGAACATCCCCGTGCGCACGGGCGAAGGGCGCCGCATTCGCGAAGCGTTCATCGCGCCGCCGGGTCACAAGATCGTTTCCGCCGACTACTCGCAGATCGAACTGCGCATCATGGCGCATATCTCGGGCGACGAGTCGCTGCTCGCGGCGTTCGCGCGCGGCGACGACATTCACCGCGCCACGGCGGCCGAGGTGTTCGGCGTCACGCCGCTCGAAGTGAGCTCGGACCAGCGGCGCATCGCGAAGGTCATCAATTTCGGCCTGATTTACGGCATGAGCGCGTTCGGGCTCGCATCGAATCTCGGCATTACGCGCGACGCGGCGAAGCTTTATATCGACCGCTATTTCGCGCGCTATCCGGGCGTGGCGCGCTACATGGACGAAACGCGCATGGATGCGAAGTCGCGCGGCTATGTGGAGACCGTGTTCGGCCGCCGTCTGTGGCTGCCCGAGATCAACGGCGGCAACGGCCCGCGCCGCCAGGCCGCCGAGCGTGCCGCCATCAACGCGCCCATGCAGGGCACGGCCGCCGACCTCATCAAGCTTTCCATGGTCGCGGTGCAGAAGTGGCTCGACGAACGCAAGATCGGCACGAAGATGATCATGCAGGTGCACGATGAACTGGTGCTCGAAGTCCCGGGCGACGAACTCGCCGAAGTGCGCAAGCGCTTGCCCGAACTGATGTGCTCGGTGGCGCAGCTCAAGGTTCCGCTCGTAGCCGAAGTGGGCGTGGGCGAGAACTGGGAAGAGGCGCACTGAAGCCGTGCTGAAGGCGCGTTGCAGTGCTTAGTGCAGCTCTACTAAGTACATACTGAATGCGCTGTACCGCAACAAAGACCTAACTGCACGCGCGCGATAAGGCAAGCCTCGCGTGCGTGATGTCGCGAATGCGCGCCGCAAGGGTTGCCGCCGCGCGCTCCGTCAGCCGACAATGATTTGATCGAAGGCCGGTGCCCCGCGCGTGATGTTGCCGATGCATCGGCCTTTCTATCGCCTTTCGACATGCACGGAGAGTCTATGCATCGCTTTATCGTTGTGGGAGGAGGCGCAGGCGGGCTGGAACTGGCAACACGGCTCGGCGATCGTTACGGCGAAGCGCGCGCGAAGCGGGGCAAGCCGCAAGCGGCATCGGTCACCCTGGTCGACCGCAATCCAACGCATATCTGGAAACCGCTCCTGCACGAAGTCGCGGCGGGCAGCATGGATCCGTTCACGCATCAGCTCGAATATCCGGCGCAGGCGCGCTGGCATGGCTTCGAGTTCCAGCAGGGCGAATTGACCGGGCTCGACCGCGCGGCGAAGCGCATTACGCTCGGGCGCGTGCTCGACGAAGACGGTGCGGAAATGCTGCCCGAGCGCGTGCTGGAGTACGACACGCTGGTGCTCGCCATCGGCAGCACGACGCACTTTTTCGGCGTGCCGGGCGCGGCCGAGAATTCCATCGCGCTCGACACCGTCGAGCAGGCCGAGCGCTTTCGCAAGCGCCTGATCGCCGCGTGCATGCGCGCCGAACATCTGGCGCCCGAAAGCGTCGCAGCGGAGGTGACGGCGGACGATCTCACACCGGCCATGAACGGAGGCGGCGAGCCGCGCGTGCAAGTGGCCATCATCGGCGCAGGCGCGACGGGCGTCGAGCTTTCCGCCGAGTTGCGCAACACCGCGCAGGTGCTTTCGGCCTATGGGCTGCACAAGCTCGATCCGCGGCACGACGTGGGCATCGTGCTGATCGAGGCGGGCACGCGCATCCTGCCTGCGTTGCCCGAGCGCGTTTCTTCGGCCACGGCGGAGCTGCTGAACAAGCTCGGTGTGAAGCTGCTGACTGGCGAGCGCGTGACCGAGGTCGCGCCGGGCGTCGTGCGCACGGCAAGCGGCAAGAATCTGCGCGCGGACCTCACGGTCTGGGCCGCGGGCATTACCGCGCCGGCTGTGCTCTCGCGGCTCGATGGTCTCACCGTCAACAAGCTCGGCCAACTCATCGTGCGCCGTACGCTGCAAACGGAACTCGACGACAACATTTTCGCGCTCGGCGATTGCGCGGCCTGTGATTGGCCGGGCCACGAACGCGGTGTGCCGCCGCGTGCGCAGGCCGCGCACCAGCAAGCCACGTTCCTGTTCAAGTCGCTTGGCAATCTGCTCGCTGGCAAGCCGCTGGAGGAGTTCACTTATCGCGACTTCGGCTCGCTGGTGTCGCTTGGCCACTTCAGCGCGGTCGGTAATCTGATGGGCGGGCTGATCGGCGGGAATATGTTGATCGAAGGATTGTTTGCCCGTTTCATGTACATGTCGCTGTACCGGCTGCACATCGCGGCGCTGCACGGCTACGCGCGCATGGTGCTCGACACCTTCGCGCACTGGCTGCGCCGCACGACATTGCCGCGTGTGAAGCTGCACTGAGCGGCGCTTGCGCGGGGCGCGCAGCGCTATTCTGCTTGTTTTCGCAGTTTGACCTCAAAGGAGCGCTGCATGCTGAAACCCGAAGTCGATAGCCTCGTCCCGCACGTGCCGTTCAACCGGCGTACTTTCATCAAGGCGGCGCTCGGCAGCGGATTCGCCGCTGCCGTGCTGCCCGTCTCCGCGCAAACCATCCACACCGACAGCGAAGGTCTAGAAGCCGGCGAGATCGGCTTTCAGTCGGGCGGCACGCTCATCCCGGCGTATCGTGCGCAGCCGCGCGGCAAGACGCATCTGCCTGTCATCATCGTGATCCACGAGATCTTCGGCGTGCACGAGCATATCGCCGATGTGTGCCGCCGCTTCGCGAAGCTCGGCTATCTGGCCATCGCGCCGGACTTCTTCGTGCGCCAGGGCGATGCCTCGGCGTACCCGACGATTCAGCAGATCAACGACAACATCGCGAGCAAGGTGCCCGACGCGCAGGTGATCGGCGACATCGACGCGGCCATTGCCTGGGCAGGCGAACATGGCGGCGACACGAAGCGCGTAGGCGTGAACGGCTTTTGCTGGGGCGGGCGCTATGCGTGGCTCTATGCCGAGCACGACCCGCACATCAAGGCGGCAGTGGTGTGGTATGGGCGCGTGGCGGGACCGCACACGGCGAACGCGCCGAGCAATCCGCTCGATCTCGCGAACACCTTGCAGGTGCCGGTGCTCGCCATGTACGGCTTGCAGGACCAGAGCATCCCGCAGGACACGCTCGAGCAGATGAAGGCCGCTATCGCGCAAGGTCCGCAGGGCGGGCGCGGCTCGCAAATCGTCGTGTACAACGACGCGGGCCACGCATTCTTCGCTGACTACCGCCCGAGCTATCGCAAGGCGGATGCCGAAGACGGCTGGAAGCGCGCGATTGCCTGGTTCGAGGAGCACGGCGAGAGCTGACGCCGTGCCGGGTTCCAGGCTCCCGGCTTAGGGGTTGGGGCCCGTGGCGACCGGCCGCGATGGGTCGGCGCTCCATTCGCTCCACGATCCGGGGTAGAGCGCCGCGCCGTGCAGGCCGGCGATCTCCATCGCGAGTGCGTTGTGGCAGGCGGTCACACCCGAGCCGCATTGCAGGACCACGTGTTCGGGCGTGATACCGGGCAGCACGGCGGTGAATTCCTCGCGCAGCGTATGCGCCGACTTGAAGCGGCCGTCTGCCGTCAGGTTGTCCTGATAAAACCGATTGCGCGCGCCAGGAATATGGCCGCCCACCGGGTCGATCGTTTCGTTCTCGCCGCGATAGCGGTCGGCGGCGCGCGCGTCGACGACCGTGAGTTCGTGCGTGGCGAGATTGCGTACGATGGCCTGCGCATCCATCGTCACCTGGAGCGGTGCACCGGCCTTGAAGGTGCCGCGAGCGGGCGTGGGCACGTCGCGCACGAGCGGGAAGCCGGCTGCTTCCCATGCCTTGAGGCCGCCGTCGAGCACGGCCACCGAGTCGTGGCCGAGCCAGCGCAAGAGCCACCACAGGCGCGCGGCGTAGGCGCCGCCTTGTGCGTCGTACGCGACGACCTGCTGGCCTTCGTTGAGCCCGTGCAGCGAGAGTGTGGCGACGAGCGCCGAACGGTCGGGCAGCGGGTGGCGGCCGTTCTTGCCGGTCTTCGGGCCCGAGAGGTCGCGGTCCAGATGCAGGTATTGCGCGCCGGGCAGATGGCCGAGCGCATAGCCATTTTCACCGGCGGCGGGATCGGCGAGATCGAAGCGGCAGTCGAAGACCAGCACGCTGCCCGGCGCGGCGGTCAGGCGTTCGTGCAGATTGGCGGCCGAGATCAGTGTGGTGTAGTGCGTGTGGGGCATGACGGCTCCTTGATTCGTGCAAGGCCGCCATCTCCAGCTATACAACGGCCCGATGCCGTCAGTCTAAACAAAAAGACGGGCCTAAGCCCGTCTTTCCGTCATGCGTTCCGCGTTGCCGATGATCGCCAGAGGCTTGCGCCTGCCGGGCATCAGATCGGTCCCAGCTCGCGGCGCAGGAACTCATGGAAGTGCTGCATGCCGTCTTCCATCGGGCTCTGGTACGGGCCGACTTCCGAAACGCCGCGCTCGAAGAGCGCACGGCGGCCGGCGTCCATGCGCTCGGCAATTTCGTCGTCTTCGACGGCCGTCTCCATATAGGCGGCGCGCTCGGCCTCGACGAACTCGCGCTCGAACAGCGTGATTTCCTCGGGGTAATAGAACTCGACGATGTTGGTCGTCTTCTGCGTGCCCTGGGGGATCAGCCACGAAACGACGAGCACGTGCGGATACCACTCGATCATGAGATTCGGGTAGTACACCATCCAGATCGCGCCGAACTCGGGCGGCACGCCATTGCGAAAGCGCAGGACCTCGTCGTGCCACTTGCGGTACGTCGGGCTGCCCGGCTTGCCGAGGTGATTGTGCACGCCGACCGTCTGCACGCTATACCAGTCGCCGAACTCCCACTGGAGGTCGTCGCACGACACGAAGTTGCCGAGGCCCGGGTGGAACGGCACGACGTGATAGTCTTCCAGATAGACCTCGATGAAGGTCTTCCAGTTGTAGTTGCACTCGTGGACCTCGACGTGATCGAACATATAGTCCGTAAAGTCGAGGTGTTTCGCCGGCCCAAGGCGTGCAAGATCGCGCGCGACGTCGCGGCCCGCGGATTCGAAGAGCAGCCCGTTCCACTTCTGCAGCGGCGAGCTGTTCAGATTCAGACACGGCTTGTCCGCGAAGTGCGGTGCGCCGAGCAGTTCGCCCTTGAGGTCATAGGTCCAGCGATGCAGCGGACATACAATGTTGTCTGCCGTGCCGCGACCGTTTAGCATGATGGCCTGGCGGTGCCGGCACACGTTCGAGAGCAGTTCGATCTCGTTGCTCTTGTTGCGAACGAGCACGCGGCCTTCTTTCTCGCCAGGCAGCGCAAAATAGTTTCCCGCCTCGGGCACCATGAGTTCGTGCCCAACGTAGCGAGGACCCTTCTGGAAAAGCGTGTCGATTTCGCGCTTGAGTAGCGCTTCGTCAAAATAAGCGGTGACTGGCAGCTGGCTGTGGATAGACTTCAGCTGCAATGCATTGCTCAGATTGGACATTCCCACTCCCGATGAAGACGTGAAAGCAGTGAACAACCCAACCATCGAAGATTCGATTTAGGGAGCCGGCGATTATACCCGGTTACCCCGTCATGGGGTAGCTAAGTGACTGATTTTTGCCAAAATTACACCGGAAAGACGGCAGAAAATCAGGAAATATGAGACAAATGCACGGGGAATCGGACCGTCTGGAGCCGATCTGTACTGTCCCCGAGTGTGTGGTCGAGAGGGTACACAAGCCGGGGAGCGGGTCGAAAGGGACCTTTTGCCGTAGAATGTCCGCCTTGTTTCATTCTGGCGACGACTCATGGCGAAATCCGCAACGAAAGACCGCGCTGGCGCGGGCGAAAGCGCAGCCGGGCTGGCCGAGGGCGAAACCCTGCCCGACAGCTACGAGGCGGCGCTTGCGGAGCTCGACGGGCTCGTTGCACGCATGGAAGGCGGCAGCCTGAGCCTGGAAGAATCGCTAGCGGCGTATCGTCGCGGCGCGGCGCTCGTGCGCTTCTGCCAGCAGCAGCTCGAAAAGGTTGAACAACAGGTGCGCGTGCTCGACGGCGAGACGCTGCGGCCCGTGCCCCTCAATACGACAGACTCCGCAGCGGGCGGAGACGACGATCTATGACATTTGACCAATGGACCCGGCAGGTACTCGACCGGGTCGAAAGCGCGCTCGATCACTATTTGCCGGCTGCCGACGTGCTGCCGGCGCCGCTGCATGACGCCATGCGTTATGCCGTGATGGGCGGCGGCAAGCGGGTGCGTCCGCTTCTGTGCCATGCGGCGGGCGAACTCACGAACGCCACGCCCGAAGCGCTCGACGCGGCGGCCTGCGCGCTCGAAATGATTCACGTCTACTCGCTCGTGCACGACGACATGCCGTGCATGGACGACGACGACATGCGTCGCGGCAAACCCACCGTACACGTCAAATATGACGAACCGACGGCGCTCCTCGTGGGCGATGCGCTGCAGTCGCAAGCCTTCGTCGCGCTGACGTCCGATGTGCTCAGCGCTGAGCGCCAGGCCTCGCTCGTGCGCGAGCTCGCGCTGGCTAGCGGCTCGATCGGCATGGCCGGCGGCCAGGCCATTGACCTCGCGAGCGTGGGCCATTCGCTCACCCGCGAGCAGCTCGAAACCATGCACCGCCTGAAGACCGGCGCGCTCCTGCGCGCCGCGGTCCGCATGGGGGCGCTTGCGGGCGAGACGCCTTCGGCGCAAAGCCTTGCCGCGCTCGACAAATACGCAGCGGCCGTGGGCCTCGCATTCCAGGTGGTGGACGACATTCTCGACGTCACCGCCGACTCCGCAACGCTCGGCAAGACCGCGGGCAAGGACGCGAAGGACGGCAAGCCGACCTACGTGTCGATTATCGGTCTTGATGCCTCGCGTGCACTCGCGCAGCAGTTGCGCGCCGACGCGCACGCGGCGCTCGAACCGTTCGGCGCGCGCGCACAGCGCCTCGCCGAACTCGCTGACCTGGTGGTGAACCGGGTGAGCTGATCGCGCCAACCCGCCCACGCGCATGAAATGGGATGTAATGCGCAGAACAAGTGCGGGAGCGCCAGTTTTCCTACAATGGAACGACGATGTACGACTTGCTGAAAACCATTGACGACCCGGCGGATTTGCGCCGCCTTGATCGCCGCCAGTTGCAACCGCTTGCCGACGAACTGCGTGCCTTCGTTCTCGAGAGCGTCTCGCAAACGGGCGGCCACTTGTCGTCCAACCTCGGTACGGTCGAACTGACGATCGCGCTGCACTACGTGTTCGACACGCCGCGCGACCGCATCGTCTGGGACGTGGGCCATCAGACCTATCCGCACAAGATCCTGACGGGCCGCCGCGACCAGATGTCGACGCTGCGCCAACTCGGCGGCATTTCGGGCTTCCCGAAACGCGACGAGTCGCCGTATGACACGTTCGGCACCGCGCACTCGAGCACGTCGATCTCGGCGGCGCTCGGCATGGCCGTGGCGAGCAAGCTCAAGGGCGACAACGCCATGGGCATCGCCGTGATCGGCGACGGCGCGATGACGGCCGGCATGGCGTTCGAGGCGCTGAACAACGGCGGCGTCGAAGACGACGTGCCGCTGCTCGTCATCCTCAACGACAACGACATGTCGATTTCGCCGCCGGTGGGCGCGCTCAATCGCCATCTCGCGCGCCTCATGTCGGGCCGCTTCTACGCCGCCGCACGCGCAGGCGTGGAGCGCGTGCTGCGCCATGCGCCGCCGGTGCTCGACCTCGCGCGCAAGCTCGAAGAGCACGCGAAGGGCATGATCGTGCCGGCCACGCTGTTCGAGGAATTCGGCTTCAACTACATCGGGCCGATCGACGGTCACGACCTCGATTCGCTGATCCCGACGCTGCAGAACATCAAGGAACTGCGCGGCCCGCAATTCCTGCACGTCGTGACGAAGAAAGGCCAGGGCTACAAGCTCGCCGAAGCCGACCCGGTCCTGTACCACGGTCCCGGCAAGTTCAACCCGGCTGAAGGCATCAAGCCGTCGGCAACGCCCGCGAAGAAGACCTACACGCAGGTGTTCGGCGAATGGCTGTGCGACGCTGCCGAGCTCGACCACCGCGTGATCGGCATCACGCCGGCCATGCGCGAAGGCTCGGGCATGGTGGAGTTCGAAAAGCGCTTCCCGGACCGTTACTACGACGTGGGCATTGCCGAGCAGCACGCGGTGACGTTCGCGGGCGGTATCGCAGCCGAGGGCCTGAAGCCCGTGGTCGCGATCTACTCGACCTTCCTGCAGCGCGCCTACGACCAGCTGATTCACGACGTGGCGCTGCAGAACCTGCCGGTCGTGTTCGCCATCGACCGCGCGGGTCTCGTCGGCGCCGATGGCGCGACGCACGCGGGCGCCTACGATCTCGCGTTCATGCGCTGCATTCCGAACATGATGATCATGGCGGCGTCCGACGAAAACGAATGCCGCCAGATGCTCTACACGGCGCTCCAGCAGGACTGCCCGACGGCCGTGCGCTACCCGCGCGGCGCGGGCACGGGTGTTGCGACCGTCAAGCAGATGGCCGCGCTGCCGGTGGGCAAGGGCGAAGTCCGCCGCGAGAGCAAGGCGCCGGCAGGCAGCCGCATTGCGATTCTCGCGTTCGGCACGATGGTTGCGCCGTCACTTGCCGCAGCGGAAGAGCTGGACGCCACCGTGGCGAACATGCGCTTCGTGAAGCCGCTCGACGCGGAACTCGTGAAACAGCTCGCCGAAACGCACGATTACATCGTGACCGTGGAGGAAGGCTGCATCATGGGCGGCGCCGGTTCGGCCTGCGTGGAAGCCCTCCTTGAAAGTGGGGTTATCAAGCCCGTACTACAATTGGGCCTCCCCGACCGCTTCATCGACCACGGCGATCCGGCAAAGCTGCTGGCGGGCTGTGGGCTCGACGCAGCAGGGATCGCGAAGTCCATTCGCGAACGCTTTCTCGACAAGGCGGCGAATGTGTCCGGCAAGTCGGTGATGCGCGTCGCGTAAGGTCGATCGAGGCTGCTCCAGGTTAATTGGCGCCTTGCGCCAGACCATTCACATTTGAACTGGCGGGCGGGTTTCGTACCCGGCTTTCCGCCAGCAAACGCCGGCTCATGCCGGCGTTTGCCATTTGCGCGCCGCACTCGGCGCGGCTTGAGGATAAGAACATGAATCAGATGAACCCGGCCTTCGTGATGCCGGACGTCCAAAGCTCCGTCGATACCCGTCAGATCGTGATCCAGCGCGTGGGCGTGAAGGCCGTGCGCCATCCGCTCACCGTGAAGACGGGCGCGGGTGACGTCCAGCCGAGCGTCGGCATGTGGAACCTCGACGTTCATCTGCCGGCCGACCAGAAAGGCACGCACATGTCGCGCTTCGTTGCCCTGCTCGAAGAGAACAAGGCGCCGCTCGAGCCCGCCACGTTCCGCGCGATGCTGGCAGCGATGCTCACGAAGCTCGAATCGCAGGCGGGCCGGATCGAAGTCACGTTCCCGTATTTCGTGAAGAAAGTTGCGCCGGTGTCGGGCGTGGAAAGCCTGCTGGACTACGAAGTGACGCTCACGGGCGACGTGCGCAACGGTCAAACGCGCCTCTTCCTCAAGGTGCTCGTGCCCGTGACGAGCCTGTGCCCGTGCTCGAAGAAGATCTCGCAATACGGTGCGCACAACCAGCGCTCGCACGTGACGATGAACGTCGAGTTCGAAGGCGATCTGCCGGTTGAACACCTCATTCGCATTGCCGAAGAAGAGGCGTCGTGCGAACTGTGGGGCCTGCTCAAGCGCCCGGACGAGAAGTTCGTGACCGAGCGCGCGTATGAAAACCCCAAGTTCGTCGAAGACCTCGTGCGCGACGTGGCCGTGCGCCTGAACGCCGATGCGCGCGTGATCGCCTATACGCTCGAAGCCGAAAATTTCGAGTCGATCCATAATCACAGCGCCTACGCCGTGATCGAGCACGACAAGCGCGTGGCGTAAAGCTGGCCGCCTGGTTGCGCCATCCACAAAAAAGCCGCCCTTGGGCGGCTTTTTGCTTCTACGGCGGCAAGCACGTTACTGCTGCACAAGCGACGTCAAATCCCGGCGCACTTCATTACGCTCAGGCAAGCATTGCTTTGTAATCCTGACATTCTTTTCCTAAATATTTCCTTGGGCCCTTTCTGAACTGTCGCGCTTTCGCCAGCGCAGCATATGCGGTTTCGCATAGACGAACGCGCGCTTGAGGTGCGGCAAGGTTACAGCCTGCCTTCATCGTTATAACTCCACTTCGACGCAACGTCATCACGCGCCGGCATACGCACCCGCGAGCGACGGCCAACGCATCAATGAGAAACAGTCAGTGGAGGAGACATCATGGGCTTTTGCATAAAAAGCATTTTCGGTGCAGCACTGATTCTGGCGGCGAGCGGTGTGAGTGCGCAAACGAGCGTCACCTTGTATGGCGTTGCCGATGCGTTCGTCCAGTTCCTCAACAATGGCGGCAAGCAATCGTGGTCGCAGCGCAGCGGAGGGGGTGTGCCGTCGCGCTTCGGCATAAAGGGCTCGGAGGATCTTGGCGGCGGCCTGAAAGCCGTATTTACGCTCGAAAATGGCTTCAACATCAACAATGGCACTGCCTTTGCCGATACGGGCGCCATGTTCTATCGACAGTCGTGGGTGGGGCTTGCACACGAGAAGTACGGCACGGTCTCCCTGGGGCGCCAGTATCAGCCGACTTTCTGGGTGCTCTACCCAGGCGACCCGTTCCTTGCCAATGAAGTGATATCGCTGCTAGCGGCAGCGGGCAATGTCGTCGACCGTAATACGGTCGGCTTGCAGTCGAGCGGCGGGCGCTCGAGCAATTCAGTCGTCTATCGGTCACCGAGTCTCAAAGGGCTCCAGCTGCTGGCCATGTACGCGTTCCAGTCCAGCGTGACGCAGCCTGCGCCGCAAACGAACGGCAATATCGTCGATGTTGCCGCCACCTGGTCGGGCTATGGTCTCTATGCGGGGATTGCGTACCAGTATCAGCATCCGGGCACGAAGACTCTGGCCAGTTTGCCGTCCGTCCTGAATACGGCAGGAACCGAGCATTTCAATACTGCGCTCGCTTATCAGATAGGGATCGTCAATCTTCAGTTCATCTACGGATATCATCGCCCGAAGCACGACGACGCGAGTGCGCTCGCGACGCAGCTTTCGGCCGTGCATTCGTATAGCTTGATACAAGCCGGCGCCACGGTTCAAGTCACGCCCACGGATTCAATCGAAATCGCGGCGCTGCAACGCGCCGTACGCGGCGTGCATGACAATATGTGGGCCGTGCAACTGGGTGTCGACCACAGTCTTTCGAAGCGGACGTCCATCTATGCGCGCGCGGGCTACATGAAGAACAACGGCTCGTCCACGATGAGCTGGTCTGGCGTGAGCGTGGCGGCCCCGGGTACCAAACAAACGCTGGCAGTCGTAGGCATGACACAGCGTTTCTGAGTTTCAGGTGTGGGCGGATCGATCCGCGATGCGCTCGGCGCTTACTGCGCAAGCGACGTCAAATCCCAGCGCGGCTTCACCGTGAACGCATAATCGCGCGTGGCTTGCTCGGGCCAGCGCTTCAGGCGCAGCGCGCCCGCGAGCGCGATCATCGCGCCGTTGTCGGTGCACAGAGACAAATCGGGGTAGTGCACCTCGAAGCCGCGCTTTTGCGCCGCCGCCGAAAGCGTCTCGCGCAACTGCTTGTTCGCACCCACACCGCCCGCCACCACGAGGCGCTTCATCTTCGTGCGCTTGAGCGCGGCGAGCGACTTCGCGGCCAGCACCTCGACGGCGGCATCGACGAAACCGCGCGCGATGTCGGCCTTGCCCTGCTCGCAGATATTCGTGCCGAGCTTCTTCACTTGTGTGAGCACGGCCGTCTTGAGTCCGCTGAAGCTGAAGTCGAGATCGCCAGAATGCAGCATCGGGCGGGGCAGCTCGACGGCGCCAGGTGTGCCGAACTCCGCAAGGCGCGAGACTTCAGGGCCGCCCGGATAGCCGAGGCCAAGCAGCTTGGCCGTTTTGTCGAAGGCTTCGCCCGCGGCGTCGTCGAGTGTTTCGCCAAGGGTTTCGTACACGCCTACGTCGGTCACGCGCATCAGTTGCGTGTGGCCGCCCGACACCAGCAGCGCGACAAACGGAAACGGCGGCGGCGCGTCGACCAGCAGCGGCGAAAGCAGGTGCCCTTCGAGATGGTGAATGCCCACGGTCGGACGATTCCAGGCCATGGCGAGCGCATTGGCGATGCTCGCGCCCACGAGCAGCGCGCCCGCGAGGCCGGGGCCTTGCGTGAAGGCGATGGCGTCGATGTCGCTTTTCGCAGCGCCGCTCTTCGCGAGGACTTCCTCGAGCAACGGCAGCGCGCGGCGGATATGGTCGCGCGAGGCAAGCTCCGGCACGACGCCGCCGTACTCGCGGTGCATGGCGATCTGCGAGTGCAGCGCGTGCGCGAGCAGGCCGCGCTCGCTGTCGTAGAGCGCGAGGCCGGTTTCGTCGCAGGAGCTTTCGATGCCGAGAACGAGCATGATGTGGGGCGCGGCGACGGCCTTGCGCGGCATGAACCGCTAAAAACCGTCGCTAAATCAAGAATTAAGAGAACATAAAAGTATAGCAGCGCGCGTGAAAGCCGGCTGGGGGCCGCAAGCGGAGCCCCCCGCGGACAAGCCCCGCCGCCGCACAGGTAGAATGCGCGCCATGGAATCTTTCGACATCGCCGTGATCGGCGCAGGGGCGGCCGGCATGATGTGCGCGGCGGTGGCTGGCCAGCAGGGCGCCCGCGTGGCGTTGATCGACCACGCGCCGCGCCTCGCGGAAAAAATCCGCATCTCGGGCGGCGGCCGCTGCAACTTCACGAACCTGCACGCGAGCCCGGCAAACTATCTCTCGAACAACCCGCATTTCTGCCGTTCGGCGCTCGCGCGCTACACGCCGCGTGACTTCCTCGCGCTGCTGCGCCAACATCGCGTGACCTGGCACGAAAAGCATAAGGGCCAGCTTTTCTGCGACCAGTCGAGCGAGGCGATCATCAACGTCCTGCGCGCCGAATGCGACGCCGGCCGCGTGACGTGGCGCCGCCCGCTGCCGGTGGAAGCGGTGAGCCATGCCGACGGCGCGGGCTTTACGCTCGGCACGCCGCAGGGCGAGATACGCGCGAAAGCGCTCGTGATCGCGACGGGCGGCCTGTCGATCCCGAAGATCGGCGCTACCGATTTCGCTTATCGCGTTGCAAAGCAGTTCGGCCACAAGCTGATCGATACGCGTCCGGCGCTCGTGCCGCTCACGTTCGCGCAGGACGAGTGGACGCCCTACGTGCCGCTCGCGGGCGTTTCGCTCGAAGTTCACGTGGCCACGGGCGAGCGCAAAACCGGCGGCGCCTTCGATGAAGACTTGCTCTTCACGCACCGAGGTCTTTCCGGTCCCGGCGTCTTGCAAATTTCGAGCTTCTGGCAGCCGGGCCAGCCGATCCGCGTGAACTTGCTGCCCGAGCACGATCCGGCGGCGGCCTTGATCGAGGCCAAGGGCGCGACGAAACGCCAGATCGGCAATCTGCTCGCCGAGTGGGTGCCGGCGCGGCTCGCGCATGTGTGGCTGGAGGCGCATCAGGTGAATGCCGACGCGCGTATCGCCGATCTGCCGGATAAAACGCTGCGCAAGATCGGCGAAGGGCTCGCCCAGTGGACGCTCACACCCACTGGCACCGAAGGCTACAAGAAGGCGGAAGTCACGCGCGGCGGCGTGGACACGCGCGAGCTTTCCTCGGCGACGATGATGAGCCAGCGCGTGCCTGGCCTCTACTTCGTGGGCGAAGCCGTGGACGTGACGGGTTGGCTTGGCGGCTACAACTTCCAGTGGGCGTGGGCCTCGGGCGTCGCGGCCGGGGAGGCCGCCGCCCAGTATTCGGCGAGCGCAAGCTGATTTTCTGACCGACACGCACTGCCGAATCTCTCGCGGTTGACCCGAGTCATGGTTGCCTGGGCGCCCGAGGTTCACGCTTGAATACCTGACCATGAGGAAAAGGTACGAAACGTGAATCGAGAGGAACAGCAGCACATTGAGGCACTGCGCGGGCCACTGCGGCGAATCATGATTGCGGTGGACGATTCGAAGGCATCGACGCAGGCGCTGCGTTTTGCGTCGCGAGTGGTGCCGCGCGACGCCCACGTGCGGATCGTGTGTGCGGCCGAACAGCCGCGCGCCTGGAATGCGGGCGGCGCTTACACCGCGGGCGACGCGTGGATGACGGACGCGCTCAGCGTCGCGCGCGACGAATATCTCCACGCGGCCGAGCGCACGCTCGAGCAGGCGATGACGGCGTTCAACGGGCAAGTGGCCCTGGTCGAAGGGCAGGTGGTCGGTCTTTCTGCCGAGGCAGGCGCCGTCGTGCCGGCGCTAGCCGATGCGGCGCGTGACTGGCAGGCCGAGATGCTGATCGTCGGCACGCGGCACCAGGGGCGCATGAAGCGCTGGATCGACGGCTCGGTTTCGGGCGCGCTCGCGGTTTGCGCGCCCTGTCCGCTGCTGGTCGTGCCCGTGGAGTACGACGAAACGCGCGCTCACGCGCCACTTGCCCGCATCGTCCTGGCGACGGACGGCAGTCCGGCCTCGGCGCAGGCGATCAACGCGGCGGTGCGGCTGGCCGAACCGCAAACCACGTTGCGCGCGGTTTATGTCGTGGACCGCAGCAGTGTGGCTGGCGACCCGGTGCCGGGATCGGTGCTCGAAGATGCGCTCACCGAGCTTGGCCGCAAGGCGCTAGCCGGCGCGCACGAGCAACTCGAAACGTCAGGCAGTGCCTATGAAACCGCGCTCGTGGCCACCGCTCGCCTGCGCGACGACATCGCCCACACTGTGTTGCGCGACGCGCAGGACTGGCAGGCCGATCTCGTCGCACTGGGCACGCAGGGCCGGCGGGGCGTCGCGCGCTGGCTGCTCGGCAGCGTGGCGCAGCGTGCCATCGAGATCACGCATGTGCCGCTGCTGCTCGTCGGGCCGGGCGCTGCCTGATGTCGCGCAGCCCCGCCAGGGAAGGCTCCGGGCGCGGTCGCCCCCCTCGCATGGGATTGGGGTTTCCCCCCAAGCAGGCACGCGATGCGCAAACCCGGAACTGCTATACTCAATCCTCTTTACCCCCGATCCGTTATTGGAAAATGACGACCATCCGCGTAAAAGAAAACGAACCCTTTGAAGTTGCCATGCGCCGCTTCAAGCGCACGATCGAGAAGAACGGTCTGTTGACCGAACTTCGCGCGCGCGAGTTCTACGAGAAGCCCACGGCTGAACGCAAGCGCAAGAAGGCGGCGGCGGTGAAGCGCCACTTCAAGCGTCTGCGCAGCCAGATGTTGCCGAAGAAGCTGTACTGATTCTGGCGTCGCCGTGGCGCGTGGCCGCGCAGTTCCAGCGTGGACTTCGCGTGAGCTTCGCGGCGACGTGGACAGCCGGCCCGCGGCCTTGGGTGACTTAGCGCAACGCGGCCGCCGCTGCCCTCTGGTGTGGTCGCAACCATGTCGAATTTGCGCCAACCCGCCTGGAAGCGTTTCCAGGCGGGTTTTTGCATTCCAGCAACCCCAACGTATTTCAGGTGAGTGATGAGTCTCAAAGACCAGATCAACGACGACATGAAAGCCGCGATGCGCGCGCGCGAAAGCGAACGCCTTGCCACAATTCGTCTGCTGCTCGCCGCTATCAAGCAACGTGAAGTCGACGACCGCGTGACGCTCGACGACGCCGGCATCACGGCGGTCATCGACAAGATGATCAAGCAGCGCAAGGACTCGATCAGCCAGTTCGAGGCCGCGGGCCGCACCGATCTCGTCGAGAAGGAAGCCGCCGAGCTGACCGTCCTGGCCGCCTACATGCCCGCGCAGCTCTCGGATGCCGAGATCGCCGCCGAAGTGCAGGCCGCCGTCGCCCAGGTGGGCGCAGCCGGGCCGCAGGACATGGGCAAGGTGATGGGCGTGCTCAAGCCGAAGCTCGCCGGGCGCGCCGACATGACGGCCGTTTCCGGGCTCGTCAAAGCCGCGCTCTCGAAGTAAGCGCAACCGGTTCGCACGCGGCGCCGGCCCGGCCCAGGGGCGACGCCGCGAGGCCCGTACGTGATGTATTCGGGCCGCGCGAGCCCTGGTTGCCCAAGCGCGTTCGCTTCGATGATTCCGCATTCGTTCCTGCAAGACCTGCTGAACCGCGTCGATATCGTCGACGTGGTGGGTCGCTACGTGCAGCTCAAGAAGGGCGGCGCGAACTTCATGGGCTTGTGTCCGTTCCACAACGAGAAAAGCCCTTCGTTCACAGTTAGTCCAACCAAACAGTTCTATCACTGCTTCGGCTGCGGGGCGCACGGTACCGCCATCGGCTTCCTCATGGAGCACGCGGGCCTGACGTTCCCCGAGGCCGTCGAACAACTCGCCCAGTCGGTCGGCCTGACCGTGCCGCAAGAGCCTTCGCCCCTGCGCGGCGGCGGGGCTGGTGCGGCCGGCGGCTATGCTCCGGCTGTCTCGAAGGCCGTGTCCACCGCGCTTTCCGATGTCATGCAGACCGCGTGCGACTACTACCGCAAGCAGCTGCGCAGCGCGACCAACGCCATTCAGTACCTCAAGAAGCGCGGCCTCACGGGCGAAATCGCCGCGCGTTTTGGCCTCGGCTACGCGCCGGATGGATGGCAGAACCTCGAATCTGCGTTTACCAACTATCGCGACGACGCGCTCGTGGAGTCGGGCCTCGTCATCGTCAGCGAGAAGCAGGACGCGCAAGGCCAGTCGCGCCGGTACGACCGCTTCCGCGACCGCGTGATGTTCCCGATCCGCAACGTGAAGGGGCAGGTCATAGGATTTGGCGGCCGCGTGCTGGATGGCGGCGAGCCCAAGTATTTGAATTCCCCGGAAACGCCGCTATTTAACAAGGGCAGCGAGCTGTACGGGTTGTTCGAGGCGCGCCTCGCGATCCGGGAACAGCGCTATGTTCTGGTGGTGGAGGGGTATATGGACGTCGTCGCGCTCGCGCAGCTGGGTTTCCAGAACGCCGTGGCGACGCTCGGCACCGCGTGCACGCCGATCCACGTGCAGAAGCTCATGCGTCAGACCGACACGGTGATCTTCAGCTTCGACGGCGACTCGGCGGGCCGCCGCGCCGCGCGGCGCGCGCTCGACGCGTGCCTGCCGCACGCGGCCGACAACCGCACGATCCGCTTCCTGTTCCTGCCGCAGGAGCACGACCCGGACAGCTACGTGCGCGAATTCGGCGCCGAGGCGTTCTCGGAGCAGGTCGAGCGGGCCATGCCGCTGTCCCAGTTCATGCTCAACGAGGTCCTGGCGGACAAGGAACTGGACCAGCCGGAAGGGCGCGCCCGGGCGCTGTTCGACGCGAAACCGCTGTTGCAGGCGCTGCCGGCGAATGCCCTGCGGGCGCAGATCATGCACATGTTCGCGGACCGCCTGGACGTGCCGTTCGAGGAAGTGGCCGCGCTGTGCGAAGTCGACGCGCGCATCGCCCAGGCGGCGCGCCAGGCGCCGGCACGCAAGGACCGGCACCTTGTGACCGGTATCGAGCGCAAGGCGCTGCGCAACCTCGTGATGCACCCGCGTATCGCGTCGCAGCTCGACGAAGAGGCCGAAAAGGCGCTGATTGGACTGACGCGCCACGGCGAGTTGTTCGAGGAAGTGACCACTCACGCGCGGGCACTGGGCGACGCGGCGGAATTTCAGCTGCTGTCGGACCTGCTGAGAAATGGGGCCAATGCTCCAACCTTCGAGGAGATTTTTCGCGAAATTCTGGACTATGATGAAAACGTTCGGGATTTGCTGATGAAAAATCCGGAAGATGGCGCTGCGCTAGAGGAGCGCCGCGAGCAGGAGCGGCTCGTGAGCGAAGAATTGACGGCGGCAATCCTGAAGATGCGGTACGACGCCTGTTGCGAGCGGCTGGACGCGCTTTCGCGGCAGTCGCGACATACGCCTGAGGAACTTGCCGAATTGATGTCACTGAATCAGACGCGGGCTGACATGAAGCGTCAGCTCGGTTTGTAAGGGAAGGACCGCACAGGGGGATTATTGCCCTGCGTGGTAAAATAACAGGTTTTCAGCGGTTTGTTTTTGTTTTTTCCGGGCGGACATAATGGGTTGGGGTAACCCATGAATGTTCAGTTTTCCAGCAAGGGGCGGAATGGCAATGGCAAAGACTACAGGCGGAAAAAAGGCAACCGGCAAGGGCTCGACGGAGCCGACCAGCAAGGTCACAGAGGCCGCAGTTGCCAGTTCTTCCGCCCGGTCGTCGGGCAGTGAGTCCACCAACCGTTCTGAACCGGCTACCCGGAAGAGGTCGATGACTGTTTCGGCTGCGCGAGCAGCGCCTGCACGTGCGGCGAAAGCCGTTACGCAGCCGGCAACGAAGCGGTCCGGTTCGAGAAGTGCAAGGGAAGTGCCTGCCGTCGAGGACGATGCGGCAGAGCGCGAGGCTCAAGCATCCACGGTTCACGAGGCTGTTGTCCAGCAGCCGCGAGTCGAGACACTAGCCGGTACGGCGAACTCCATGACGAAAAAGCTGAATGAAGTACCCGTCGATGACGACGCAAACCAGAGCGAAGACAGCACCCCCGCCGCGGGCAAGGTCGAAAAGACCACCCGTGCGCGCGACCGGCGAGCGAAGGAGAAGGCGCTGCTGAAAGACGCGTTCGCGTCGTCGCAGCCCGGCACCGTCGAGGAGCTCGAGGAGCGCCGCACGAAGCTGCGTGCGCTCATCAAGCTCGGCAAGGAGCGCGGCTTCCTCACCTATGCGGAAATCAACGATCACCTTCCGGACAACTTCACGGAAACCGAGGCGATCGAAGGCATCATCAGCACGTTCAACGACATGGGCGTGGCTGTCTATGAGCAGGCCCCCGACGCGGAAACGCTGCTGCTCAACGACAACGCGCCGAACGCTTCATCGGACGACGAAGTGGAAGAGGAAGCGGAAGTCGCGCTCTCCACCGTCGATTCCGAATTTGGCCGCACGACCGACCCGGTGCGTATGTACATGCGCGAAATGGGCACGGTCGAGCTCCTCACGCGCGAAGGCGAAATCGAAATCGCCAAGCGCATTGAAGACGGCCTCAAGCACATGGTCATGGCGATCTCCGCTTGCCCGACCACGATTGCCGACATCCTCGCCATGGCCGAGCGCGTGGCGAACGACGAGATTCGCGTGGACGAACTCGTCGACGGCCTGATCGATCCCAACGCCGAAGACACCGACGGCTTCAACGCCAAGGAAGCGGAAGAGATCGAGAACGAGGACGAAGAGGAAGAAGCCGAAGAGGAAGAAGAAGAGGAGGAGGAAGAGGACGACGGCGCGGCGCAGGCGACGGCCAACGCGGCGCAGCTCGAAGCCCTCAAGCGTGCCTCGCTCGAAAAATTCGCCCTCATCAGCGAATGGTTCGACAAGATGCGCCGCGCGTTCGAGAAGGAGGGCTACAAGTCGAAGTCCTACCTCAAGGCGCAGGAAACCATCCAGAACGAGCTGATGTCGATCCGCTTCACGGCGCGTACCGTCGAGCGTCTGTGCGACACGCTGCGCGCGCAGGTGGACGAAGTGCGCCAGGTCGAACGCCAGATTCTTCACACGGTCGTGGACAAGTGCGGCATGCCGCGCTCGGAGTTCATCGCACGATTCCCGGGCAACGAAACCGACCTCGAGTGGTCGGAGAAGATCGTCGGCGAGAGCCATGCGTATAGCGGCATTCTCTCGCGCAACATTCCGGCCATTCGCGAACAGCAGCAGCGCCTGCTCGATCTGCAGGCGCGCGTGGTGCTGCCGCTCAAGGACCTGAAGGAAACCAACCGCCAGATGGCGGCCGGCGAACTCAAGGCGCGCCAGGCGAAGCGCGAGATGACCGAGGCCAACCTGCGTCTCGTGATCTCGATCGCGAAGAAGTACACGAACCGCGGCCTGCAGTTCCTCGACCTGATCCAGGAAGGCAACATCGGCCTGATGAAGGCGGTGGACAAGTTCGAATATCGCCGCGGCTACAAGTTCTCGACTTACGCGACGTGGTGGATCCGTCAGGCCATCACGCGCTCGATTGCGGACCAGGCGCGCACGATCCGCATTCCGGTTCACATGATCGAGACGATCAACAAGATGAACCGTATTTCGCGGCAGATCCTGCAGGAGACCGGTCTTGAGCCGGATCCGGCAACGCTCGCCGAGAAGATGGAAATGCCGGAGGACAAGATCCGCAAGATCATGAAGATCGCGAAGGAGCCGATCTCCATGGAAACGCCGATCGGCGACGACGACGATTCGCATCTGGGCGACTTCATCGAGGACAACAACACGGTGGCGCCGGCCGATGCCGCGCTGCATGCCTCGATGCGCGATGTGGTGAAGGACGTGCTCGACTCGCTCACGCCGCGCGAAGCGAAGGTGCTGCGCATGCGCTTCGGTATCGAGATGAGCACTGATCACACGCTCGAAGAAGTGGGCAAGCAGTTCGACGTGACGCGCGAGCGGATTCGCCAGATCGAAGCGAAGGCGCTGCGCAAGCTGCGCCACCCGAGCCGCTCGGACAAGCTCAAGTCGTTCCTTGAAGGAAATTGAGCTTGATTAGCGTTTAATGCACGGAAGTCGCGTGCACGATGGCCAGGTCGGCCCGCTTTCGTGTAGTATGTCGGCCTGTCATCGAAAAGCCCGGCCTTTGGGTAGACCGGGCTTTTTTGTTGACGCATTGCCGTTCTTTTGTTCTCGCTACGCTTCGTAGCTTCGTGGGCCGGACGCCGTGTTGGTTGCAGGCAGCGGACTCATAATCCGCCTCCGAAAGGACGTCGTGGGTTCGAACCCCACCCGGCCCACCATTTCTCTTCTCTCGCGAGATCCTGGGCGTTCTGCCTTGCGTTCGATCAGAGATCGATAGGCATGCCTATCAATTTCGGTCGATTCTCGTCGCAGCACTCCCTCAGCAGCCGCAATCACTCGCTGCTCGACGCCATAGATTGCTGTGGCGATTCACCGAACAATCTCCGAAACATCGCGGTAAAAGCACCAAGCGTGCTGTATCCAGGATCGAGCGCAACTTGCGTGGCCACCCTGTCCAAGCCAGGTCATCGCCTCGGCTGCATGCATATGCTGGTGGAGATCGGCGCCACCTCGCTCGCGCGATGTGCGGTACGACGATTGCCGTCCCGGCTTACCGCTGGTCGAAGGCTTCGACAGAAGCGCAGGAAGAGGCTGGGGGATCGTCATGTCAGTCCGTACGAAACTCGATCGCTGGCGCAACGTCGGGCGTTTCGTTGTGCGACGGCTGCAGCTGGGTTGCGCGCAATGTTCGCGCGGCAGTGGGCCGACGCTAATGTGCGCGGAGTGGCAGGATAGGAGTTCCGGCGGTTCGGGAGCGCAGCGTGCGCTTTCGCGGATTGCCTCAGAATGGATCCCCTCTTTTCACGGGAGAGTGACGATGGCCAAGTCTCATTCCTTGATGGTCGCTGCGGTGACCGCCCTTTCCATCGCGCTTGCACCGGGAATAGCCGGTGCGCAAACGAGCGCGCCCGACGCTTCGAACCCCGCCAGCATGACGAAAGCGCAGCGCAAAGAAGCACGCAAGGAAGCTCGGGCACGAAAGAACGCGGAATTGAAGAAACTCGAACAGAACGGATACAACCCGGCCACAGCAAACGACGCGAATTACCCCAATGATATTCAGAATGCCGAAAGAAAGGCAGCGTCGCCTGGTGCCGCGAGTCACTAGCGAAATATCTGTATGGGCCTAAAGACGAAATCGTCAGCTTAATACGTCACGCCTTCGTACGAGGGCCCGCCGTTACCGCGTCCCACGTGTGCTTGACGATACGCTGCACGTCGGCCTTGAAGGCCTTTTCGTCTTCCGCGCTATCGATGAGCAGCGCCGACTCGCAGATCATGCGGCCGATCATCCGCGCCGCGAGCGGCACGTTCTTCGCCGCAGCGCTGCCGCGCGCTGCCTGCGCCTGCAGCGCCGCGCTCAACAGCCCGAACGTGCTCGCTTCCTCTATTTCGCGGCAGCGGTCCGAGCCCAGCACCGCGGTTGCCGTTTCGAGCACGAGGTGCCGGTAGGTCGGCTCCGAGCACACATCGAGGAACGCAGCGATGCCCGCGCTGACCCGCTGCGACGCCTGCGCAGCGGCGGAGGCGGCGCGTACGCGCGCCGCGGCATCGGCCTGCAGCGCGACGACGAGCGCATCGAGCAGGTCCGTCTTCCCGGAAAAATGGTGATAGAAAGCGCCGCGCGTCACGCGGGCCTTTTGCGCGATCGCCTCGAGACTGATCTGCTGATAACCCTGCGACGTGAACAGTTCGCGCGCGGCATCAAGCAGCGCTTCGCGTGTTGCGTCCGCATATTCGGCACGACGGGTCTTGAATGTTTCTGCCATGAGACCGGGAAGGTTGACTTTTCACAGACGCATCGTAGTATACATACACAATGTATGTGAAAATCATCGTGTATGTAGTCACGCTTATGGTGCAGATCAATCCTCACGAGGTTAGTCCATGACGGATTCCAGCCACACTGAAGCGAAGTACGTTCCCCCCACGGACCTGCAGTTGCGCGCGGCGCAAGACATCGTGCGCCGTTTCGCGCAACGCTGGCGGCGCCCAGTTGCGGAGGAACTGCGCGACCTGATGCATCCGGACACGCAGAACCTGATTCCGCCAATGACGGTCCCCGCCAATTGCGAAGGCGTGGTCGAGCATTTCCGGCAGGTCCTGCAACAGCTACCCGATCTCAAAGTCGAGGTGATCCGCTGGGCGCCGACCGGCGACGCGGTGCTGGTCGAATGGCGAGCGCATGCAAGCGTCGCAGGAGAGTCGCTCGAATGGCAGGGCGTTGATCGCTTCAACGTACGCGGTGACCGCATGTACCAGGCCCAGGTGTATTGGGACACGCGTGGGGTCGCGCAGCAGATTGCCGACGCCGTACGGCGCTCGCAGGAACGAGCTGCCGCGCAAGGATAGCGGCGGCCAGCAAGAGCGCTGATCGCACGGCGTTCAGAAGCGTCTACGGTCGCTAGCCACGCGTAATGGCCGCTTCGAGCAAACAACCAAATTCGGACGCGAATTCGACCGAGACGCGCGCATGGACAGCGCCTTGTTTGTCAAAGAATCGCTGCGACCCTTCCAGCGTGAACACGCCTTCATGCCAGATGTTGGGGTGAATATAGAGACCCTGCTGCCCGTCGAAACGGAAGCAGACGAACTTCTGTGGCGTGATATCGTCGCCGGGCAATGCCAGTGGGACGTAGAACGGGCGACGATCGAGCGGGAAAAACAGTTGGCCGCCGTCCGGATGATAGTTCGCATGCCAAATCAACATGCGTTCCGGTGTAGCCGCGCTGTCTTCACGTGCGTCGCCTGGCTCCGTTGCGTATGCGAGAACGTAGTTGCCGCTTACCGCTTCGTTTCGACCGTAGAGAATGTCACCGCGCCATTCGCTGACGAACGTGCCCTCGGTCGTACCCGCTTCGTCACCGGTTCCCGGGTCGATCGGCCTTGATCCCACAGCGGGCCATTGCACGATTTCCACGTGGCATGTGTCCGGATCGTCCACCAGCTTGCCATAGCCATGCAGCGTTGCCGGAGTCGCTTCGACCACGGGCATCGCCACGCGCCGCAGGCCCCGAGGAAGGGCGGGGTTGAGGTAGTCGATCGCTTTGCTCATACGAATCTCACTGGAAATCAAGGGCTGGGCCTAGGTTCAGAGCGGCATGGGCACGAAGCTTGGAGTGTGCCGGCGGCAGGGCGTTCGCGGAATTCAACGCCCTTTCAACGCTTGACGCTGCCGGGACGTGTCGCCTTGACAGGCGGACTTGGCCGTCCAACACCAGGGACATTCCTGGGGCGGCGGATGGGGATCCCGCTTGACCTCATGTATTCCCGTGTGTGAATATTAATTCACGGTAGTGAATTTGTGATGTCGCGCTCATGTCGAGCCGGTACGGGGCGACTTGACGGTTCTCCAACATCGGATATCTGGTGGCGGCGCACTTGCCGGCCGCCCCGCCCTGGTGATTTTTGCGTTTTCGGTTCTTGTCAATCAGTACTGCAGATCAAAATGGACAATCCCTCACCTCCAATCGCTGGATCGCTGCACGGTTTGCGCGTTGTAGATCTGTCCCGTGTTCTCGGCGGCCCTTATTGCACGCAGATTCTTGCTGACCACGGCGCGGAAGTCATCAAGGTCGAGCCGCCCGGCGGCGACGAAACACGCGGCTGGGGGCCTCCGTTCGACGGCGAGACAGCTTCGTACTTCCAGGGCGTCAATCGCAACAAGCTGGGCGTCGCGCTGGATCTCACGCAGGCGGCGGAGCGCGAGCGCCTGCTCGCGCTGCTCAAGACGGCTGACGTACTGGTGGAGAACTTCAAGGTCGGTACGCTCGAGCGATGGGGGCTCGGTTACGACACCGTACTGGCCGCGCGCTTTCCGCGGCTCGTGCATTGCCGCGTGTCCGGCTTCGGCGCAGACGGCCCGCTCGGCGCCTTGCCCGGCTATGACGCGGCGATCCAGGCGATGACCGGTCTCATGAGCGTCAACGGGGAGGCAGGTGGCGCGCCGCTGCGCATCGGCGTGCCGATCGTCGATCTCGTGACGGGACTCAATGCGGCCCTTGGCGTTCTGATGGCGCTGCGCGAGCGCGAGGTGAGCGGGAGAGGCCAGTTCGTCGAGTCGACGCTGTTCGATTGCGCGCTCTCGATCCTCCACCCGCACACGCCCAACTACTTCTACTCGGGCAAGGAACCGCAGCGCACCGGTAACGCGCATCCGAACATCACGCCGTACGACATGTTCCATACCGGCAACGGCGACATCTTTCTCGCGGTCGGCAACAACACACAGTTCGCATCACTTTGCAGGCTGATCGATGCGCAACACCTCGCCGACGATCCGCGCTTCACCGACAATCGCTCGCGCAGCCAGCACCGCAACGACTTGCGCGCGGAACTCGAGCAATGTTTCGTCCGCTGGGATGGTCCACAGCTTGCTGACATGCTTGTGCGCCACGGCGTGCCATGTGCACCGGTACTCGGAGTGGGTGCGGCGCTCGCGCATCCCCACGTCGACCATCGCGCGATGAAGGTCGAGATGGGGTCCTACCGCGGGATCGCGTCGCCAATCAAGCTCGCCCGCACGCCGGCCACCTACCGAAGCGCGCCACCGGCGCTCGACGAACATGCGGCACAGGTTTTCGGCGACCCATCGCGCGAGCAATAGCCGTCACATCGACAAGCTATCCAATCGCACCACGACAGCGGCATACGAAACGCCGCGCAGGAGACAGCAATGACACCTGGCAACCAGGCAGGAAGCAGGGCGCACACGGGGACTCGATCATGCTCGCGCTAATCGGCACGCTCGCGATCATCGCTCTCTTCACGCTGATCATCACGAAGCGTCTTTCGCCGCTCGTCGCGCTGATCGCCGTGCCCATCGTCGCCGCGCTAGCTGCGGGATTCGGCCTTTCCACGGCGAAGTTCATCGTCCACGGGGTGCAGAACATCGGCCCGGTTGCGGGAATGTTCGTATTTGCGATACTTTTCTTCGGTATCCTGACGGATGCGGGAATGCTGGACCCGATTATCAACGGTGTATTGCGCGTGGTGGGGTGTCATCCGCCGCGCATTGTCATGGGCTCGGCACTGCTTGCGCTGCTGATTCACCTCGATGGTTCGGGCGCGGTCACGTTCCTTGTTACGCTGCCCGCGATGATGCCGCTCTATACCCGACTCGGGCTCGACCGTCGCATTCTCGCGTGCGTCGCCTCGATGGCGGCGGGCGTCAACTTTCTCCCATGGGTCGGACCCATGCTGCGCGCTTCCGCGGCCCTGCATATTCCGGGCACCGTCATTTTCTATCCGATGATTTCCGTGCAGATTGTTGGCCTGGTTTTCGTGTTTGGCACGGCATACGTGCTCGGGAAGCGCGAGGAAAAACGCCTCGGTCTCACGCGCGAGCATGCCGCCAGCATTGCCGCCACTCCTCGCGTGCTTACGCCTGAGGAACTGGCGCTGCGCCGGCCTCAGCGCTTCTGGATCAATCTCGCGCTGACGCTCGTCGTGCTCGTGACGCTAGTGTCGGGCATCGTCGACCCCATGGTCATGTTCATGATCGGCACCGTGCTGGCGCTCGTCATCAACTACCCCGATGTGAACCAGCAGCGCGAACGGGTCGACGCCCATGCAAAGGCCGCCCTGATGATGGCGAGCGTGCTGCTAGCTGCGGGTGCTTTCACCGGCATCATGACCGGAACCGGCATGCTCAACGCCATGGCTGAAGTGGTTGTGCGCCATGTGCCGGCCGATCACGCGCGCCATATGCCATTCGCGCTGGGACTCGTTTCCATGCCGCTCAGTTTGCTTTTCGATCCCGATTCGTTTTACTTCGGTATCCTGCCTGTATTGGCGAAAAGCGGGGAACTGTTGGGCGTGCCACCCGTGCAGATGGCACAGGCGGCGCTGCTCGGGCAGATGACGACCGGCTTCCCCGTTAGCCCGCTCACGCCGGCAACGTTCCTGATTGTTGGCCTGACGGGTGTGGAACTCGCCGAGCATCAGAAGTTCACGATTCCCTTCCTGTTTGCCGCCACGGTGCTAATGGTGTTCACCGCGGTACTGGTCAGTGTGTTCCCGCTCTAATACCGCTTTTGTTTATGTCTTGAGAGGAAGTCCGTATGAATTTCAACCTCAATGAAGACCAGCAGTCGATCGTCGCTGCAATTGAAAAGATCTGCGAACGTTTCGACGACGGCTACTGGCTCGAACGCGACCGCGAAGGCGGCTTTCCGCACGACTTTCACCGGGCACTCGCCGATGCGGGCTGGCTCGGCATTGCGATGTCGCCGGACTACGGCGGTTCCGGGCTCGGCATGACCGAGGCGGCGCTGATGATGCGCACGATCAGTGCTTCCGGTGCGGGGCTCTCGGGCGCGTCGGCTGTGCATATGAACATCTTCGGACTCAATCCGGTGCAGGTGTTCGGCAGCGAGGCGCAGAAGCAGCGATTCCTGCCGCCGCTCATCGAGGGCCGCGACAAGGCTTGCTTCGCCGTGACCGAACCCGACGCCGGCCTCGACACGACGCACCTGAAAACGCAGGCCGTGCGCGACGGCGATCACTATGTGCTCACCGGCCGCAAGATCTGGATTTCGACGGCGCAGGTCGCGAACAAGATGCTTATCATCGCGCGCACGACGCCACTGGACCGGGTGGCGAAGCCTACCGATGGCCTGAGTCTCTTCTATACCGACCTGGACCGCACGCGAGTCGAAGTCCGCGAGATCGAGAAGATGGGTCGCAAGGCCGTCGATTCGAACATGCTCTTCATCGACGGCCTGCGCGTGCCGATGGAAGACCGCATTGGGGAGGAGGGCAAGGGCTTTCACTATTTGCTGCATGGCCTGAATCCGGAGCGCATCCTGATCGCCTCGGAAGCGGTGGGGCTCGGCCAGGCGGCGCTGCGCCACGCAACGCAGTACGCGAAAGACCGTGTCGTGTTCGGACGTCCCATTGGGCAGAACCAGGCCATCCAGCATCCGCTCGCGCAGGCGTGGATGGCGCTCGAAGCCGCGAACCTGATGGTGATGAAAGCGGCCACGCTGTACGACGCGGGCGAGCCGTGCGGCGCCGAAGCCAACGCCGGAAAATACCTGGCTGCCGAAGCGGCGTTTCAGGCGTGCCAGACGGCCATTGCTACGCTGGGCGGCATGGGTTATGCGAAGGAATACCACGTCGAACGCTATCTGAGGGAGTGTATGATTCCAAGGCTCGCGCCCGTCAGCCCGCAAATGATCATGTGCTTCATTGCGGAAAAGGTGCTCGGGCTGCCGAAGTCTTACTGACCACCGCAAGGGGCGCGCGCGCCGCCTTGCGACCCACTGCCCGACCCATGGACGTCAAACTCGTTGCCCGCACGCTCGACCTGTTCGAACTCTTCGCCGCCGAACAAAGACCATTGGCGCTCGCCGAAATGGCGCGGCTGCTGGAGGTGCCCGCATCGAGTTGCCTCGCGCTTGCCCGCACGCTTGTGAGCCGCGGCTATCTGTACGAGGTACGCAAGCGCGGCGGCTACTATCCCACGCGGCGTTTGCAACTGCTCGCCAACGCGATCAATGCCGTCGATCCTGTGGTCCAGATGTTGCACCCCCGCCTTGTCGAGTTGCGCGACGCAACAGGCGAAACCGTCGTGCTTGGCAAGATCCATGGCACGCAGGTCGTCTATCTCGACGTGGTCGAATCGGAGAAGGCAGTACGCTACGCATGCGCACCCGGCTCGCTGCGCCCGTTGCATGCGAACTCGATCGGCAAGGTGATTTGCGGCGAACTCGATGCGCCGGCGCGCGATGCGCTCTGCGCAAAGCTACAGTTCGAGCGGTTCACCGGCGCAACTGTCACCGATCTCGCCACGTTCATCGATCAGGTCAACGCCGCGCATGAGCGCGGCTGGTATGCGAACATCGGCGAGAGTGCGCCCGAACTTTCGGCGGTGGCCGTTGCCCTCGATTTCGGCGGCGACCTGTACGGACTCTCGATTGGCGGCCCGACCGAGCGGATTCGCGAGCAACTGAACGAGCACGTGGCAACCCTGACCACCGCAAAGCAGCAGATTCTCTTGACCTGGCAAAAGAGCGAGACTGACTGAGCTTCGCTTTTCTACGCACCATCCTCACCGAACGTTCACGCCGCTGAAGCCAAAACCCTGGTTGACAACACTCGATCGTTTAATTAACGTACGTTAACTAAACGATCGTTCGATAACAGGAGGCGGCATGCAGTCCGATAAAGTACAACCCAAAGTCGTGCTCGTGATTGGGGCAGGAGATGCCACCGGGGGAGCGATCGCGTCGCGATTCGCCCGCGAGGGCTACATCGCCTGTGTGAGCCGCCGCTCGGCAGACAAGCTGGAGCCGCTGGTTGCACGTATTCGCGAGGCCGGCGGTGAGGCCTACGGGTACGGCAGCGACGCGCGCAAGGAAGAGGATGTCGTTGCGTTGATTGAGCGCGTAGAAGCCGAGCACGGTCCCATCGAGGCCATGGTGTTCAATATTGGCGCAAACGTGCCTTGCAGCATTCTCGAAGAGACGGCGCGCAAGTACTTCAAGATTTGGGAGATGGCCTGTTTTAGCGCATTCCTGAACGGCCGCGAGGTGGCGAAGCGGATGGTTGCGCGAGGGCGCGGGACGATTCTCTTTACGGGCGCGACGGCAAGCGTCAGGGGCGCGGCAGATTTCGGCGCATTTGCGGGCGCCAAGCATGCGCTTCGGGCGCTAGCGCAAAGCATGGCCCGGGAACTGGGGCCGCGTAACGTTCACGTCGCCCACATTATTGTCGACGGCGCCATCGACACCGACTTTATTCGCACGAACTTCCCTGAGCGCTACGCCCTGAAGGAAAAGGACGGCATCCTGAATCCGGAACACATCGCCGAGAACTACTGGTACCTGCACCAGCAGCCCCGCGACGCCTGGACGTTCGAGCTGGATCTGCGTCCCTACATGGAGCGTTGGTAAACGCGGACTGCCGAAAGCGCTGCCGAAATGCGAAAGCTACTTCAGGGTATCGATGTCGAGCGCTTCGCCCAGCAGCCGCCGGCTGGACGCGAGGATGTCGCGCCTCGTGCGCTCGCTTTCCACGGTGCGCGCAAGCAGAAGGGCGCCGACACATTGCGCCATGACTGCCCAGGCGGTGTCCTTGTCGTCGAGGTGAGCACTCCAGCTTTTCTGGATGCGCTTGAGCGCCTTTTCGACTTCCGCGCGCGCGGTGGGGGTGCCTCTAGCGATTTCCGGGCCGATCGCGGGGAGCGCACAACCCGATTCGGGATGCAGAACGTGATACGTGCTCAGGTAGCTTCTCAGGCGTTTGCCTAGATCCGCTTCGGGTGCGCTGTCGTCTACCGCTAGCAGATCGGCGCTGTTGGACGCCTCCTCGCCGACGAGGGCGTCGAAGAGCGCCTGCTTGGAAGGAAAATGATTGTAGAACGCGGCGCCTGTCAGCCCGATCGACGCCATCAGCGCGTCGATACCCGTGGAAGCAAAACCGCCTTCCTTTGCAATGGCGCGGCTGCTTTCGATAAGTTTGCGGCGCGTTTCCTCTTTGTGCGAGCTTGAATAGCGCATGGTCAAGGTCTAGTCAGGATATCGAATCAGAATAGCATAACCTTCGTTCAGTTAACGTTCATTTATCAAAGACCTTTACGAGTCATCCGATACGAATGGCATCAGGGACCGTAAAGGGTGTCAGGGGGAGAGATGGTGAAAACGGTAGAGTTTTACTTTGACTTCGGAAGCCCGGCGAGCTATCTCGCCTGGACGCAACTGCCGGCCATTGCCGCTCAAAGCGGCGCTGAGCTTGTGTATAAGCCAGTCCTGCTGGGCGGTATTCACAAGGCGACGAACAATGCGTCGCCGGCGGCCATACCTGCAAAAGGCGCATGGATGCAGGTCGATCTCTCGCGCTTTGCCCGGCGCTATGGCGTCCAGTACACCCATAATCCGCATTTTCCGATCAACACGCTGATGCTCATGCGCGCCGCAACCGGTGCGCAGATGCATGACGAGCCACTGTTCCAGCGCTATGTCAGCACGGTGTTTCGTGCGATGTGGGAACACCCCCGCAACATGGCTGACCTCCCCACCGTGCACGCCGTTCTCGAGGGCGCCGATCTCGATAGCGCACTCCTGTTCCAGTTCGCAGAGGATCCCGCAGTGAAGGAGCGGTTGAAGCGGGAAACCGAGGCGGCCGTTGCACGAGGTCTCTTTGGCGCGCCGACGATGTTCGTGGGCGATGAGATGTTCTTCGGGCAAGACCGGCTCGATTTCGTCAAGGAAGCATTGCGCTAGCCAGGCACACTGAATCGGCGCAGATCACGGAACATGAGAAGGAGGCGAGCGTGCAACGGAAATGGCTTGAGCAGTATCCAAACGGTGTGCCTGCCGATATCGAACTTGAGGACTACGGATCGATAGCGGATTTCCTGAACAGAACGGCCGCGGCATATCCGGCCCGAACCGCACTATGTTGCGCAGACGTCGAACTCGATTTCGCCACGATGGCCGAATTGAGCGAGGCGTTCGCGGCCTACCTGCAGGTCATCGAACATCTACCGCGTGGCAGCCGCGTCGCGCTCATGATGCCCAATGTTCCGCAATATTCCCTGGCGCTATTCGGAGTGCTCAGCGCAGGCATGGTTGTGGTCAACCTGAATCCGCACTACACCGAGCGGGAAGTTCGTTTTCACCTGGAAGACAGCGGAGCGACGATCCTCATCGCGTGGGAGGGGGCGGAAGCGGTGGCCCGTGCGGCAGCAAGCGAGTTGAATTGCCGATTGATTCTGGCGACGCCAGATGAGCTTGCCAAGCTCCCGTCCCTGCGAAGCGCTCTGCCGCGAGCGCACGGAAATGCAGAGGCGGCGCAAACGACCTTCATCGCAGCGCTCGAAGCTGGACGTCATCGTTCGAGACCGCAGTCGCCGGTGTCACCCGATGCCATTGCATTTCTTCAGTACACAGGCGGGACAACGGGAAATCCGAAAGCCGCCGTCTTGACTCACCGGAACGTCATTGCGAATGTTCTGCAGTTGTCGGCGTGGCTGCGGCCCGCATTGGATGGCGCCGGAGTTTGTGTCGTGACCGTGCTGCCGATGTATCACATCATGGCGTTGACCGGTAACTGTCTGCTCTCGGCTGCGCGCGGCTGGAAGAACGTTCTCATTCCCGACCCGCGCGATCTTTCTACCCTTGTCGAGCAGTGGCGCAAGCATCGCTTTTCGTTTTTCGTAGGTGTCAACACGCTGTTCAACGCGTTGATGGATTTCGAGCCTTTTGGAAAACTCGATTTCGAAGGCCTCGCGTATACGTGTGGCGCGGGCGCAGCCGTCCAGCCGGCGGTTGCGGAAAAATGGCGCAAGTTGACCGGGTGTGCGCTCTCCGGCGGATACGGGCTGACTGAGGCGTCGCCCACCGTCTGCATGACGCCGGTTGGCGTGACCGGTCGCGAGCAAACAGTCGGGGTGCCTGTGTCGTCTACCGAAGTGAGATTGCTCGACGACGAGGGGCATGAAGTGACGGCTGGGATGCCCGGCGAAATCGTCGTGAAGGGCCCGCAGGTGATGGGTGGATACTGGAACCGCGCGGAAGAAACCCAATTGTCCTTTACGCCAGAGGGTTTCGTTCGCACCGGCGACATCGCGGTAATGGACGCGCAAGGCTATGTCACCATCGTAGACCGGAAGAAGGACTTGGTTCTCGTGTCCGGCTTCAATGTCTATCCTAACGAGATCGAGAAAGTGGTCGCCAGTCATCCCGACGTTAGCGAGTGCGCGTGTATCGGCGTGCAAGATGCGAAGACGGGTGAAGCGTTGAAGGTGTTCGTAGTCGCCCGGAACTCGCGATTGACTGCCGACGCGCTGCAAGCCTGGTGTCGCGAGAATCTAACGAGCTACAAGGTGCCGCGCCAGTTCGAGTTCAGGCAAGCACTCCCCAAGTCGACGGTGGGGAAGATTTTACGAAGGGCGCTGCGTTAGCCGTTGCGCGGGCTGAAAACGGCACGGGCGCCCGGCCGATGTGGCGCTCAGACGAACGACAGAGATCGCTATGCTTTCGCTCGCTGCGCAGCATCGGCGATTCTGTCCCGCACGACACCAATTGCCTGCTTGAGCGCGTAGACGTCCTGAAAATAGCGATACGGAATCCGTATCTGGCTCGCATTTGCATCGATGTTTTCGATCTCGTCGCGCCATTGTGCGATTTGTGAATGGGTCGGCTCGCGGCTGTTCCACACCTCGTCTTCCAGTGCCTTGATCTCGCGATACCAGACGATGAAGCGCTTTTTCATCCGCGCTTCGATTAGGCGTGGTAATGCCTGAATCAAACCAATGAGAAGCGCGGCGAACGGCACGAGGATCAACAGCCGCCGCTCAATCAGACTCGCAAGCCAGAACGGCAGATAGCGGTACAGGAACGGCTGTCCGGACTTGAAGTAGCGCGCGCTTTCGTCTGAGATTGGAAATTCTTCCGTTTTCAGATTAGGAAACGTGCCGAGCGGGGTGAAATAATCCTCGCCGCCGTGAACGGCGTGGGCCGCGTCGAGCAGCAGATAGACGAGAGCCGGATGCATCGTGTCTTTCGATACGAGCAGTGCGGTTGCCGCGAGCAGTGTCACGTCGCTGCGCGGCAGATCGTCGGCGACACTCGCCGACGCGCGCGGCAAGACGATCTTCGAAAGCGATGGGAACTTCTGTGCCAGTGCATCGGCCTGCGCGAAACTCATCAACTTCAGGTTGCTGTTCAGCAATGTCTTCTGCATGTCGGCGTCGGGTCTGCCGATGAAAAACGCCGCGTCGATCTGGCCGCTTTCGAGCCCCTGATAAGCGGCAAGCGCGTCCATTTGCAGCAGTGTGGAGTTCTGGCTCGTGATGCCGCTATAGCCGAGCAATCCCTGCGCAACGTTGAGCAGGCCACTGCCGGGCACGCCCATCGAAATCTTCTTTCCGCGCAGTTGTGACAGCCGGTCGACCGTGGCGTCGCCGCGATAGAACACCCAGATCGGTTCGTACGAGACGGCCGCGATCGTCTGCAGATTGTCGGTTTCCTTCGGGCTGGTGGTGCCCGACTGAATGAAGCCGACTTCGTAGGCGCTATTCGGGTCCCTCAACCGCTCGTAATTCTCCACCGAGCCCGAGGAACTGCGGATAACGAGCTTGATACCCGCGCGCTTCAGGATGGGCGCATAGCGATCCGCAAATCCACGATAGATGCCGCCGTCCGCGCCGCTCGTCATGACGATGGTGCGCTGAAACGCCGGTTGGACGATGATCGCCAGGAGCCAGCCAAACGCTGCTAGCAGAACGACAACGCTGATGATAAAGAGGCGTCGCCGCGCCCGGGTCATGGGCGCTTTCTGACTGCGGTGCAGTGTTGGATTGTGTCTCGGCATCGTTCTCGACCCCTTCGGGTTTTATCGCTAACAGGATCGCGGCGCACCCCGACCCGCAATGGCAAACAGACTTACGATACCAATGTTATCGGCTCGCACGGCTGGGTGAGGGCAGTGACATCGCATCGCCGAGTTTCTCCACAAGATATTCGGCGAAGACTGCTACCGCGGGCGGCAGGGGCGGGCGGCTCGTGTACACGAGTTGCAGGCCGAGTTCGCTGCTCGATCGCCGCCAGGTCGGCAGCACGCGCACCAGTTTCCCCTCTGCAATGATCGAGTCGACGATCAACTGCGGCAGTTGCGCAATACCAAGACCGGCGACACATGCCTGCGTCAGCACTCGCATGTCGTTGACCGCGAACCGGCTTTTGATCGACACGTCCTGAGTGCCGCGCGGACCCTCCAGGCGCCAGCTGTTACGACCCTGGCGATTCGATATCGTCAGGCAGTCGTGTTCGGCGAGTTCACGCAGCGTACGCGGCGCAGGGCGCCGTGCGAGATAGGCCGGACTTGCCGCGAGGATCATTTCACCGGGCGCCAGCCTGCGCACCCTGAAGCCGGTTCCCGTCTCGATGCCCATGCGCAAGGCCAGGTCGATACGCTCGGCGACCAGGTCGGACGGCGTATCGTCCAGCAGGAACTCGATGCTGATGTTCGGATAGCGCGCGTAGAACTCGGCCAGCCATTCAATGCGGAAGATTTCGAACAGGCCGGCCATAGCCGTGACGCGAACCGAGCCGGAGGGCGTTTGCTCATTTCCATGGAACCGCCCAATTTCGAGAATCTGATCGATCGCCGGCGCATAGCGTTCGAACAGCGTTTGACCTTCCGTGCTGAGTGTGAGCTTGCGCGTCGAACGATGCAGCAAACGAGTACTTAGTTGTCCTTCGAGCTGGTCGATGCGCCGGCTCAGCGTATTGGCCGGCATGCGCAGACGCCGCGCCGCCTCGGAAAAGCTGCCCGCGCGAACCACTTCCACGAACAACGCGAGGTCATTCAGGTCGAGCATGCCATTGCTCCATAAATGGACGAATGCAATCCGATTCTGCCGACTAGTGTAGAGCTTTTTTCGATCCCATACTTGGGATTCGTGTTGATTGCCCGCGTGGGCGGCACCCCAACGTCTCAAGGAAAATTTCATGAAGCTGCTACACGTAGATTCCAGCATCCTCGGTCAAGGTTCGGTCAGCCGCGAGCTGTCGGCGAATGTCGTCGCGACGTTGCACACTATTCATCCTGACTTGACTGTCACGCGCCTCGACCTGGCCGCCACGCCGATCGGCCATCTTACGGCGGCCCACCTCGCGGCCGCGCAAGGCGCGCTGGTCGATGACGCGGTGAAGTTCGACGTCGCCATGGGCCAGGCCGCGCTCGAGGCGTTCCTCGCCGCCGATATCGTGGTGATCGGCGCACCCATGTACAACCTTGGCGTGCCTTCGCAGCTGAAGGCCTGGATCGACCGGATCTCCGTTGCCGGGCAGACGTTCCGCTATGGAGACCAGGGACCGGTCGGACTGTGCGGCGGCAAGAAACTCGTCATCGCCTCGTCGCGCGGCGGCATTTACAGCGAAGGATCGCCCGCAGCTGCGTTCGATCATCAGGAAAGCTATTTAAAGGTAGCTTTCGGATTTCTCGGTATCACGGATATCACGTTCATTCGCGCGGAGGGTGTGGCGATGGGCGACGTGGCGCGCAACGGGGCGATGGATTCGGCGAGGAAGGAAACCGCTGCTCTTGCGGTGTGAACTGATGCCGGCGGCCGTTAGTTGATTGCATTTAACCGGAGCGTATGATGACCGTCATTTCCAGGGGCCGTGACATGACGCATGGAATCGACGAACGCAAACGCTGGCTTGCCCTCATGGTGCTGTGCCTCGGCGTGCTGATGATCGTGCTGGACACGACTATCGTGAACGTTGCACTGCCGTCCATCCGCGCGGATCTGAAGTTCACCGAGACCTCCCTCGTGTGGGTCGTCAATGCCTATATGCTGACCTTCGGCGGCTTTCTGCTGCTGGGCGGGCGGCTTGGCGACCTGTTCGGCCATCGGCGCCTGTTCCTGCTCGGTATCACGGTCTTCACGCTGGCTTCGGCGGCCTGTGGGCTCGCGAATTCGCAAGCGCTGCTGATCGCGGCGCGCGCGGTTCAAGGCTTGGGCGGCGCAGTGGTCTCGGCCGTGTCGCTCTCACTCATCATGAGTTTGTTCACCTCGCCGGCGGACCGCGCAAAGGCGATGGGCATTTACGGGTTCGTGGGCGGAGGCGGCGGCAGCATCGGCGTGTTGCTGGGCGGCGTCTTGACGAGCGCGCTGAACTGGCACTGGATATTCCTCGTCAACTTGCCGATTGGCGTGGGGGTGTATGCCGGCTGCGTGGCGCTGCTGCCGGCAGGCAAGCCTCTCGCGGATCGCGCCCGGCTGGATGTGGCGGGCGCGATCGCCGTGACGGCATCGCTCATGCTGGCGGTGTACGCCGTCGTGCATGGCAACGAAGCTGGCTGGACGTCCGCGCAAACCCTCGTCCAGCTGGGTATTGCCATCGCGCTCCTGCTCGCATTTCTCCTCATCGAATCGCGTGTGTCGCATCCTCTCATGCCGCTACATATGTTCGCGCTGCGCAACGTGGCCACGGCGAATGTGGTAGGCGTGCTGTGGGCGGCGGCGCTGTTCGCGTGGTTCTTCATCTCGGCGCTCTACATGCAGCGCTTGCTGGACTACAACGCCATGCAGGTAGGACTGGCCTTCCTTCCGGCCAACATCATCATGGCGGCGTTCTCACTGGGTCTTTCGGCAAGACTGGTCATGCGCTTCGGCATTCGCGCGCCGCTCACGCTCGGCTTGCTGCTGGCGGCGGCCGGCCTCGCGCTGTTCGCGCGTGCGCCGGTTGGGGGCAGCTATGCGCTGGACGTGTTGCCGGGCATGGTGCTGATGGGCCTCGGGGCAGGACGGGCCGCCCGTGCAGCATCGACGGGGCGGCCTTTGTCCGCTTCTGCCCCGGTAAGTTTTCGAGTTTAGGAAACCAAAATGTTGGATGGCGTATCGCTGGACCAGCTCCGGGCATTCATCACGGCGGTCGACGAAGGCAGCTTCTCCGGGGCGGCGAGGAAGCTTCGCCGCGCGCAATCGATGGTCAGCGAGCTGGTGTCGAATCTGGAAGGACAGATCGGCGTAGCGCTGTTCGACCGGCGAGGGCGCTACCCGGTTCTGACCGCGCAAGGGCGTGTGCTGCTGGCCGACGCGCGCAATGTTGTTTCCGGCGTGGATGGAATGAAGGCGCGTGCCAAGGGCATGGCAGCGGGGCTCGAACCTGAATTGTCCGTCGTGGTGGATGTCTTTTTCCCGTTTCAGGTTGTCGTGGAGGCCGCGAAGGCGTTTCGCGAGCACTTTCCGGGTGTACCCTTGCGACTCTACGCGGAAGCGCTCGGCGGTGCTTATCAACCCGTCATGGACGGACGTGCTGCGGTTGGCATCGTGGGTTCCTTGCCTTTTGTGCCGCGAGGACTGACGTCGGAGCGGCTCGCTGGCGTCGCATTTACGATGGTTGCGGCCAGTACGCATCCACTAGCCGCGATTCGTGGGCCGATTCCCAAGGATGAACTCGCGCGCCATACGCAGTTGGTGCTAACCGACCGGACCGATTTGTCGGCAGGCCACGAATTCGGCGTGATGTCTGGGGCGACCTGGCGCGTTGCCGATCTGTTTGCCAAGCATGCGCTTTTGGTGCACGGGCTAGGTTGGGGCGGCATGCCGGTGCATGCCATCCAGCACGACATTGCGGCAGGACGGCTCGTTGAACTTCGCGTCGAAGACGTGCCTGCCGGTGGGCTCGTTCTTCCGATGCTGGCCGTGTACCCCGTTGCGGCACCGCCTGGTCCGGCTGGAAGATGGCTGATCGAGCAACTGCGCGACTGTTCCGCGAGCGCGTCGCACGAATCGCTGGAGGCATAAGCCATCGAGCGACGCACGCAGGGACCGCGCATGCGCGCAACTGGATCACGCTCGCGAACTGGCGAGTCGATGAATATCGGCAGGCTTCAGGATAGCTTGCGGTACACCGCGGCGCACCGCGTTTAGCATCGCATCGCCAATGATTCGGGTAGTCAATACGCTACTTGGCGAGATTCGCCGAACCAGTGCGAGTAGCGGCTTGAGGGCGACGTACATCCACCGATACGCGGCCGTGCGCGACTGTATGCCGTCCTCGGGAAAGATCGCCGCCGGCCGGAAGATAGCCACCTGCCGAAACGACAGGCGCTGCAGCCCGTTTTCGGTTTGTCCGCGCACGCGGGCCCACATGCTGTTGCCTCGTTCACTACTGTCCGCGCCTGCGCCGGACACATAGACCATCGTCATCGCGGGGCTCACGCGAAGCAGTTCCTGAGCGATGTGAAGCGTGAGATCGTAGGTGATCGCCCGATAGGCCGCTTCGGACATGCCGAAGGACGATACGCCTGCGCAGAAAAAGCACGCGTCGATACTGGAAAACGCTTCGTCAGTGGCTTGAAAGTCTCCAAGATCCGGCACGGTGAAGACCTTGAGTCGCGGATCATCGTAACCCTCCAGCGCGCGCCGGCCGATCACGATGATTTCGGTGACGTCCGCCGCCGCCAGGCACGCACGTAACACGCCCTGGCCGACCATGCCGGTCGCGCCGATCAGTACGACGCGCATGATGTCACTCCGACGGCCACGCGGGCATTGCGGAATCGAAGTCGGCCGCGAGCGTCACGGCTTTCCAGGCTTGCATGGATTCGCGGCGGGCCTGCTCCTCGGCTTCCACGATCTGCCAGGCATCCGAGCCGAGCACGAGCCGCGCGGGCACCGCTTCATGCGAGGCGAGCATCACGATCAGCTTCGCAATGCGCTCGGGGTCGCCCACTTCGTGACCCACGTACGCGTCGATCAGCGCCTTGAATCCGGCCATGGAAGCCTCGTAGTCCTGAGGAAGAGTGTGCAGCGTCGTACGCGCCTCGTTGCCCCATTCGGTGCGCATGCCGCCGGGTTCCAGCGTGCAGATGCGAATGCCGAACGGCGCGACCTCCTTGCCCACGACGTCGCTGAATCCGCCAACGGCCCATTTGGCCGCCTGGTAAGCGGAGAGCCCGGGACTGCTGATGCGCCCGCCTGCCGACGAGACCTGAAAGATATGGCCGCCGCCCTGGGCGCGCATCACGGGGATGGCCGCGCGCGTGAGGTTCACCACGCCGAAGAAGTTGGTTTCGATCTGCGCGCGGAAATCATCGGCAGGCATGTATTCGAACGGCTGAATGTGTCCATAACCGGCATTGTTGACCAGAACGTTAAGGCATCCGAATCGTCGTGCCGCCTCGGACACCGCCTGCTGTGCCTGTTCTTCGTTCGTGACGTCCAGTTCGAACGTCGCGAGGCGCTCGCCATAGCGCGCCTGCAAATCGGCGAGACGCGACGTGTCGCGCGCGCTCGCCAGCACCTTGCCGCCGTCCTGCAACGCGGCTTCGAGAATGGCGCGGCCCAGACCGCGGGACGCGCCAGTAATCAACCAGACTTTTGACATGATCGTTTCAACCTTCGTCGAGCGAGCGGCATCGACAATTTGGGAATGAATGGGCGGGTGAATGCCTGCGATACGCGACTCGCAAAGCTCACTGCGGATTGAATCCTGCCTTGCCTTCGAACATCACCGAGTTGGCAAGGTCCTTTTGAGCCTGCAGCGCGGCGAGACTGCGCGTATAGCCGGCTTCGAGCACCGCGTAGGCGTCGCCGCCGAGAACAGTACGCAGCGGCGGCTGCGGCAACTGACTTACCTCGTAGATGGCGCCGGCCATTTTCACGGGATCGCCCGAGGCATACTCATCGCCGACTTCCTTGATCTGCTGGCGCAGCTTGCCGACGACACCGTCCTTGTAATCCGCAAGCGCCTCGGTCCAGCGAATATTCGCGACGAACCCCGTCTTGATGGAGCCCGGTTCGATGATGAGGGTCTTGATGCCAAACTCGGCCACTTCCTGGCTCACCGCTTCGGCAAAGCCTTCGAGACCGTATTTCGCGGCGTGATACATCGAGCCGCTCGGAAAGGCCGCACGTCCCCCGACGCTGGTGACATGGATGAACGTACCGTGCTTTCTCGCGCGCATCGCGGGAAGAAAGGCGCGCGTGACGTGGATGGGCGCAAGCAGATTCAGCGCGATCTGCTGCTCGATGTCGGCTTCGCTCAACTCCTCCATCGCGCCGATGACCGCGCCGCCCGCATTGTTGACGACGACATCGGCATCCGGGTGGCGTGCCGCCACAGCCTGTACCTGCTCGGGCCGGGTCACGTCGACCGACTCCACTTCGAGCTGACCGGGCCAGGACTGCTTGAGCGCGTCCAATGCTGCCACGCGCCGCACGGCTGCAACCACGCGATGCCCTTCGGCCAGCACCTTTTCGGCGAGGGCAAGTCCGAGACCGCCGGATGCGCCGGTAATGAACCACTTTTGACTGGACATGTTGATTTCTCCTTTTTCGCATTGAGTGCGTACGCACTCAATTATTAAAGAAAATTTTTACGGCGTGATGGCTCGCCAGGCGGCATGGAAACCCAGCTGGCGGTGACGCTCGGCATCGTCGGGTTGGCGCTCGACAAATTCGATCGTCGTATCGGCAATGCGCTCGATGATGGAGTAGAGAAACGCGATCGGTGCGTCCAGCAGTACGCCGCGCTGCACCGCTTCCTCCATCATTTGCGAAACGGCCATGAACGGCTCCATGCCTTGTGTCCGCGTCTGATCCCACAACTGACCTGAAGCCGAAAGCCTGGCGATAGCGAGCCGCCCGGCCGTGTTCGCCACGCCCCAGCGCACATAGTGCTGGAAGACATGTTCCAGCCGATGCCGGAAGTCCCCCTCGGAAGGATAGCCAGGCATGATGGTTTCAGCCAGTTCGTGCTTGAGGTGCAGATACAGTTCCTGGAACAGCACGTCCTTGTTCTCGAAATACGTGAACAGCGTTCCTTCGGCAACACCCGCGCGCCGGGCGATACTCGCCGTGCTGGCCAGCACGCCCTGTTCGGCCACGGCTTGTGTTGCCGCAACCAGCAGGGCATTGCGCTTTTCAGGGCTCAAAGGACGTGCCATCGTATTTCGGTTCAATGTAGAGTGAGTACGCACTCAATTATAGACTCGGTTCGAGGCGAGTGCAATCACGCGAAAATCGCGCCAGAGCGCATTGCCGCTCGCCGATAAAGCAAATCACGCAATCACCGGCTGCGCTCGCCCGGCGGCTTCCAACCCATCAGCGTCTCGGCACTCCATTGCGCCGCTGTGAGCCTCGCGATGAAGAAGTCGGCCAATGCGCCTACCTTGGCTGGCCGTGTGCGGGCAGTGGGCGTGACGAAATACAGGCCGCCTTCGGGCAAGCGCCAGTCGGTCAAGATCGGTTCGAGTTGTTTGTCCGCGAAATACTGCGTCGCCACGAACTCGGGAAGCTCGGCGACGGCGAGTCCGGCGAGGAGCGTGGGCAGCAACGCTTCCACGGTCGTGGCTCGCAGCGCGCCGCTTGGCGTGAGCATGCATTCCTCGCCATTTTCGTGCGTAAAACGCCAAACGTCCCGCCGGCTCCTGTTGGCATAGGTCAGGCATTGGTGCGCGCCGAGGTCATGCGGATGCTGCGGCCGGCCATTGCGCGACAAATACATGGGCGATGCCACGATAAACCGGCGCACGGGCGCGATGAGACGCGCCGCGAGCGAGGAATCTTCGAGGATGGCGATACGCAGGGCGGCGTCAAACCCCTCGCCAATCAGATCGGCTTGGGCATCCGTGAGATGAAGCTCCACAGATATGTCGGGATAGGCCCGGAAGAACTCGGGCAGAAGTGGCGCCACCCAGCGCGCGCCGAAGGAAAGCGGTGCCGCGAGCTTGACCAGGCCGCGCGGCCGGCTCGACGTCTCACGCGCGAAATCCTCAGCCTCTTCGGCGTCGGCGTAGATTTTCGACGCGCGCTCGGCGAGCGTATGCCCATAGTCCGTGAGCGCGAGCCGCCTGGACGTGCGGTTGAACAGCCTGCCGCCTAGCCGCTCCTCGAGCCGGGTCACGGCGCGGGAGACTGTGGCGACGGATACGCCCATGGCCGCCGCGGCAGCCGCGAACGAACCTTCCTCGGCAACCTTCGCAAACATCGCGAATCCTTCGAAGTCCGGTAGCTTTGACATCGCCAATTTTGCAACGATGGTTTTCGGTCATTTCTATTTCGAAAAATAGCATGCGGCCTTAAATTTGTCTCGTCACAACGCCGGTACGGAGATTGTCGTCGGCGGTGGGAAGGCCCGGATTTAATCAGTAGTGCGATTGACTGAACCGATAAGGAGAAATGCCATGAACGAACGGATCAACGAATTGCTCTATCGCAACCTGCAAGAGGTTTTCGGCGAAGGCGATGCAAAGCGTCGCCGCGCGGCGATCGAGGAACTCTATACAGAGGACTGTGTGCTCTACGCGCCGCCCGGCGTATTCGCCGGCCACGATGCGCTCGACACCTTCGCCGGGGCCCTGCGCGCGACGCACCCGCATTTCGCCTACGTGCCGCTCGGTGAGCCACAGGCGCTGCACAACGCGGGCCGTCTGTCGTGGGGATCGGGCCCGCGGGGCGAGGCGCCCGACTATACGGGCGTGGATGTGATCATCGTTCGCGACGAGAAAATCGCCGCGCTCTATGTCTTCCTCGATTCGATGCCGTCGTAGCGGGAAGCCGATTCCATTCTGCGACAATAGCCCGCAATTTCCGCTCTTGCCGATCATGAAATGGAACTCAGACAACTGCGCTATTTTCTCAGTGTCGTCGAACACGGGAGCATGGGCAAAGCCGCGCTGGAACTCGGTGTCGTGACATCGGCGCTGAGTCAGCAGATTAGCCGCCTGGAGGGCGAGCTTTCCACACGTTTGCTGCAGCGCACGTCCAGCGGCGTCGTTCCAACCGATGCCGGCCTCGCGTTCTGGCGTCAGGCGCAACTCGCGCTGCGGCATATCGACGATGCCGCGCTCGCCGCACGCGAAGCGCGTTTATCCGGGCACGTGAGCGTCGGCATGGCGCCGAGCACGGCGAGCGTGCTTGGCGTTGCCTTCATGCAGGCCATGCGCGAGCGCTATCCCCATGTGCGTCTGCGCATGGTCGAAAGCCTTTCCGGTTATCTCGCCACCATGTTGAGCGCGCGGCAAATCGATCTTGCCGTGCTGTTTCGCGAGGTCCCGGCGCAACGCTGGAGCGTGGCGTCGCTGCTCGAGGAGCGGCTATTCGTTATCGGCGCGAGCGATCTCGATGGCATGCCCAGCGGCGCTTCGGTACGTCTTGCGCAGATCGGCAGGCTGCCGCTGATTCTTCCGAGCGGCACGCACGGGCTGCGTTCGCTGCTGAGCGCCGCGTTCAAACGCGCCAAATACGAACCCAATGTCATTGCCGAAGTGGACGGCCTGGCGCTGCTGATGGATTACGTCCGCGCCGGATTCGGCGCGACCATTCAGCCCGGCGCAGCGCTCGCGCGCCCGGAGAACGCGACGTTGGCGAGCGTGCGCGTGGCCGATAGCTTTGCAACACGCCCCAACATGATCGCGAGTGTTTCCGACGACGAACTGTCGCCTGCGGGGCTGGCGGCGCGTGTCGTGCTCGCCGATGTGGCCCGCCAACTGGTGCACGAAGGGCGCTGGCCCGGCGCGCGCCTGCGCCCTGATGGCGGTCTTCACGAAAACTGAAGACCCATTAACGGCTCGCTGATGGCGAGGCGAGCGCGCGGTCATTAGAGTGTGCCCGAAAGGAGGCACACAGGATGGTCGATGTACTTGTGATCGGAGGAGGCAATGCCGCGCTATGCGCGGCGTTGATGGCGCGTGAGGCCGGCGCGTCGGTCCTGCTGCTCGAATCGGCGCCGCGCGAGTGGCGCGGCGGCAATTCACAGCACACGCGCAATCTGCGCTGCATGCACGACGCGCCGCAGGACGTGCTCGTCGACGCGTATCCCGAAGAGGAATTCTGGCAAGACCTGCTGAAGGTCACGGGCGGGATCACCAACGAGCATCTCGCGCGTTTGACGATCCGGGCCTCATCCACGTGCCGTCCGTGGATGCAAAAACACGGCGTGCGCTTCCAGCCGCCGCTTTCCGGCGCGCTGCATGTGGCGCGCACCAACGCGTTCTTCATGGGCGGCGGCAAGGCGCTCGTCAACGCGTACTACCGCAGTGCGCAAGCGCTTGGCGTGGAGGTTCGCTACGACACGCCGGTGGACTCGCTGGAACTGGAAGACGGCCGCTTCGTTGCAGCGAAGAGCGGCAGCCAGCGCTTCGAGGCGCGCGCCTGCGTGCTGGCGGCGGGCGGCTTCGAATCGAACCGCGAATGGCTGCGCGAAGCGTGGGGGCAAAACGAGCGCGGCGAATGGCCCGCCGACAACTTCCGCATTCGCGGCACGCGCTTCAACATGGGCGTGCTCATCCGGCACATGATCGACGCGGGCGCGGACATGATCGGCGACCCGTCGCAGTCGCATTGCGTCGCCATCGACGCGCGCGCGCCGCTCTACGACGGCGGCATCTGCACGCGCATCGACTGCGTGTCGCTCGGCGTGGTCGTGAATCGCGACGCCGAGCGTTTCTACGACGAAGGCGAGGACTTCTGGCCAAAGCGCTACGCGATCTGGGGGCGGCTCGTCGCGCAGCAGCCGGGTCAGATTGGCTATTCGATCATCGATTCGAAAGCCATCGGCCGTTTCATGCCGCCTGTGTTTCCCGGCGAAAGAGCCGACACGCTGCCCGAACTCGCGCGCAAGCTGAACCTGCCTGAAGCGCGGTTCATGGAAACGCTCACACGTTACAACGAGGCGTGCCGTGTCGGCACCTTCGATCACACCGCGCTCGACGATTGCCATACCGACGGCATTGCGCCGCCCAAGACGCACTGGGCGCGCCCCATCGATACACCGCCGTACTACGGCTATGCACTGCGGCCCGGCATCACATTCACGTACCTCGGCCTGAAAACCAACGACCGCGCCCAGGTCCATTTCGGCGGCGAGGCGAGCGAGAACCTGTTCGTCGCGGGCGAGATGATGGCGGGCAACGTGCTCGGCAAGGGCTATACGGCGGGTGTCGGCATGTCCATCGGCACCGCATTTGGACGTATTGCAGGCACGCAGGCTGCGCGCGCCGCACTTCAGACGACGGAGACTCACCATGCAGCGCACTGACGCCCTCGCGGCCGAACACACGCGCACGGCGTCAGCCGATGCAAAGATGCCAGCTCGCGGGACGCAAGGCGGTGGCGCGCGGGTGATCCCCATCGTGCCGATGAGCGACAGCGAAAGCGAAGTGGCGCGGCAGATGCAGATCTGCAACGCCTGCCGCTATTGCGAAGGTTTTTGTGCCGTGTTTCCGGCCATGACGCGTCGCCTCGAATTCGGCAAGGCGGACGTGAACTACCTCGCGAACCTGTGTCACAACTGCGGCGCGTGCTATCACGCCTGCCAGTACGCGCCGCCGCACGAATTCGCCGTGAACGTGCCGAAGGCGATGGCGCAGGTCCGCCTGGAAACCTACACGGAATACGCGTTTCCGGCTGCATTTGGCGCGTTGTACAAGCGCAATGGCCTCACGCTTTCAGTCGCGCTCGCAGCGGGGCTCGCGCTCTTCTTGCTGCTCGGCACGGCGATGCATGGCGGACTCTCGGGCGACACCGCCGCAGTGAGCTTTTACGCGATCTTCCCGCACAACCTGCTTGCTGCGATGTTCGGCGCGGTGTTCCTGTTCGCCGTGCTGGCGCTCGGCGTGGGCGTGACGCGCTTCTGGCGTGACGTATCGGCAGGAACGGCGAACGCGAGCGCGCCTGCACTCGCCGAAGCCGCGAAAAACGCGCTGACGCTCAAGTACCTCGACGGCGGCCACGGCGACGGCTGCAACGAATCGAACGACGCCTTCACGCTTGCGAGAAGGCGCTTCCACCATCTGACGTTTTACGGCTTCATGTTGTGCTTTGCCGCGACGGCGGTCGCGACGGCTTATCACTACGTGCTCGGGCTGGAAGCGCCGTATCCTTTCTTCAGCGTGCCGGTGCTGCTGGGCACGCTGGGCGGCATCGGTCTGATCATTGGGCCGGCGGGGCTGCTGTGGCTGAACCTCAAACGGCATGCGCAGCAGGGCGATACGCGCCAGCGCCCGATGGACCGCGGTTTCATCGCGCTCCTGCTGCTCACGAGCGCGTCGGGCCTCGCGCTCATGGTTTTGCGGGCGACTTCCGCCATGCCGTCGCTGCTCGCGATTCACCTGGGCATCGTGATGGCGCTGTTCGCGACGCTGCCTTACGGGAAGTTTGCACACGGCATCTTCCGCTCGGCGGCGTTGCTCAAATCGTCGATAGAAAAGCGACAGCGCAATACGCTAAGTCTCGGTTCAGACTAGAAGCGGGCAAAAACGGGGGAGCGTCATGCTCCCCCGCACGACATCAACAACCACAGGAGACGTCCCATGAACCCCACAGAGCCGAGCGCCATTTCGGGCGTGCACGGCGCCTCGCAAGCCTCGCGTGCCTCGCGGGCAGCGGCCGTGCTGCGCGTCACGAGCGGCAACTTCCTCGAACAGTTCGACTTCTTTCTGTTCGGCTTTTACGCCACCTCGATCTCGAAGATCTTCTTCCCTTCGTCGAGCGAATATGCGTCGTTGATGCTGACCTTCGCCGTATTCGGCGCGGGCTTCCTCATGCGTCCGCTCGGCGCGATTTTGCTCGGCGCCTATATCGACAAGGTAGGGCGGCGCATGGGCCTGATCGTCACGCTGTCCATCATGGCAAGCGGCACGATCCTGATTGCCTGCGTACCCGGTTACGCGAGCATCGGGCTGCTTGCGCCCGCGCTCGTGCTGCTCGGCCGGCTGTTGCAGGGCTTTTCGGCGGGCGCGGAACTCGGCGGGGTTTCGGTGTATCTCGCGGAAATGGCGACGCCCGGAAACAAGGGCTTCTACACGAGCTGGCAATCGGCGAGCCAGCAGGTCGCGATCGTCATGGCCGCCGCGCTCGGCTACGCGTTGAATCAGTGGCTTTCCGCGCAGCAGATCGGTGCGTGGGGCTGGCGCATTCCGTTTTTCATCGGCTGCGCGATCGTGCCGTTTCTCTTCATTCTGCGCCGCTCGCTGCAGGAGACCGCTGCGTTCGAAGCTCGCCCGCATCACCCGAGCGCGCGCGAAATCTTCGCGATGCTGCTGGTCAACTGGCGCACCGTGATTGCCGGCATGTTGCTCACGGCGATGACGACCACCACGTTCTATCTCATCACCGTCTATACGCCGACCTTCGGCAAAGCCGTACTCAAGCTCTCCACGGCCGATACGCTCATCGTGACGCTCTTCGTGGGCATTTCGAACTTCGCGTGGCTTCCGATTGGCGGGGCGCTTTCGGATCGCATAGGCCGCAAGCCGATTCTGCTCACCATCTCCACGCTGGCAATACTCACGGCGTATCCGGCGCTTTCGTGGCTTGCCGTTGCGCCGAGTTTTGGCCGCATGCTGATCGTGCTGCTGTGGTTCTCGTTCTTCTTCGGCATGTACAACGGCGCGATGGTCGCCGCGCTCACCGAAGTCATGCCGGCCCAGGTGCGCGTCGCAGGCTTCTCGCTGGCGTTCAGTCTGGCGACGGCACTGTTCGGCGGCTTCACGCCGGCGGTGTCGACGTACCTGATTGAGATCACGCGCGACAAAGCTGCGCCCGGCTACTGGCTCAGCTTTGCCGCGCTGTGCGGGTTCGCGGCGACGCTCTGGTTGTATCGGCGGCGTGCGGGCCGTGTCGAGTCGGCGCCTTCGCTGGTTTGACGACAGTTATGCCACAGCGGCGGCGCGCAACCGGTTGACGATCTGGTTGTCCTTGCCCTGAACGAACGGCGTCAGCGTGAGGTTGAACTCGATGTCCTTGTACACGTCGGCCTTCAGCCCGAGCGCGGCGCCGCCGGTCTTTTCCGTCACCGACGGAATCAACGCTTCACGCGTGGCGTAGGCGAAGTCGTCCCAGATCAGCGGATCGCCCTCGACGTTGAACTGCGTGGTCAGCTTGCGGTGAGCGTCGCTCGTGACGAAGAAGTGCACGTGCGCCGGACGCTCACCGTGACGGTCCAGCGCGTTCAGCAACTGCTGCGTGGCGCCTTGCGGCGGGCAGCCGTAGCCCACGGGCATGAGCGTGCGGAATGCGTATTTGCCGTCGGCGCCGGTCTTCACCGCGCCGCGCAGGTTGAAGTCGCTCTGCGCGCCGGTCGGGTCGAAGTGCGAGTAAAAGCCCTTCGAGTTGGCATGCCAGCATTCGACCACGGCGCCTGCTACCGGCTTGCCGTCGGGGCCGCTGACCGTGCCGCGAATCACGAGCGGGCCCGCTTGCTCATCGGCGTCGAGGTCGATTCGCGAAACGCTGTCGCGCACCGGCGCGCCCGCAACGTACAGCGGGCCTTCGATCGTGCGCGGCGTGCCGCCGCTGATGCCCGCTTGCTCGTCGGCGGCGTCCATGCGGATGTCCAGATACTTTTCCAGTCCGATGCCTGCCGCGAGCAGCGCCGCTTCGCCGTCCTGGCCGAGCTTGTTCAGATAGTTGATGCCGGTCCAGACCTCATCTGGGGTGATGTCGAGATCGTCGATCGCCTTGAACAGATCGCTCAGCAGGCGGTGGGCAATCTGCTTGAAACGCGTATTGCCGCCGTTGCCATCCACGTTCGTGGCGGCCTTCAACAGGTCTTGCACTTCGCTGGTTTCGAATACTTTCACGCTCATGATGACTGTCTCCAACTGGTTTTAGGGGGGCGTTGAGCGCATTAGATATCCGGGCCCGCGCAGGCGCTATCCACCTGGTCGACACTCACTATCCGTTTTTTTCGGCACGGGCGCGAAAGGGCCAAGAAGCGGCCAGGCAGCGGCCTGTGCATGGCCGGCCGCCGGGCGTCGCAAAGCCACGTCCGGCCACGAAGAAAACGCGTGGCAAAAAAAGTGGATAGCGAACGCCGACCAGGCGGATAGCGCCGGCGCCGCCGTGGGTATTCAATCCAGCTCATCAAGGACCTGGTCGCAAGACCGCTAAATGGCAGGAGGAGAACCCATCGTGAGCACAGAGAAAATCGCGTCGCAATGGCAGGATTTCGTTGGCGGATGCCTCGATTTCCGTCCGGCAGAAGGCGTCTATCGCATTGCGCGGGAGATGTTCACGGAGCCGCAACTGTTCGACCTGGAGATGGAATTCATCTTCGAAAAGAACTGGATCTACGCGTGCCACGAGAGCGAGATCCCCAAGCCCCATGACTTCATGACGATGCGCGCCGGTCGCCAGCCGATGATCATTTCGCGCGACGGCAATGGCCAGCTCAACGCGATGATCAACGCGTGCCAGCATCGCGGCGCGACGCTCACGCGCATGGGCAAGGGCAATCAGTCGACTTTCACGTGCCCGTTCCATGCGTGGTGCTACAAAAGCGATGGACGCCTCGTCAAGGTCAAGGCGCCCGGCGAGTACTGCGAAGACTTCGACAAGTCCACGCGCGGCCTCAAGAAGGCGCGTATCGCGAGTTACAAGGGCTTCGTGTTCATCAGCCTCGACGTCGATGGGACCGATACGATCGAAGAATACCTTGGCGACTCGCGCATCTTCCTCGACATGATGGTCGCGCAATCGCCCACGGGCGAACTCGAGGTGCTGCCGGGCAAGTCCGCCTATACCTTCGAAGGCAACTGGAAACTGCAGAACGAGAATGGCCTCGACGGCTATCACGTGAGCACGGTTCACTACAACTACGTCGCCACGGTGCAACGCCGTCAAGAGGCGAACGCGCAGAACGGCGGCGCGGCGAATGGCACGCTCGACTACAGCAAGCTCGGCGCGGGCGACGCGGAAACCGACGACGGCTGGTTCGCGTTCAAGAACGGCCATAGCGTCCTGTTCAGCGACATGCCGAACCCGAGCGTGCGCCCCGGCTATGCGAGCGTCATGCCGCGTCTCGTCGAGACATATGGTCAAGAGAAGGCCGAATGGATGATGCATCGGCTGCGCAACCTGAACGTCTATCCGAGCCTCTTTTTCATGGATCAGATCAGCTCGCAGTTACGTATCGTGCGTCCGGTCGCCTGGAATAAAACGGAGGTCATCAGCCAGTGTATCGGCGTGAAAGGCGAATCGGATCAGGACCGCGAAAGCCGCATTCGCCAGTTCGAAGACTTCTTCAATGTTTCAGGCATGGGCACGCCGGATGATCTCGTGGAATTCCGCGAGCAGCAACGCGGCTTCCAGGCACGCCTCGAGCGCTGGAGCGATATTTCGCGCGGTCATCACAAATGGGTGGCGGGCGAGACCGCGAGTGCACGCCTGCTCGGCATAGAGCCTGTGCTGTGCGGCACGGAGCTGACCCACGAGGGGCTTTACGTCAACCAGCATGGCGCGTGGCAGACGTATCTCTTGAAGGGACTCGCACAGCAGTCGAACACCACGAAGGAGGCTTGAGCCATGGCCATCACGCACACGCAGCAACAAGCGGTCGAGCAGTTTTTGTATCGCAAGGCCGAGCTTTGCGACGCACAGAGCTGGGACGAGTACCTCGACCTGTTCGATGAACACAGCGAATTTCACGTGCCCCAATGGGACTCCGAGCACGTGTACACGACCGACCCGAAGCGCGGCATGTCGCTCATCTACTACTCGAACCGCACGGGTCTCGAAGATCGCGTGTTCCGCCTGCGCACGGGCAAGTCAGCGGCGTCGACGCCGCTGCCGCGCACGCTGCACCAGATCACCAATGTGCGTATTGCAGAGCGCGAAAACGGCGAGCTGGAAGTGAAGGCCAACTGGGCCACGTTTTACGCGCGCCATGGCGTTGCCGAACACTTCTTCGGACGCGTCACGTATCAGTTGCGCCCGGAAGGCGACACCTGGAAGATCGCGCGCAAGCATGTCCTTCTGCTCAACGACACGATCAATGCCGTGCTCGACTTCTACCATCTGTAAGCGGGAGTGCCACGAAATGAGCCACAAGGTCGCCTTTAGTTTTGCCGATGGCAAGACCGTGTTCTTCGATGTCCGCTCGGGCGAACTCCTGCTCGACGCCGCGCTGCGCAATGGTGTGAGCATTCCGCTCGATTGCCGTGAGGGCGTGTGCGGAACCTGCCAGGGGCGCTGCGAATCGGGCACCTATACGCTCGACTACGTCGACGAAGAAACGCTGACCGCCGACGATCTCGCCGCACGCAAGATCCTGTCCTGCCAGACGCGCGTGCAATCGGACGCGTCGTTCTACTTCGACTTCGATTCGAGCCTGTGCAGCGCGGGCGGCACCACGTCGATCACGGGCCGGGTCACGGCCGTTAAGCAGGTGTCCGAAACGACGGCGATCCTGCATCTGGACGCAAGTGCTCACTCAGGTCGGCTCGACTTCCTGCCCGGGCAGTATGCGCGCCTGAAAGTGCCGGGCGCGGACGTGTGGCGCTCGTATTCGTTTGCCAACCGGCCCGACGACAACAACCAGCTTCAGTTCCTGATTCGCCTGTTGCCCGATGGCGCAATGAGCAACTACATGCGCGAGCGCTGCGAGCCGGGGCAGAGCGTCGAATTCGAGGCGCCGCTCGGCACGTTCTATCTGCGGCAGGTCGAACGGCCGCTCGTGATGGTGGCAGGCGGCACGGGGCTCTCGGCCTTTTTGGGCATGCTCGACGATCTCGCGCACAAGGGCGGCTGTGGCCAGAAGGTTCACCTCTACTATGGCGTGACGAACGCGCGTGACCTGTGCGAACTCGATCGTTTGAAGGCGTACGAGGAGCGCATTGCAAACTTCGCGTGCGATATCGTGGTGATGAATCCGTCTGAAGTATGGCAAGGCAAGACTGGGCTCATTCCCGAACACTTCGACCGCGAGATGCTCGAAGCGAACCCGTTCGACATGTATGTGTGCGGGCCGCCGCCGATGGTCGAGGCGATCAAGACATGGCTCGCGAACGCAAGCCTCGACGACCATCGTCTTTACTACGAAAAATTTGGGGACAGCAACAGCGCGCAAACCGCTGTGTAACGCTGCGGGGTTGTACGCACTCGGGGTGTTTCGTTATTTTGTCCGCGCGTGGCGTGGTTTACCATTGAGCATTCCCCCATTGCTCAGTGATACGCCATGCCAACCCCCGCCGCCCACGACAGCCGAGGTATTGACGCACTGCGTCACGACCTCGAAGGCGCGCGCGACTGGATGGCGTCGATTTGCGGACCGCATGGGCTGCAGGTTCGCAGCCCGAAGGCACTGCAATTCCATCATAGCGGCACGGTAATGCGCTCCATGGCGAGCACGTTGGGTTACGTCGAGTACGGCACCGACGTCACCGTCTCCGTGCACAACGAAGCACCACTCAACTGCTATAGCGTGAGTTTGCCGCTCACGGGGCAACAGGAACTTGCCGCGCACGGCCGCCTGTGGTTGTCGGACCAGGACAGCGGCCTCGTGCTGTCGCCGCATGAGACGCAGGACCTGGCAATCACGGGCAATTGCCGCAAGATCATCGTGTCCATTCCGAGCCCGGCCTTGCGTCAGGTGCTGGAAGGGCTATTGCAGCGGCCGCTCGAGGCCGCGTTGACGTTCGAGCCGCAGATGAATGCCGCCGACGGCGATCAGGCATCGTGGTGGCGCATGGTCAAGTTCCTGCTGGCCGAAATGGGGAGCGCCGGCCCGTTGCTCAATCATCAGCAGATGGTGGGCGATCTCGAACAGGCGCTGATCAAGGGGCTGTTGCTCTCGCAGCCGCACAACTACTCGCAGGCGCTTGCCGATGCAATGCGCCCGGCGTGTCCGCATTATTTGTTGCGCGCGAAACAGTTTATCCACGACAACGCTCGTGAAAACATTGCACTCGAAGACATCGAGCGCGCAGCGGGCGTCTCGCGCTACAAGCTGTTCGAAGGCTTCGGGCAGCACTTCGGGCACGCGCCCATGGCCTATCTGAAGAAGTACAGGCTCGAAGCCGTGCGGCGCGAAATTCTTTCCGACTGCTCCGAGCGCAATGTTTCTTCCATCGCGATGAACTGGGGCTTTTCGCATCTCGGCCGCTTTTCCAACGATTACAAGCAGCTCTTTGGCGAAACGCCGTCGCAAACCCTCAAGCGCGCGGCGAGGCGCTAGGTTGTCTGCTGTTCAGTCGCACGCAGTCAAACTCACTCCTCCATTTGGGCGTGGCCTAATCGCCCTTTAAGCTCCCTTAGAAAAGTTGCCGATGCATGCGTGAGCGGTTTATCGCTACGCGTGATGGCGACGAGCGGTCCGATATGCAGCGGCAATTCACACTGCACGAGTTGCAGGCGATACTGGGCGCATAGCTCGTCGGCGATGCATTCCGACGAGAGAACGAGGGCATCGCTCTGGCTGGCCAAACGAAAGGCCAGCGGCGACACCTGCGAAGACAACACATTCGATGGCATGGCCAGCCCCATGTCCCGGATCGCGAACTCGAGCTGTTGCCTGATGATATTCGGCTGCGGCGGGAGTATCCACGGGTAGTCGAGAAGCTCGCGGAGCGCCACTGGCTTCAGAGTCGAAGCGTGTCCTCGCTGGGCGAGAAAGACGGGCATGTCACGCTTCAACATCTCGAGTTTATAGAGTTCGCTGCCGAAGCCACTGGCCATCCGCCCGATCACGATATCCACGAGGTCCTGGTCGAGATTCTCGAGCAACATTTCCATCGAACCTTCGCGCAGCGCTAGTCGCACGCGTGGCCACTTGATCCGAAAGTCGCTCACGCAATCCGATAGCGTCCCCCACCAGGTAAGCGGCGAAAAGATGCCTATCGACAGGTTGCCGATATCTCCATTCAGCAACGCCTCGAGTTCGGCCTCCGCCCGCTGAACGTCGCTCGCGATCAGATGGCCGTGACGCACGAGGGTTTCGCCGTAAAGGGTCGGGCGCATTCCGCTCGGCGTGCGTTCAAAAAGCTGCGCACCGACTATCCCCTCGATCTCGGCCAACGCCTTGGAAAGCGCGGACTGACTGACGTTCTGTGCTTCAGCCGCTTTTTGCAGGCTGCCTAGCCGCGCAATTTCCACCACGACGGTGATGTGACGGAGCTTCAGGCGTTGTTGCAGTGAGTTCATGATCCGGGCCGGGTTGAACTTTTGTCATGGGGGGGCGGCGAAGAATTCCATTTTCTTTCCGCTGTCGATCCGTAAGCTCGTGGTTGTCGGATGCGATAAACCTATGTGCGCGAGTGCGCAAGACAAAGGAGGCTACATGAAGGGCACCGTACTTGCCCAATGCGAGCAGGGCGTACTCGAAGGCGTGACCAACGATAATGTTCACACATTCTTCGATATTCCCTACGCAGCGAATGGCGGGCGCTTTCAGCACGCCACAGAACCGCCGCGCTGGAACGGTCAGCGAAATTCTACCCGACCTGGCCCAGTCTTTCCTCAATTGCCAAGCCGCCTGGATTTCGTCATGGGACCGACGGCCCGAGGCGTTGAGCAGTCCGAAGATGCTTTCAGGCTGAACGTTTTCACGCCCGATCTCACTGGAAAATTGCCGGTCGTGTTCTGGATCCACGGCGGTGGGTTCATGACTGGCGGGGCGCTGCCATGCTACTCGGGCGAATCGCTCGCCAGTCTCGGCCGCGCGGTGGTCGTGACGATGAACTATCGGCTCGGCGTGCTGGGCAACCTCTATATGGAGGGCATATCGGCGGGCAATCTCGCCGTTTCGGATCTCGAACAGGCGCTTCAGTGGGTCAGGAAGAACATCGCCAGTTTCGGCGGCGACCCGGATTCCATTGTCGTAGCGGGCCAGTCGGCGGGCGCCTGGTTCGCGCAGCTTCTGGCCTCGATGCCGTCGACCCATGGGCTGGTGAAGGCGATTGCCATGCTCAGCTATCCAGGCCTTCAGCCGATGGCGCCGTCTAAAGCACAGACGATTGCGGAGCAGTTGTGCGAAACCGCTGGTATAGCTACAACCGGCGAGGACCTGCTCACGATGCCTGTCGAGGACATCCTGCAAGCACAAACCCGGCTGACTGGCGCCGTGGCGACGTTTGCCGAGGTTCCCATCGCTTTCATGTCGGTCGCCAGCGGCAGGGTGCCAGCAGACCCCGGGGCGCACGCGCGGGAGCGCTTCGGCGGCAAACCGGTCTTCATAGGCTGGACACGCGATGAGTCTGGCAGTTTTTTTGCGAGCAATCCTGCGCTCCTCGGAGCGACGCAGGAACAGGCCCTGCAGAAGTTCAAGGACGAATTCGGCGACGATGCGGAAGCTCGGTACGAGAGCGTGGCCGAAGGCCGGTTTGAGCGGAAGCCTTATGCCGCGTTGGTCGAGTTGAGCTCAGAAAAGCTGATCGTGGGGCCAACGCGGCGTTTCGCAAAGCGCATGGCCGAAGCGGGAAGCGGCGTATTCGCCTATCGGTTCGATTTTCCCTCTCCACAGCCGGATGTGGGCGCTTGCCATTGCCTTGAATTGCCGTTCTTCTTTGGCAACTTCGAAAACTGGATTGAGGCACCCATGCTCGAAGGCATCGACGAGCCGCGCAGCCGCGCGTTGTCGGCCCGAATTCAGAGTCACTTTCTGAATTTTGTGGAGTCCGGTAATCCGAATGGCGCGGGCTTGCCGGCGTGGAAAGCGTTCAACGGCGATGATGGCGATTTGATGTATTTCGACTGACGTGCTGGCGCCGATTGCGAGCCGAGGCTAGCACAATCGTCTCGCAATCGTCATGAGTCGTAGATCATTGAGAAGGTATTCGAGCAATTACTAAGTAATCCAAATAAATACGGCGAAACATTGCCGAACCTGGAGACAAGAACGTCATGAAGATGAAGTGGAGTGCCGCGTTGCTGGTCGCGGTGACAGGGCTCGCGCATGCACAGAGCAGCGTCACGCTTTATGGAATTATCGATACGGGCCTCTCGTACTATAACCATGCGACGGCCAGCGGCGGGACGTTCGTCGGCATGGCTTCGCTGACCGGGCGGCTGCCTTCGCGCTGGGGCCTAAAGGGCACTGAGGACCTGGGCGGCGGATTCAAGACCTTCTTCGTGCTGGAGAACGGCTTTCAGCCCACCAACGGCACGTTGAATTACGGCGGCCGGCTCTTCGGCATTCAGTCGAACGTAGGGATCAGCAGCGACTACGGCTCGATCACGCTCGGCAGGCAGATGGGCATGACGATGTACGCGCTGTTCAACGCGGATGTGATCGGCCCGTCGATTCATTCGCTCAGCGTCTTCGATTCCTATTTGCCGAACGCCCGCAGCGATAACGCGATTGGCTATATGGGCAAATTCCACGGCGTCACGATTGGCGGCACTTACAGCTTCGGCCGCGACGCCGCGGGCCCAGCCGGACCCAGTGCAACCAACTGCCCCGGGCAGGTTCCAGGCAATATGCTGGCGTGCCGTCAATATACGGCGCTCCTCGCATACGATTCGGCAAGCTTTGGCGTGGCGGCCTCGTATGACGTATTGCGCGGCGGCGCGGGCGCAACGGCGCCGCTGAACAACAGCCGCTACACGGATACGCACAACATCGTCGATGGTTACGTGATATTGGGCTCGGCGAAGATCGGTTTCGGGTGGATCAGGAACAACCTCGCGGCCGCCACCCATTTGCAGACCGATATCTTCTTTGCGGGGGCCACGTACTATGTCACGCCCGCGTTTTTCTTCGACACGCAGGGCGTGCGCTATCTTCAGCGCGGCTCTCAGGGCGCGAAGGACGCTAACTCGACGCTACTCATCGGGCGCGTGAATTACCTGTTCTCGAAGCGCACCATGGTGTACACGTCGGTGGGCTACATGTTCAACAGTGCACAGGCCGCGAACTCGGTCGCGGCTGGCGGCACGGTCGCGACCGGCATGAACCAGCTTGGCGTGATGGTCGGCTTGCAGCAGAAGTTCTGACCCCTGCCTTCAGAAGCGCGTATTCGCATTGCGCAGCGCGGCGCCAAAAATGCGAATGGCTTCTTTCAAGGACGCGTCGCGTACGCGCGTGTAGACCGCGATTTCGATCGGTGCGAGCGGCGGCAATCCGAAGCGGCTGCCCACGTCCACCGCGCGCGGCGGCCGTCCTCGTCTCGTCAACGGCGCCACAGCGAGTCCTGCCATGACGGCCGCGCCAACCGTGCCGATACCGCCGCCGACGAACACCTCTGTCCATGGGATGCCGGCTTCGTCCAGCGCTTTGAGCGCGTTGGCGCGCACTCCGCAAGGCGCGGATAGCGAAGCCACGCGCAACGGCTCATCCGGGTTGGGCGACCACTGCGGCGCCGCGAACCATGCGCAGTGCTCGACGAAGAGGCGCTCCGCATCGCGCCGCGCCGGGTCGCGCCGCGCGTAGGCAGCGTCGAGTTCGCCGGCGTCGTACGCTTCGAGCATCTCGCTCGAAGCGCCGATGCGCACTTCCACACGCAAGGTCGGGTCGTGGCTCGATACGCGCGCAAGCAGCGGAATCAACTCTTCCGCAGCGGTGTGATCGATGATGCCAAGGCGCAGGCTGCGCTGCTCGCGAACGTCGCTGGCCAACGCGCGGTCATGTGCGCTCAGCAACTCGCGCGCGGCAGAGAGAAACGCCACGCCTTCGGGCAGCAGTTGAATGTGCCGGGGTGTTCGTTCCAGCAAGCGCTTGCCGAGCCGTTCCTCGAGCCGCTTGATTTTCAGGCTGATGGCCGACTGCGTGGTGTCCTGCACCTCGGCCGCCCGCGTGAAGCTGCTGAGATCGGCCACCAGCACGAAGGCCTGCACGGCGTCGAGATCGAGCAGGCGGCCGGTGTGTTGATATCCCGTGCTCATGGCGAAGGGCCCTCATGCATCATTGGGGGAAATCATACGCCGGGGGGGCGCGCGGCGGCTTGCCGACTGAACAGGAGCGACTCGCAGGGGGATGACGAACTTGCCCAGCGGCTGATCCACGTTCAGCTCGGGCAGCCGCGAGGTGCTTGCCACTCGCGGTCACGACGTCATGCGATGCAGGGCTCCCGATCACGCCCTCGATTGACGGCATTGCGACCGGGCGGTTAGGCTCGGGCTATGCGCCCATCCAAAGTCGATTTAAATCTCTTCGTCGTTTTCGAAGCCGTCTATCGAACGCGCAACCTCACGCGCGCAGCGGAACTGCTGTTCATCACGCAGCCCGCCGTGAGCAACGCGCTCGCGCGCATGCGCAAGGCATTCGACGATCCGCTCTTTGTCAGCACGCCGGCCGGCATGATGCCCACGCCGGTTTCCGAGAACATCATCGGCCGCGTGCGTGAGGCGCTTCAGTTGCTCGATTCGAGCACCCATGCCGGTGAGCGTTTCGATCCGGCTTCGTCTCAGCGGACCTTCCGGCTCAGCATGAACGACCTGACCGAGGCGCTGCTGTTGCCCGCGCTCGAAGACGTGCTGCAGCGCCTCGCGCCCGGCATCCGTATCGAAAGCTACTTCACGACCCGCCGCGACGTGCCCGAAGCGCTCGCGAGCGGCGCAGTCCATCTGGCGATCGACGCGCCCCTCATCGACGACCCGTACCTCGAACAGGAGCCGCTCGGCAGCGACCGTTACGCGTGCATGGTGCGCAACGAGCATCCGTTCGCGAAGAAGAAGCTGACGATCGACGACTACCTGCGCTTTGGCCATATTCACGTGTCGAGCCGCCGGCAGGGGCCCGGCCTCGTCGACACGGAACTCAACAAGCTGGGCGTGAGGCGCACGATCCAGACCCGCGTCCAGCACTACCTCGTCGCGCCCCTGATCGCGATGCGCACCGACCTCGTGCTGACCGCGCCGCTCATGTTGCTCAAGCGCTATGACGCGCGCATCCTGGCGCTGCCGTTCGATCTTCCCGATCTCGAGACGCATGGCTACTGGCACCGCAGCGTAACCGCTGACCCCGCGCATCGCTGGCTGCGCGAGCAGATCGGCCGTCTCATGCGCAAGCAGCGGCAGTAGCCCGGGTGTCACGAATCGTTATGCCGCAGTATCACAAGAATAAATTTCCTGAATACTTCGCGCCCCGGTATGGTTGCAGTCATGTTCAAGCGAGGTTGGCATGGCGGAACTCTATCTGGTACGGCATGGGCAGGCGTCTTTCGGCGCTGAAAACTATGACGAGCTTTCATCGGCTGGGGGCACCCAGTCGCGCTGGCTGGGCGAATACTACGCGCAGGCAGGCCTGACGTTCGATCGCGTCGTGATCGGCACGATGCGGCGGCACGCGCAAACGGCCGACGCGTTGCTCACGGCGATGGGCGGCGCGCCGGTGGAGATCGTGCAGGACGCGGATCTGAACGAGTACGATTTTGGCGCCCTCTTTGCCGCGCTCGGCGAGAGCGGTCTCGCGCCCGGCCTGCAGGCCGAAGGCTCGAAGAAGGACTTCTACAAAGGGCTCAAGCAGGTCCTGCAGCTTTGGTCCGAGGATAAGCTGCCCGGGCGCGTTCCCGAGACCTGGGGGCAGTTCCAGGCACGCGTCGAGCGCGCGCGTCTTGCCATTCAACGCGCGGGCGGCAAGCGCGTGCTGGTGGTGAGTTCGGGCGGCCCGATCGCCGTCTTCACGCAGCAGATTCTGCAGGCGAGCGCCGCGGCCGCCATCGCGCTCAACATGCAGATCCGCAACAGCAGCGTGAGCCAGTACGTCTTCAACGACAGCGCCGTGTCGCTGGTCACCTTCAACACCTTGCCGCACCTCGACCAGGCTGAGCGGCGCGAACTCGTCACCTATGGTTGACTCGAATCCGGATGCCCGCTCCATGATGAATGCAAGTCTTCAGTTCGATGTCGACGCGCTCACGCCCTATCTGGCCGCGCACGTGCCCGGCTTTCAGGGGCCCATGACCGTCGAGAAGTTTGCTGGCGGACAGTCGAACCCCACGTTTCTTCTCGAAGCGCAAAGCGGCCGCTATGTGCTGCGGCGTCAGCCGCCGGGTGAACTGCTCAAGTCGGCGCATGCCGTGGACCGCGAATTCCGCGTGCTGAGCGCGCTTGGCGATACGCCGGTTCCCGTTGCGCGGGCCTTGCACCTGTGCGAGGACCGCGACGTGATCGGCAGCCTGTTCTACGTGATGAGCTTCGAAGACGGCGAAATCTACTGGGACCCGTCCCTGCCCGCATTGGCCGCAGGAGAACGCGGCGCCGTCTACGACGCGCTGATCGGCACGATGGCGTCGCTGCACGACGTGGACGTCGAGGCCGTTGGACTCGCCGACTATGGCCGCGCGGGCAACTACTTCTCGCGCCAGGTCGACGTGTGGACCAAACAATATCGCGCGGCGCAGACCGATGAACTCGACGCCATGGAAGCGCTGATCGACTGGCTGCCCGCGCACTGTCCGGCCGAAGCGGGCAAGCCCGCGCTCGTGCACGGCGACTTTCGCATCGACAACCTGATTTTCCACCGCGGTACGCCGAAAGTTCGCGCCGTGCTCGACTGGGAACTCTCCACGCTCGGCAACCCGCTCGCCGACCTCGCGTACTTCTGCATGTGCCTGCGGCTGCCGCCGAAAGGGCATATCGGCGGTCTCGCGGGGCTGGACCGGGCAGCGCTTGGCGTGCCGGACGAGGCCGCGATCGTCGAGCGGTATTGCAGCTTGCGGGGCATTGCATCGATCGAGAACTGGAATTTTTACCTCGCGTTCAGCTTCTTCCGGCTCGCCGCCATCGCGCAGGGCGTGAAAAAGCGTGCGCTGGGCGGCAACGCATCGAACGAGAAGGCGCGCCAGGTCGGTGAAATGGCCGGCTCGCTGGCGAGGATGGGCGTCGACGTCATCTGACGGCTGGCGTTTGACGCGTACGCGCGGATACATTGAGGAGACAGTTGTGACTACTAATTTGTTCGATCTGACCGGCAAGATTGCACTGGTTACGGGCGCGAGCCGTGGCATTGGCGAAGAAATCGCGAAGCTGCTTGCAGAACAGGGCGCTCATGTGATCGTTTCGAGCCGCAAACTCGATGACTGCGAGAGCGTGGCGCGCGAGATCAGGGAGACGGGCGGCAGCGCCGAGGCGTATCCGTGCCACGTGGGGCGTCTCGACGACATTCAAGGCGTGTTCCAGCACATCCGCAAACAGCACGGAAGGCTGGACATCCTCGTGAACAACGCGGCGGCGAATCCGTATTTCGGCCACATTCTCGACACCGATCTTTCGTCCTTCGAAAAGACGGTGGAGGTCAACTTGCGTGGCTACTTCTTCATGTCGGTCGAAGCGGGCAAGCTGATGCGCGAGCACGGCGGCGGCGCGATCGTCAACACGGCTTCCGTCAATGCGCTGCAACCCGGCGACAAGCAAGGCATCTATTCGATCACGAAGGCCGCCGTGGTCAACATGACGCGCGCGTTCGCCAAGGAGTGCGGCCCGCTCGGCATCCGCGTGAACGCCTTGCTGCCCGGCCTCACCAAAACGAAATTCGCAGGCGCCCTGTTCGCGGACGAGGCCCTGTACGAGAGCTGGATGGCGAAGATTCCGCTGCGCCGACATGCGGAGCCTCGCGAAATGGCCGGCACCGTGCTGTATCTCGTCTCCGATGCGGCGAGCTACACCAACGGCGAGTGCATCGTCGTCGACGGCGGCCTGACGATCTGACCATGGAGCGGCGCGCGTCACCGAGGCTCGCGCCGCACGACATACACCTGTATTGAAGGAAGAGCAAAATGGACTTTGCCTATAGCCCGAAGGTCGAAGCGCTGTGCACACAGGTGCGCGCGTTCATGGACACGCATATCGTGCCGCGCATTCACCAATGGCATGAAGAAGTGAGCGCGGGACAATATCCCGTCTCCTTCATGGAGGAACTGAAGGAAAAGGCGCGTGCGGAAGGTCTCTGGAACCTGTTCCTGCCGCATCTGCGCGACGACGAACCGGGCACGCGGCTAACCAATCTCGAGTACGCGCCGCTTGCCGAAATCATGGGGCGTGTTTCCTGGGCCTCCGAAGTATTCAACTGCAACGCGCCGGATACGGGCAACATGGAGCTGCTCCACATGTTTGCCACGCCGGCGCAACGCAAGAAGTGGCTCGAGCCGCTGCTCGACGGCAAGATCCGCTCGGCGTTTGCGATGACGGAACCCGCGGTCGCCTCCTCGGACGCGACCAACATCACCACGTCCATTCGCCTCGATGGCGACGACTATGTGATCGATGGCCGCAAGTGGTTCATCACGAACGCCGCGCACCCGAATTGCCAGATCTTCATCGTCATGGGCAAGACGGACCCGGACGCGCCCGCGCACCGTCAGCAAAGCATGGTTCTCGTGCCGCGCGACACGCCGGGCGTGACGATCATCCGCAATATCACGGTGGTCAATCACACGGCGCCGGAAGGCCACTGCGAGATCGAATTCAAGGGCGTGCGCGTGCCACGCTCGAATCTGCTCGGCGAAGAGGGCAGCGGCTTCGCGCTCGCTCAGGCGCGCTTGGGGCCGGGACGCATTCACCACTGCATGCGTTCGATCGGCGCCGCCGAACTGGCGCTCGAGCTGATGATCGAACGCGCGCAGGCGCGCACGGCGTTCGGCAAGAAGCTTTATCAGCAGGGCACGGTGGGTGAATGGATCGCGAAATCGCGTATCGAAATCGATCAGGCGAGGCTCTTCGTGCTGAAGGCCGCGTGGATGATCGACAACGTGGGCGCGAAGGAAGCGCGCAAGGAAATCTCGATGATCAAGGCGCTCGTGCCGAGCGTGCACACCGCCGTCTGCGAGCGGGCGATCCAGACCTTCGGCGCGATGGGCCTGAGCCCCGACACGCCGCTCGCGGACAGCTGGACGTGGGGGCGTGCACTGAAGTTCGCCGATGGCCCGGACGAGGTGCATCTTCAGAGCATTGCGCGCATGGAGGTCAAGGCGCGGCCCTATGAACCGGGCCACGAAAGCCCGTATCTGACGCGCTAACGAGCTGTCTCGCGATTGCTTTTGGACTCGCCCAACAGCGATTGCGTTTCCTCCGAAGGCCGCGCAACGAGCATGCCTTCGAAGGTATCCATCAAGTTCGACACGGCGTAGCCGGGGGCCCAGAGCCGCCCCGGCTCGCCGCTGTCCCGGCTTGCCTCCCAGGCGGCCAGCGCGGCATTGCCATAGATGCCGACGAGCGACAGCCGGTGGTCGACGATCGCCGGATCGATCTCGGGCAGCAGGTCCCGCAGCAGCGCATTGCAGCGCTGATAGCCCGCATTCCACGTGTTTTCGAGTGCCTCGCGCAGGAACGCGCGATCGTTCAACTGCAGGTTGGCGATCATGCGGATATAGGTCGGCTGGCCCGTTCGATCGGCCAGTTCGAGCATCGGAAAGAGCAACGCCCCCAATACGGCGCGCACGCTCAGCGCGCCTTCCGCTTCCAGCTTGTCCACCCGCGCCTGGCGATCCTCGTCGATCAGGCGCGCGCCATCCACGACCAGTTCGCGCGCCAGCTCGAGCTTGTTCCCGAAGTAGTAGCGCAGCGAGGCGCTATTGCGCTGACCCGCCGCCGAAATGATGTCCTGCACGGACACCCCCTCCAGCCCGCGCAGCGCGAACAGCCGCTGCGCCTCCTCTTTCAGGCGCGTTCGCGTCTCGGCGCCGTCCGATCTAAGGGGTTTTCCTGGTGTCGTCATTACTTTACCGTATCGAGATAACTAACTACACTGGGTTAACTAACCCGGTAGGAGAAACTTAGCATGAAAGTCGTAATTGCAGGAGGCGGCATCGGCGGCCTCACCACGGCGCTGGCCTTGTTGCATCAAGGGATCGAGCCGATTGTACTGGAGCGTGCTCCGCAGTTGACCGAGGTCGGGGCAGGCGTGCAGATCGCCGCCAACGGCACGATCGTGCTGCGTGAACTGGGGCTCGAACGCGCCGTGGCGAGCGTCGCGACGGTGCCGGCAGGCTTCGATTACCTCGAGTTGTCGACGGGACGGCGTCTTTACTATGCCCCGCTCGGCAAGGAAGCCGAGGCGCGCTACGGGGCGTTGCTCTACAACATTCACCGCGCCGACTTGATCGACCTGCTCGCGAAGGCGTTGCCGCCGGGCGTGGTGCGCCTTGGTGCGGAGTGCGAATCGGTTTCGCAGGACGAGGAGAGCGCCTGGGTCACGCTGAAGAACGGCGAGGTGATCCGCGGCGACGTGGTGATCGGCGCGGACGGCATTCATTCGGCCGTGCGCACGGCCTTGCGCGGGCCGGAGGAGAAGCAGTTCGCCAATATCCTGATGTGGCGCTCGCTGATCCCCGCCGACCGGCTCGAAGGGCTGAACCTGCCGGTGGCGGGCAACAACTGGTTTGGCGTGGGCCGCAATATCGTGTCGTACTGGGTTCGCAAGGACCTGTACAGCATTCTCGCCTCCGTGCCGGCAACCGAAGTGAGCCGCGAGTCGTGGACGCAGTCGGGCGATGTCGAGCAACTGCGACGCTCGTTCGAGGGCTGCGAGCCGACGGTGCAGAAGATGCTGGCTCAGGTGGACAGCACGTTCATCACCGGCATGTATCACCGCGATCCGATCGAGAGCTGGACGACGGGCCGCATCGCGCTGCTCGGCGACGCCGCGCACGCGATGGTGCCGTATCTCGCACAAGGCGCCTGCCAGTCGATCGAGGACGCATGGGTGCTCGCCACTTGCCTCAAGAATCACGGCAGCGCCGGTGTGCAGGACGCGCTGCTCGAATACGAACGGCGTCGCCAGCCGCGCACGAAGCGCATTCAGGCGGGCGCGCGCTACGTGGTCGACTGGGCGCACGAGCCCGACGCGGCGCGCGTGCGTCAGCGCAACGGGCGGCTCAAGGGGCTTTCGCGCATCGATCCGCTGGGCGAAATTTCGTGGTCGTTCGCCTGGGGGCACGACATCATCGCGGCGGCCAAATTGCCGCCGGGCGAGGTGGTGGGCCTGAGCGCGGCGCGTGAAGGCAAGCGCATGGAGCGCGCCGAGAGCCAGCGTGCGTTCGATCTCTGGAAGGGCGTCTTTACGCCCGATGATGTGGCGCGCGGGGACCGCGGCCAGCACGCCGCGTACGAGCGCTTCCTGCTGGGGCAATTCCCCACACCGGCGAGCACCCAGGCGAAAGAAGTCGATCTCGACGGCGTGCGCTCGCTGCGTGTGGCAGCCGTTGGCGCCGGGAGTCAGGCCGCCGTGCTGCATTTTCATGGCGGCGGCTATGTGCTTGGTTCTGCTAACAGTTCTGTGGAGTACGCAAGCCGTCTTTCGCATGCGCTGAATGGCCCGTGCTACACGGTCGACTATCGCCTCGCACCCGAGCATCCGTATCCGGCGGCCATCGACGATGCGTTCAGCGCGTATCGCGGCCTGCTCGCCGCAGGCGTCGATCCCGCCACGCTCTTCCTGAGCGGCGAGTCGTCCGGTGGCGGCCTCGCGCTGGCGCTGGCGGCTGCGCTGCGCCGCGCGGGGCTGCCGCTGCCGGCCGGCGTGATCGCCATCTGCCCGATGACGGATCTCACGTTGAGCGGCCCTTCCGTGAAAGCGAATTCGGGCGACGACCCGGCCGCGAATCGCGAGACGCTGACCAATCTCGTCGCGGGCTACTTCCAGGGCCACGAACCGACCGACCCGTTGGTGTCGCCGCTGTTCGCCGATCTCACGGATCTTCCGCCGGTCTATCTCGCGGCCGTGCATGGCGAAGTGCTGGAAAGCGACACGACGCGCTTCGCCGAGCGCGCGAAAGCCGCCGGGGCGAACGTAACGCTAAAGATGGTGGACGACTCCGTTCACGTCTTCACGCTGTTCCCGTTCTTGCCCGAGACCGCCGAAACGCTCGAAGCGATCGGCCAGTGGAGCCGCAAACTGCTGCCGCAGTGAAGAAAAACCTCTGCGCCGGGCACTGCGCCAGGTGCGGAGGCATCCTGTTTCATGTCTGGAGTGCCTATGACGGCAACATCATTGCGTCAACTCGCTACACCGCAGACCTCGCTCTACGCGAATCTCGAAGTCTGCGCGAATCGTCATCCCGAGAAGGACGCCATTCTCTACTACGGCAGTGCCCTGAGCTACGGGAAATTACGCTACGAAGTGGAGACGATGGCGGGATTCCTGCAACAGCATTGTGGAGTCCGTCGTGGCGAGCGCGTCGTGCTCTTTATGCAGAACAGTCCGCAGTTCGTCATCGCGTTCTATGCGGTGCTGCGCGCGGACGCGGTCGTCGTGCCCGTCAATCCGATGAACCGGACCGCCGAGCTGCAACATATCTTCGAAGACAGTGGCGCGCGAGTCGCGTTTGTTGGCGAAGAGTTGTTGGAGCACGTGCGGCCGCTCATGGGGCGCCAGGTGGGCCATGTCGTGACCGCGCGCTATGCCGACTATTTAGACTTGCAGACGGATCTGCCGCTGCCCGATATCCTGACTGCCCCTGAACTGCGGCTCGACGCACAGCCGTCCGAAAGCGATGCCAGCATTACCCGCTGGTACGACGCGCTACTTCATGCATACGTTGCGCGCGCCCACGAAGCGGGACCCGATGACCTGGCGGTGATTCCATATACGTCCGGCACCACGGGGCACCCGAAGGGATGCATCCATACGCACCGCAGTGTGATGCATTCGACCGTTTCTTGCGGCGCATGGCCCGAACTCCCCGGTGAGAGCGTGATGCTGTGTTCCGTGCCGCTTTTTCATGTAACGGGCATGCAGAACTGCATGAACATGCCGGTCTTCATCGGCGCGACGATGGTGATCATGACCCGCTGGGACGCGAGATGCGCAGCGAACCTGATCGAACGCCACTGCGTGAGCACATGGGTCACCGTGCCGACGATGGTGATCGATCTGCTGAATCTCGCAGACATCGCGAGCTTCGACCTCGGCTCGATCACCTATCTGAGTGGAGGCGGAGCCGCGATGCCCCAGGCGGTTGCGCAGGAGATCGAGAAGCGCTGGGGCATTGCCTACGTGGAGGGCTATGGGCTCACCGAAACGATGGCGGCAACGCACATCAACCCACGCACGCGCAGCAAGCCCCAATGCATGGGCGTGCCCGTTTTCAACACCTATGCGCTCGTAGTCGACCCCGATTCGCTGCAGGTGCTTGGAGAAGGCGAGACGGGCGAAATCCTCGTGAGCGGGCCGCAAGTGTTCGACGGCTACTGGAACGCGCCGCAGGCGTCGCGTGACGCGTTCGCTTCTATCGATGGGCGGCGCTATCTGCGCACCGGCGATCTCGGCTATGTCGACCACGAGGGCTACTTCTTCGTTGTCGACCGGCTCAAGCGCATGATCAACGCATCGGGCTACAAGGTGTGGCCCGCCGAGGTCGAGGCCATGCTGTTCGAACATCCTGCCGTGCAGGAGGCCTGCGTGATCGCGACTCACGACGCGCGCAGGGGCGAATCCGTCAAGGCCGTTATCGTTCTACGCAGCGGCGCCTGTACGACGCAAGACGACATTGTCGCGTGGGCTCGCGAACGCATGGCGGCCTACAAGGTTCCGCGCGTGATCGCGTTTGCCGATAGCTTGCCGCGCACGGCGAGCGGCAAGGTTCAGTGGCGCGTGTTGCAGGAAGCGGAAAACCGGCGCAAAGGCTTACCAGAATCGTCGTGATCCAACTGCAAGATTCCTTGCAATTGGCGCGCGCCCGGAAATGTAAAGTTTCTGACGGTTTAGCGACGCTTTCTCGGGCAACTTATCGTCTTGGGCACGATGCCTCGATAAGGCGATAAAAAAGCCACGAGCCGCAACAGAATTTGAGCGGGGGAGACCTCCAGCATCTTCGCGAAAAAAAGCGCGTGTCGATCTGGTCAAATTAATTCGTAGTACAACATAAACATAAGATTGGAGTCATGGAATGAGGAAGGTAAGGAGATTGCCCGTCAACGTCGCTTCGGTAGCGAGTTGCCGGGTTGGAAGGAGACCGCGAGGCCGCACGGCGGGCGTGCTGGCCGGCGCCATTTCTGCGGCTACGTTGTATTCGGCTCCGGCGGTTGCGCAATCGTCGGTGACCCTCTACGGTCTGGTCGATGCCGGCCTGCGCTATACGACGCACGCGAACCCGGCTGGCGATTCGCAGTTTCAGATGTTGAGCGGCGCGAGCGAAAGCCACTTCGGCATCAAGGGCGCGGAAGACATTGGCGGCGGGACGAAGGTCATCTTCACCCTGGAGAATCGCTTCTTTCCGAACAACGGGCAAATGGACCCGGCCTATCCGTTCTTCAATACGGCGTTTGTCGGCCTGCAATCGAGTACGTTCGGCAAGCTGACGATGGGACGCCAGATCAATCCGTTCGCCGACGCCGTGCTGGGGTCGTTCATATCGAACCGCTGGCTACCGTCGTTCTATCAGTTCCGGCCGGAAGTCACGATGGCCCAGGGCGTATGGACGAGCAACATGGTCAAGTACGCGGTGCGCTATCAGTACCTGACCGCCGAGGTCTCGTACGCGTTTGGCGGCCAGGCGGGGCAGTTCGGCGCGGGTAGCCAGATTGGCGCGTCCATTCTGTATCTGCCCGCTGCGCCGCTGACCTTTTCCGCCGCCTATCTCGACTCGCGCGACGCTGTGAATGGGTCCCAGCACTTCAAATCTTGGGCCGTGGGCGGTTCGTACACGTTCGCCTCGACCACCGTGAATACAGGCTGGATGGTCAACCGGCAGGACTCGGGCTTCGTCGGCAATTTCCCTAACGGCCCGTTCTCCGTGCCCGCATTGACCGCGCTGAAATTCAATACGTTCAGCGCACGAGAGATGTTCTTTGGTGGTGTGAGCCAGCAGATCGGCTTTGCCACGCATCTCTCGGCGAACGTGTGGCGCACGATCCAGACCGGCAAGGCTCAGTCCGGTGACGGCAACGCGACGCAGTTCCAGCTGCTTGCCGACTACAACTGGTCCAAGCGCACGGATACGTATGTCGAAGTCGATTACTCGCTGTACCGGGGCGGCATGATCGGCGCGCAGTTCCAGGGCATCAACGCGATGAGCTCGGCTTTCGGCAGCACCCAGCTTGGCGTGACGGCGGGCTTGCGGCATCTGTTCTAGGCGAACCACATGAGCGCCCGCGAATCCAGCGGGCGCTCGTGGACGAAATCATTGGTAATCCTGAAAGGACGAGAGGAGGTCTTTCGACAAGATTTCGATGCGGCCATACCGAAGCGTGATCGCACCTTTTTCCGCCATCGCCTTGAGTTCCAGCGAAAGCGTCTGGCGCGTGATGCCCAGCATCATGGCGAGCGTGTCCTGCGAGAGGCTCACGTCCTGGCGGCACTGCGGCGCGAGTGTCACATCGCCCGCAGCGAGCGAGAGCAGGCGGCGGGCGATGCGCGCACGCGTGGAATGCAGCGTCGCGTCTTCGACCATGCGGTAAAGCCAGTTCATATGGAGCGACTGCAACTCCGCAATCGCGCGCACGAACGCGTGGCTGCGCTGCATCAGTTCCTCGAAGGCAGCGGCATTCACGACAAAGAGGCTCGACCGGTCGAGCGCAATGACGTCACGCGGACGCGGTTGGCGGCTAGTCAACGAGGTCTGCCCAAACCAGTTGCCCGGTTCGATTACGGCAAGGATTGCTTCCTTGCCGTCTTCGCGAACGGTAGAGGCTTTGAGGCGTCCGCTCTTGATGCCGTAAAAGGCGTTCGGTGCGTCGCCGCGATGGAAAAGATATTCGCCCGGGCCGAGCGTGATGAGTTCGCTGCTGCCGATCAGCGCTTCCTGTTCTTCGGCGGGTAACGCGCTGAACCACTGGTTGGTCCGCATTTCGTCGGACATGTCGATCATGAGGGCCATGTGAAGCAGTCAATATGCAGATCAATGTTCGAGCGCGGCGCTGGCCGCTTACATGCACCGCATTTTATCCGTCGAAAGATGGCGTGCCCTCCCTCAAACGGGGGAGTCACGCCGCGGCCCTCATTGTTTTAGTGCGCTTACTTCGTGTTGTCGCTCAGCGTTTTCAGGTCCGTCACGCTATAGGCCATGGAACCGCGGAAACCAGCGCCCACGCGTACGGGCTGGAGATCCGAAATCTCTTCGCCTTCGGCGACCGGGAACGAGAGCTTGCCCTCACCCGTCCACACGCCAGCGATCTGCGCGTTGTCCATGACGGAGAGCACGAGTTCGTTCACGGCCGGTGTTTCATGCTGGCCAGCGGCGAGGCGCGGGAAATAGCGCAGGTTCACAACCGGTCGGCCCGCAATGCCCAGTTTCGAAACGTCTTCAATGGCCTTTTCCAGCTTGACCTCGGCGCGGGCAAGACGCTGTCCGGCGGCGCTCGCCGTGGCGGCGAAGCGCGTGCCTGCGGCAACAGGCGCGGCGGCGGGGCTCAGTGCCGCGAACGAACGCGTTTGATGCACCTGGCCATAGCGCTTCGGGAAGCCTTGAATCAGACCGCGCATCATCGCGGAGTCGTTGTCCACGAAGATGTACGGGCAATACGAAACCGGCTTGCCGTCGTGCAGCGCGTCTACGAGGATAAAAAATTCGCGGTACTGATAGCGCGCCGGGTCGAGCATCTCGTCGTTGCTGCCGGTGAATTGCCAGTCGATGAAGAGCGCCGTGGCATGCCCCGGCGACGCCGGATCGGCGCTCAAACCTTTGGGCAGCACGGCGGCGACCGCTGCGGGATCGGCCCAGAATTCAACGAGGATGAAGTCGCCGGAATAGTGCCACGGCGGCGGGGGCGCGATGCTCGAAAGTCCAAGGGGCGAGAGAGGAACAGCGTAAGGCCTGGTCATGATGAAGACTCCAGATTGATGGGGTTTGCGGCCAGAGAATGGCTTTCAGGTTATCTAACGTTTCTGTCAGCTGGCGGCGGAAGCTGCGCGCGAATTCGCAGCGGGAATGACCGCATTGCGGCCGGCAATCCCGTTACCGGGCGACCAGTTTTCGCTGGCCACTTCAATGATGTTGATGAAGACATCGGCGGGATCGACGCCGAGCGTCGCTTGCAGTTTGCTGACGAGGTGTTCGTAGAAGCGTTTCTTGTCGTCGGCGCTGCGGCCGGCGGTCAGCGTGATCTGAACCAGCAGCAGGTCCGCGCTGCGCTTGAACGGGAACGTCGTGTTCGCGAGGAAGTCGGCGTCTTCGTGCTCGGTGATTGTCATGAAGAACGCTTGCGGGTGAACGCTGAGCGCCTCGTGCAGCGACTCGTGAATACTCTTCAGGACTGCGGTGCGAAATGGCGCGGGCCGGCCGGCGCGCATCGAAACATGGGTCATTGGCATGGAAAGCTCCGTTTGGCGATTGCTGCGCCAAATCTTAGGCGTGCATCCGATCACATCCAACAATCACAGCGAATTGCTGTGATGAGATTTTCAAATCATCGAATCGCGTCTTATCGGGCTGTCTCGGGGTATTCGCTGCGCTCCCCCATCCGGGGGATATTGCGGGCGTCCCGATGCCGGGATCATTGCTTCAACGGAACGTCGCTCCGATCAGAACGAAAAATAAAGCATCGGCGTTCATGCGATCCATGTTCAGGAACCCAGGAGATATCAATGTCGGACGACGTGAAGACGGCTCACGCCAGCAATGCCTACGCTTACCCGCTGTTAATCAAGCAACTGCTGCATACGCCCTTTGCTCAGGCACAGGAGCAGGAGATCGTCTATCGCGGCCAGGTGCGCATGAGCTATGCGACCCTTCGCGAGCGCATTGCGCGCCTCGCCAACGGTCTTGCCCAGCTCGGCGTGGAATACGGCAGCACCGTCGCGGTGATGGATTGGGACAGTCACCGTTATCTCGAGAGTTACTTCGCTATCCCGATGATGGGTGCGGTGCTGCAGACCGTGAACGTGCGTCTGTCTCCGGCGGAAATCGCCTATACGATCAACCACGCTGGCGCTGAGGTCCTGTTCGTACACACCGATTTCATTCCGGTAGTCGAGTCCATCAAGGACCAGCTCGAAACAGTGCGCAAGTTTGTGTGGATCGACGAGCCGGGCAGCGAAGCGCCGGCCCATACGATTGCGTTCTCGAACGAATACGAGGCGATGCTGGCCGCGAACAGCACGCGCTACGACTTCCCGGAGTTCGACGAAAACACGCGCGCCACGACGTTCTATACGACCGGCACGACCGGTTTGCCGAAGGGCGTCTACTTCACGCATCGGCAACTCGTGTTGCACACCATCTCGCTCATGGCGGCGCTCGCAGCGCCGATTGCCGGTCAACGCTTTCATCGCGGCGACGTATACATGCCGCTCACCCCCATGTTTCACGTCCACGCGTGGGGCATGCCTTATATCGCCACGGTGATGGGCGTGAAGCAGGTCTATCCGGGCCGCTACGTGCCGGAACGTCTTGCGAGACTCATCGAGGACGAAGGCGTGACCTTCTCGCATTGCGTGGGCACGATCCTGCACATGCTGCTTACGTGCGCCGAGGCGAAGGCAACCGACTTCAGCAAGTGGAAAGTGATCATTGGCGGCAGCGCATTGCCGCAGGGCCTGGCCGCTTCGGCCGTGGCGCGCGGCATCGACGTGTTCGCCGGTTATGGCATGTCCGAAACCTGTCCGGTGCTGAGCCTCGCGCAACTGCCGCCGGGCGCCGAAAAGCTGGATGCCGACGAGCAGATCCGCCTGCGGTGCAAAACCGGGCTGCCGGTGCCGCTCGTCGATCTGCGCGTCGTGGACGACGAGATGACCGATCTTGCGCATGACGGTAAATCCACGGGCGAGATCGTCGCGCGTGCGCCGTGGCTCACGCAAGGCTATCTGAAGAATCCCGAGGCGAGCGAGCAACTTTGGGCAGGCGGCTATCTGCATACGCAGGACATCGCCAATATCGACCCGACCGGCAACGTGCAGATTACCGATCGCCTGAAGGACGTCATCAAGTCGGGCGGCGAGTGGGTGTCGTCGCTGGAAATCGAAAACCTCATTTCGCAGTACGAGGGCGTTTCGGAAGTCGCTGTTATCGGCATCAAGGATGAGAAGTGGGGAGAACGGCCAGTCGCGCTCGTGGTGCTCAAGGAAGGCGCAGCGGTGACGGAGGAAGACATCAAGCAGCACGTGCTGTCGTTCACGACATCAGGACGGATTTCGAAGTATGCGGTGCCGCAGATCGTGAAGTTCGTCGAGGCGCTGGCGCGAACGAGCGTCGGCAAGGTCAACAAGAAAGCGCTGCGCGAGCAGATCGCCTGAATGGTCGGGAACATGCGAGGAGTGGAAGCGATGAGCCTGGAAAATTACCGCGTCGAGACGCTCGGCGACTTTGTGGGCCAGGAGCTGGGCGTATCGGATTGGGTTCTCGTCGATCAGGAACGTATCGACGCGTTCGCAGCGTGCACCGGCGACCGGCAGTGGATCCATGTGGATGTGGAGCGTGCGAAGCGCGAGAGCCCTTTCGGCGGGACCATCGCCCACGGCTACTTGACGCTGTCGCTGCTGGCGAGCCTGGCGATGGAAATCGGCATCGTCCCCAAGGATGCTGCGGCGGGACTGAACTACGGGCTCGACAAGGTGCGCTTCATGACGCCCGTTAAGGCCGGGGCGCGCGTGCGCAATCGCGTTACGCTCGAGTCGGCGGAGAACAAGGGAGGAGGCCGCGTGCTCGTCAAGACGATGAACACGCTGGAGATCGAGGGCGAAGACAAGCCCGCATTGGTCGCACAAACCCTCGCGATGCTGATTGCGTGATACGCGACGAAAAGAGACTATTGAGGAGTCGAAAATGGCGGTAACCCGTGAAATGCCCCAGCAAAGCGAGAACGCGAAGGCTTTGGCCGCTTCGGTCGAGCAAGCCCTGCCGGGCCCCAATCCGTTCGTCGGGCTGCGCCCCTGCGATATCTTCGCGGCCGTGCAGCAGATCGGTGCTCAGGCAATGCGACAGCCGGCGCTCGTGATGGAGCAGGAAATGGCGCTGGCGCGCGAGATGTTCAGCATCGTTTCGGGCAGCTCCAAGGCTGCGTCGCCACAAGGCGACAAACGCTTTACGGATACGGCGTGGCAGGACAATCCGATGTATCGCATGACGCTGCAAGGCTATCTCGCGTGGCGCGACTCGCTTGCCGGATTCGTGGAGCGCTCGGGTCTCGACGCGAACAGCCGGGAGCGCGCGAAGTTCGTGGTCTCGCTCATTACCGATGCGGCCTCGCCGACCAACACGCTGCTGGGCAACCCGGCTGCGCTCAAGAAGGTGGTCGATTCGGGCGGAATCAGCTTGCTGGACGGCTTCAACAATGCCGTGACGGACATGCTCAAGAATCAGGGCATGCCGGCGCAGGTGAACAAGACAGCATTCGAAGTGGGGAAGAACCTCGGGACTTCGAAAGGTTCGGTGGTGTTTCGCAATGAATTGCTGGAACTGATTCAATACTCGCCCACGACGCAGCAGGTCTATAGCCGGCCGCAGCTGATCGTGCCTCCGCAGATCAACAAGTTCTATATTTTCGATCTGTCCGAAGGTAAGAGCATCGTCAACTATCTGCTCGACAACGAACTGCAGGTGTTCGTGGTCAGCTGGCGCAACCCGACCGCGGCGCAAAGCCATTGGGACCTCGACACGTACGTCACTGCGCTGATCGAGGCCATTACGGCCGTGCGTGAAATCACCGGCAGCGAAGATATCAATCTGCACGGGGCGTGCTCTGGCGCGATGACGATTTCGGCCTTGCTCGGCCATCTGGCGGCCCGCGGCGAGAAGACAGTGAACGCCACCACGTTGATGGTTGCCGTGCTCGACAACACGGCCGATTCCCAGCTTGGCCTCTTTGCGACGCCCGAGGCCGTGGCGGCCGCCAAGCAGCACAGCATTTCGCGCGGCGTGCTGGCCGGCGAAGAAATGGGCCGCGTGTTCGCGTGGATGCGCCCCAACGATCTGGTGTGGAACTACTGGGTCAACAACTACCTGCTCGGTAACGCGCCGCCGGCGTTCGACATCCTTTACTGGAACAACGACACGACGCGCTTACCGGCGAAATTCCACGGTGAACTGCTCGACATCTTCACCGGGAATCTGTTCAGCAAGCCCGGCGCGCTGACGGTGTTGGGCACGCCTATCGACTTGTCCCAGGTGAATTGCGACAAGTACGTGGTGGCGGGTATGACCGACCATATCACGCCGTGGAAGGGCGTTTATAACACCGCCCGGCGCTTTGGCGGTGAGACCCGCTTCGTGCTGAGTTCGAGCGGGCATATTCAAAGCCTGATCAATCCGCCCGGCAATCCGAAAGCGAAGTACTTCCTCAATCCTTCGTTGCCCGCCAATTCCGACGCGTGGCTCGACAACGCACAGGCCGAGAAGGATTCGTGGTGGAACAACTGGCGCGACTGGCTCGTGGCCCGCTCAGGCGAGAAGCGCGCTGCACCGCCAGCGAACGGCAGCAAAAAGCACCCAGCAACGGCAAGCGCGCCCGGCAAGTATGTTTTGCAAGACTAACGATTTTCAACCCGCTACTTAAGCGTTTTTTTCGATTCAATCAGGAGATTCAATCATGGCAACGACCAACACCAACGGCATTTTCGCTGAATATACGAAGCTCATCTCGCAGTTCAAGCTGCCGGGCGTGGATGTGAGCGCGTTCCTCGAATCGCGTCGCAAGGACGTCGAGGCGCTCACCGAGGCCAACATGACCGCGCTCGCCGGCGTGCAGCAACTCGGTCAAAAGCAGGTGGAGATTCTCCGCTCGAAGATGACCGAACTGCAGTCGCTGGTGACGCGTCTGTCGACGCCTGGAAGCGAAAGCGTCGCAAGCGCGGGCGAGGGCATGAAGGACGCGCTGCAAAAGGCTTTCATCGACATGCAGGAACTCGCGGATGCGGCGTATCGCGCCCAGACCGACAGCATCGCGGTCGTCACGAAGCGCTTTGCGGAGCATGTGGAGGAGATCAAGGCGCTGATGCAGCCGAAGAAGTGATATAGCGAGCCGCCACGATCCACAACGAAAACGAATTGCCGAGCCAGGGGAAAAACCGGATGACCGATATACGAATGAGCCCAGAGGTAGTCGACGCCATGCAAATTCAGATGATCGATCTGGATGGTCAGTTGTTACGCGTCGGTGTGCGTCGCGGCCGCGACGCATGCCCGCCGCTGCTGTTGTTCAATGGCATTGGCGCCAATCTCGAACTGGTCGAACCTTTCGTTGAGGCGCTCGAAGACATCACGGTGATCGTTTTCGACGTGCCGGGTGTTGGCGGCTCGCCCGCGCCCCTCATGCCGTACCGCTTCTCGACGCTCGCCGTATTGTCCGACAAGCTGCTCACGCGGCTCGGCTATGCGGGTCCTGTCGATGTACTGGGCGTGTCGTGGGGCGGGGCGCTCGCGCAGCAGTTTGCGCATCTCTACCCAAGGCGGTGCCGCCGGCTGATACTCGCCGCGACGTCGCCGGGGGTGATCATGGTGCCTGCGCGGCTTTCGGTATTGTCGAAGCTGGTCGGGCCGCGGCGATATACGGACCCGGCTTATCTGAAGCAAGTCGGCGCCGAGATATACGGCGGCGCCTACCGGCGCGATGCCTCACTGCTCGAAGAGCACAGCCGCCATATCCAGGCGCCGCGCGGCCGTGGTTATCTGTATCAGCTGCTGGCCGCGTCGGGCTGGACTAGCCTGCCGTGGCTCGGCGCGCTGCGCCAAAAAACGCTGGTGATCCATGGCAACGACGACCCGATCGTGCCGCTCACCAATGCAAAGATTCTCGCCGCGCGCATTCGCGACGCGACGCTCCATGTGATCGACGACGGTCACCTGTTTCTGATTACGCGTGCAAAGGAAATCGCTCCGCTGGTGAAAGCGTTTCTCGAGCAGGAGGCGAGTTGAGTTCGGTGACCGACGATAACGAGCGCGTTGAGGGTGTGAACGTGCGCGCGCCCTCGGACATCAAAGTGGCTCGGCTCAGGCGCATGCGCGCGACGGCCACCTGTCTGCTCGCGGCGATGATTGCCTTGCTCATAGCGAGCGTTGCATGGCAGGCGAGCCATCCGTGGCTTGCGTGGGTGCGCGCGTTTGCCGAAGCGGGCACCGTGGGTGCAGTCGCGGACTGGTATGCGGTGGTCGCGTTGTTCCGCCATCCGCTTGGCATCGCCATGCCGCATACCGCCATCATTCCCCGAAACCAGGCGCGCATTGCGGAAAGCCTTGGGAGCTTCGTCGAGCAGAATTTCCTGACCACGGAACTCGTGGTGGGGCGCTTGAGTGAATACAACGCGGCACGTGCGCTGGCCATGTGGCTTGCCGAAAAGGAGAACAGTTCGACAATCGCCGATGTCGTGGTCGAGTCGCTTCCGCGCTTGCTGGAGCGTATCGACGAGTCGGACGTCGAAGATCTGTTCGATCGACTGCTCTTGCCGCAATTGCGCGCACTCGATGTGTCGCGCGTAGCAGGGCAGATCCTGGGTGTCCTGACTGAAGGCAATCGCCATCAGCCGCTGCTCGATCGAGGGCTGGACGCTGTCGAACGGTGGCTTACGGCCAACGTCGGCATGATCAAGGCGAAATTCAGCGAGGCATCGCGGTTCACGCCTGCGCCGCTCGACACCTATATCGTCAACAAGTTCGTCGAGGGCGTGGTCGCGCTGGTCCATGAAGTGGCGGCAAATCCCGATCACGAACTGCGCCGTCAATTCGATGCGGCCGTCGCGGCGTTGTCGCGCGACCTGCAAACGGCGGCTCAATACCGCAGGTTCGGCAGACTCTTGCTACGCGACTGCATTCGCCACTTCAAAGCGGGCGACTATTATCGTCTTCTGCTCGACCGCGTTCGCGCGCGCGTTGCCGCCGACGCCGCGAGCGAGCAGTCGGTCGCGCGCGACATGATCGCCGGCGCGTTGACTTCCTTTGGCAAGACCATGGTCAGCGCTAGCGCAATGCAGAACAAACTCAATGCGTGGTGGCTGGAGATTGCGCGGATGCTGGTGTTGCGCTATCGGCATCAGCTTTCGGGATTGATCACCGACGTCGTGAAGGGATGGGACGCGCAAGAGGTCAGCGGCAAGTTCGAAGCGGAAATTGGCCGCGATCTGCAGTTCATCCGGATCAACGGCACGTTCGTAGGCGGGCTCGTGGGCGTGCTGATACACGCGTGCGTATTCGTCGCAATGTGATGACGCAACGTCTAGCTATGCTTGACGAGCCCGAGCGCCTGCGCGCGCGAAACAGCCTGAGCCCGCTTGTCCACCGCGAGCTTCGCGAAGATATTCTTCAGGTGCGATTTGACCGTTTCGGGCGTGATGCCCAGCGTGCGGGCAATTTCCTTGTTGGATTGCCCCTGTGCGATCAACTCGACGATATTGCGTTCCCGCGAACTGAGCGGCTCGCGTTCGCCCTCGCGGCGCGGCTTGCTCTGCGGCTCATACATCGCGCGCCAGCCTTCGATTAAACGGTCGAGCCACGCCGTCACCTCCGGCGTGCGCGCTGCGCTGCGCATGCGGTCGTGCGCCATGCGCAGGAGCGGTCCGACTGCGGCCCCCTGATCGAGGATGGATCGATAAATGCCGGTAGGCGCAGCAATATCTGCGACTTCGCGAAATGTCTCGAGCGCGCGGTTGGGCTCTCCCGCGCTGAGCCAGGCCACGGCGAGCAGGGTTCGAAGGCGCAGCGCCAGATAGTTGCCCTGCATGCGTTCGCAACGCGCGAGTGCCATGCGCAGGGACTCGATGGCTTCGGGCACAAGGTGTCGTTGCAGGGCGAGGCAGGCCGCTGCGAGGTCGCGGTAGTTCTCGATTTCAGGTGAAACAGGCGTAGCGGTCGGCTCGCGCGGAGCGGCGAGTTCGCGAAGGTCCGCCACGCATGCAGCCGCTTCAGGAACACGATTTTCGGCGAGATAGAGCCGCGTGCGCTCGACCAGCGCTGCCGCAAGCAGCCGGTTCCAGCCGCGCGCCTGGCCGAGTATTTGCGCCTGATCGATCAGCACATGCGCGCCCGCATAATCTTCGCGCGCGACGGCAATGCGAACCAGAATGCGGTAGGCAATCAGAACGCTATCGAGCAGAACGGCACGGTCGATTACGGGCATGAGTTCGAGCAGCAGGGCTTCGGCTTCGTCGAGGCGGCCTTGCTCATAACGAATCTGCGCGATCATGGGCGCGCACAACGCAGCCGATACGGAATGAGGTCCCGCGTAGCGCTCGGCGAGTTGCATCGCTTCGTTGAAGCGGCGCTCCGCAATCGAAACGTGGAGTTGCTGCAGTTCCACGTGACCGAGCAGGCACAGGCGATAGACCGACGAAAAGACGCTGCGCTGGTCTTCCTCCAATGAGTCGGGAATCCATGGCGTGGCGTAAAGCGCGTCGAGATTGCCGGTTTTCCAGTAGCTAAAGCGCGCGACATTGGAAACCGCATTGGTCGTCCACGCATCCGTTGACGGGCGGCCCAGGTATTGGCGTGCGAGTTCCAGCGCGCGGTGCGGATCGTCCTGCAAGGCCGCGAGCGCAGAACGAATGGCGAGGCAGTCCCATTGAATCGTGTCGGCCGACTCGGTTTGGCCTTCGCCGCGCTCGATCGAATCGAGCATCGCGTTGACCTCGCCGAAGCGCATGGCGAGCGCCATGCCCCACGCGGTCGCAACGGTGACCGCCGTTTGCGCGCGCATGAGATCGGCGGGAAACTGGCGTTGCCAGCCGACCAGCGTGAGCAGGTCTCCGCTTTTTAAAAGCGCCTTCGCGCAGCGCTCCATCATGGCAATGGCTTCGTCGGTGGCGCCAGCGGCTATCGCGTGCTTTATCGCATCGGTCCAATGCTGTTGGGCGGCGTGCCAATGCCAGGCGCGACGGTGCAACTCGGTGACTTCGCCAGGGTGCGTGGCTTCCAGACGCCGCTGCAGGTAGTCGGCCATCAGCCGGTGATAACGGAACCAGCGTCCTTCGAGGTCTATCGGCTCGAGCAGCAACTGGCGTGCGACGATGTCGTCGAGCATGGCCTGGCTGGATGCGACGCCCGTCACCGCTTCGCACAACGGCGCGCTCAGCCGCTCGAGAATCGCGGTTCGCAGCATGAAGGCCTGCGTTTGCGGCGGCAGATGCTGAAGCAGGTCTTCGAGGTAGTCGGACACGGGCTTCGACACGCCGCCCGGTTTTGTGCCCGGCTGTATGCCCGCTTGCATGTTCGATTGCCAGCCCTGCGGGCGATCCTGCCGCGCCAACGCCGACGCGGAAATGCGCAAGGCGGCCGCCCATCCTTCGGTCGTGGCATAGAGCGACTTCAGATCGCCGAAGCCGAGCTTGCCCGGGCACTCGTGCTCGACGAAACGGCGGGTCTCGTCGAAATTGAATCGCAGCGCCGCCGCATCGATCTCGCAGAGACTGTTGCCGGCGCGCAGCTTCGCGAGCGGCAGCGGCGGATCGGTACGTGTGCAGATCACGACGTGCACATTCGAAGGCACGTTGGCGATGAACAGCGCCATCGCTTCGTGAATGGCCGCTGAGCGGATCAGATGATAGTCGTCGATGAAGACGTGCAGTTCGTCGTCGACTTCGGCCAGCTCGTTGATGAGCGTTGCGACAAGCGAATTCGCCGGGACGAACGACGACTCGGCGGTCAGCCCGATGGCGGATGTGCCAACGGTGCGGCACGCGCGCTGCAAGGCATGTGCAAGGTGATGAAAGTAACGGGCTGGCTCGTCGTCGTCCGCGTCGAGCGAGAGCCACGCCACCTGCGCGCCGTTCGCACGCAGCGCGTCGAGCCAGGTGAGCGCGAGGGAAGTCTTGCCGAAGCCCGCAGGCGCCTTGATGACGGTGATGCGCCGTATCTCCACCTGTGCGCTCAAGGCCTTCAGCCGTGGGCGATCGATCAAACCCGCGGGCAAGCGGGGCGCAATGACCTTGGTGGTCAGCAGGAGAGGTGGCCTCGCCACGGTCGTCGCTTCTGTCACTTCAGTCACGGCTGAACGGCTCAGAGGAGGGCCCATGAGGGATTGGCGAGGGTTGGCGCGCTGCCAACCGGAACGTTCAATCCATCATACGACAACTGCGGCAAGGCATGATGGGTCATGCGGGTCAGTGCGCAAGGCGTTGATGATGCGATGCATCATCGCGCGAGCTGGCCGCGTTTCGCGTGCGGCCAGCCACTGCCGATGCGTCAGGCGTCGATCATGCCCTTGACGGCGGCTTCCGTCGCCGCCAGATAAGGCGCGCGCATCAGGAGATTCGACTCGCCGCCGGCGCTTTGAACGACAACCGGCTTCGCATGGCTGAACGTGCGGTAACCATATTCGCCGTGGTAATGGCCCATGCCGGATGCCCCGACGCCCCCGAAAGGCAGCGAGTCGAAGAACACGTGCGTCATCGCATCGTTCACGACCAGCGCCCCCGAAGTGGTTCGGCTCGCCACCTCGTGTTGCTCCAAGGCGTCATTGCCGAAGTGATAAAGCGCGAGCGGCCTCGGACGCGCATTGATATACGCAAGCGCTTCATCGAGCGTTTCGTAGGTCACCACGGGCAGAACGGGGCCGAAGATTTCCTCCTGCATCACGCGCATCATGTCGTTTGCATTCCGAACGATAGTCGGCGCGATCTTGCGCACCGCCGGATCGGAGAGGTCTTCGCTCGCGGGCCCGAGATTCACGACGTTCGCGCCTTTCTGTCGCGCATCCTCGACAAGCGCCAGTTGCCGCTCGAAGCCACGCACGTTGATCATGGCGGTGTAATCGGGGTTCTCGCGCATGGTCGGATACATTTGCGCAACCGCCGCTTTTGCGTGCTGCACGAAGGCATCGGCGCGGTTCGCCGGAACCAGCACATAGTCCGGCGAAAGGCAGATCTGACCAGCGTTGAAGGTTTTGACCGTGAGAACGCGCTGCGCCGCGAGGGCGAGATCGGCGTCGTTGCCCACGAGGACCGGCGACTTGCCGCCCAGTTCGAGCGTCACGGGCACCAGATTGTCCGACGCCGCCCGCATGACATGGTGCGCGACCTGCGTGCTGCCCGTGAACACGAGATGGTCGAACGGCTGCGCGCTGAACGCCGCGCCGGTTTCGGCTCCGCCAAGCACGGTAGTGAGTTCGTCGCTGTCGAAATTGCGGGCGATCAGTTCAGCTAGCAGCTCGGACGTTTGCGGCGTCATCTCCGAAGGCTTGAGAATGGCCCGGTTGCCCGCCGCGAACGCGCCGCCAAGCGGTCCGAACGCCAGCACGACGGGAAAATTCCACGGGCTGATGATCCCCACGACGCCGAGCGGCTGATACTCGACGCGGGCCTTCACGCCCGGAAACGGCTCGGCCGTCGCCGGCTGCGCCATCCACGCCTCGAGATGTTCGCGATTGAAGCGCAGGCCTTCGATCGAGGCGAGGATATCGGCGAGCAGCGTTTGCTGTTTGCCGCGGCAGCTATAGTCCGCGTTGATGGCCTCGACCAGCGCGTCCTGGTTCGAACGCAGCAGGGCGATTGCGCGATCGATACGGTCGCGGCGAACAGCCAGCGGTGGCGGCCCCTCCTTGAGTTGCGCCTCTTTCATGGCATCGAGTTGCGCGCGGATCTGCGCGGCCGTCGCTTCGGCGGGCAGTCTGAATTGCTTTGACATCCTAAACCTCATCAGAAAAATGGAATCGCTCGTTGAACGCGTGGGACGCAAACGGTGCGCTTAGATCACGGCTTCGATCAGCATCGGGCCGCGGCGCTTCATTGCTGCGGCGAACGCGGCGTCGAAGTCGGTGCGCGACTCGGCGCGTACGGCTTCCACGCCCATACCGCGTGCCAGAGCCACCCAGTCGAGCGACGGGTCCTGCAGATCGAACATGGAAGCGGCGTGCACGCCGTCCGTGCGCGCGCCCACACGCTTGAGCTCGTTCGCGAGGATCTTGTAGCCGCGGTTCGCGTAGATCACCGTCACGACATCGAGCTTTTCCCGCGCTTGCGTCCAGAGCGACTGAAGCGTGTACATGGCGCTGCCGTCGCCCTGAAGGTTGACGACTTTGCGGTCCGGGCATGCCACGCTCGCGCCGATCGAAACGGGCATCAGGCAACCGATCGCGCCGCCGGTGAGCGCCAGCAGGTCGTGCGGCGCGGCGGTTTCGAGCAGGCCCGAGTACGCCATCGCGAGCGACGACTCTTCGGTAATGATGGCGTTGTCGGGCAGATGCTTCGCGACGCTGCGCATGATCGACTCGCCATCGAGCGCGCCCTCGGGCGAGAACTCGACCGTGGTGCGAGCGTTGATTCGGGCGATCGCATGCTGTGCGCCCAGCGCCTCGACAAGCGCTTCGAGCGCGGCCGGGCCGTCTTCATGCGGATGCGAAAGCACGGCGATGCGGCAACCCTCCGGCGTGAGCCAGCTCGGCTTGTCCGGGTAGGCGAAAAAGCTTACCGGCGGCTGCGCGCCGACCAGCACGATCAGCTCAGTCCCGGCGAGGAATTCGACCACCTGCTCGGCGAAATAGGGCAGGCGCTCGACCACCTCGCGCCCCGCACCGCGCGCCACGCGCGGCGCGAACGTGTCGCACAGCAGGCGGGCACCCGTTTTCGCGGCGATCTTTCCGGCGGCGCGCAGGCCGCGCTCCTGCAATGCCTGACCTCGGAGCAGGAAGGCGGTGCGCACGCCGCTTTGGGCGAGGGCCGCAATCCGGTCGACGGTGTCGCCGTTCACGAGCGCGGGCGCCTGCACGGGCAGTGGCGCGGCCACGCCGTCGGCTTGCGACCAGGCCGTGTCGGCGGGCAGGATCAGCGTGGCGATCTGGCCGCCGTCGGCCATGGAGGCCTGCACGGCGCGCGCTGCGTCGGCACCCACCGTCAGCGCACTGCTCGACGAGTGAATCCAGCTCGAAACCGGGCGAGCAAAGCCCTTGATATCGGACGTGAGCGGCGCTTCGTAACGCGCATGCGTCGACGCATGATCGCCGACGATGTTGACGATCGGGCTCGACGCGCGGCGCGCGTTGTGAAGATTGGCCAGTCCGTTGGCGAGGCCCGGGCCGAGATGCAGCAGCGTGGCGGCGGGCTTGCCGGCCATGCGGCCGTAGCCGTCGGCGGCGCCGGTGACAACGCCTTCGAAAAGGCCGAGTATCGGCCGCATGCCTTCAACGGAATCGAGCGCCGCCACGAAATGCATCTCCGACGTGCCGGGGTTTCCGAAACACACGTCCACACCACTTGCGACCAGCGAACGCAACAGACTTTCAGCGCCATTCATTTTGGATCACCTCAGTAACAAACCTGTAAGAAGCTTCGCCCCTTCGGTTGCCGTGGGGCCCAGACGTCGTGCATCGACGTACGGCCTGATCCTAACTATCCGGCTACCATGCAAAAATACAGTCTGATCTGAAAATTTATTACGTCATGCGCAAGAATCTCGACTACGGATTGCTGCACGCGATGACCGCCTTCGTGCGCGTGGTGGATGCCGGAAGTTTCACGGCGGCGTCAGAGCACATGGGGCTCACGACCGCACAGGTCTCGCGGCTCGTATCGGAGCTTGAAAATCGTTTGCAAACGAAATTGCTGCAGCGAACGACGCGGCGCATGTCGGTCACGAGCGCGGGCGAGCGCTACGCGAACCAGTGCCGCACGATCCTCGACCTGGTGACGGAAGCCGAAGGGGAGGCGAGCGGCGCGCGCATGGCGCCGAGCGGGAGGCTGCGGGTGCTGTGCATGGCGAGCTTCGGCGACCGCTACGTGGTGCCGCTCGTGACGAAATATTGCGCACAGTACCCGGCGGTGAGCGTGGAATACAGCGCTTCGCAGTACGTACCGAATCTGCTGGCCGAAGGCGTGGACGTGAGCGTGTATCTGACGAGCAACCTGCCAGATTCGAGTCTGGTGGCGCAGCGGCTTGGCGAGGTCCACGGCGTGCTATGCGCGACGCCAGGCTACCTCAAGCGGCATGGCGCGCCGGGAACCGTAGCGGATCTCGCGGGGCATGCCTGCCTGCGTCTCGTGAATCCGTCGACCACGTTGCATTGGGAGCTGACCGACGGCAAGACGACCCATTCGATGCAGCCCGAGGGCCCGCTGGTGGCGGACAAGCCCGAAGCCGTCGTGCAGGCGGCGTGCAGCGGCCTCGGCATTGCGCTGCTGCCCGGCTTCGCTGCGGTGGACCGCATACGCAGCGGAGAACTCGTACACGTTCTGCCTCAATGGCGCTCGCCCGACGTCGGTGTGTATGTGCTGATGCCCTCGAGGAAGTTTCTCGAAGCCAAGACGCGCGCATGGGTCGAGTTGCTGAAAGCGGAATTGCCGGGCGCGCTCGAGCGCGACATGATTCAAACCGGTGCGAAAGGCGCGCCCAGACAGCGGCGTGCACGTGCTGCGATCTCGCCACGTTCGCCTTGATTCGGGCAGCCGTTAGTCTGGCTGAAATTCCCCGTTCCAGAAAAACGAATTCCCCTCTCCCTGTATTGCGAGCAGTCTGGCAGCCAACTCAGGCTGCGCAAGCCGACGCGTCCTATGGCGATGCCAGACGCATCGATCGGCGTTGCGCCGGGCCAGACCCAACACAGGAGACAGCATGGCAATCGTCAATTCCGGCGCCCGCCTCGACCGGCTACCCATCAGCCGGTTTCACTGGAAAATTCTTGGCTTGATCAGTGCGGGCGCATTTCTCGATGCGTTCGACATCTATCTCGCCAATGGCGCGCTGGCGGCCATGGTCAAGACAGGCTTCGCCGACCTGCGCGTCGGCTCGTTCTTTTTGTCGGCGACCTTCCTTGGCATGATGATCGGCGCGGGCCTTTCGGGCTATCTGGGCGACCGCTTCGGACGCCGCTTTTCGTACCAGGCCAACCTCGCCATTTTCGGCGGCGCGTCGTTCATTGCCGCGTTCGCGCCCAATATCTACTGGCTGATCCTGCTGCGCTTCATCATGGGCGTCGGCCTCGGCGCCGAACTGGTGGTCGCGGCCGGCACGCTGTGCGAGTTCGTGCCGCCGGCTAGCCGCGGCCGCTGGACTTCGTTGCTGGCGCTCATCACCAATTCGGGGCTGCTCGCGGCCACCGCCGTGGGCTACTGGGTCATTCCTCATCTTGGCTGGCGTTATATGTTCGCGATCGCGGGCGTGGGCGCCATCGTCGTTTGGGCGCTGCGTCATCGCATGCCGGAGTCGCCGCGCTGGCTGGAGACCGTGGGCCGGCTGGAGGAAGCCGAGCGAACGGTGGCCGCCATCGAGCAGGAGGTCGAGCGCCACACGGGCGGCGTCCTGCCGGCTGTCACCCGGGTGACGAGCCACGAGGCGTTGGCCGCGCCGTTCTCTGCGCTTTTCGCGCCCGGCATGAAAGGCCGGACTTTCGTGGCGGCGCTCACCGCCATTGCGGTGAACGTGTCCCTTTACGGTTTCGTTGCATGGCTGCCGGCGTTCTTCGTCAATGAAGGGCTGAGCATCACGCGCTCGCTCGGGTTCGTGTTCCTCATGTCGTTCGGCGCACCGATGGGGGCCGTCGTTGGCTTCGCGATCGCTGACCGTCTCGGCCGCCGCAGGGCGCTGATCGCCAGCGCGCTGGTCTCGATCGTGCTCGGATACTTCTACGTGCAGATGCGCGACCCCGTTGCCATCTCCGTGATGGGCTTCGCGTTGGTGACCGCGCTCTATACGGTCTGCACGCTCGGTCTGTTCGTCTATATCCCGGAGCTGTTTCCGACCACGCACCGTCTGCGCGGCACCGGCGTGGCAGGCACGTGCGGGCGGGCTGCGTCGATGTGCACGCCTTATCTCGCCGTCCTGCTCTATTCGAACTTCGGGGTGTCGGGTGTGGTAGCGATGGTTGCCTGCGTGCTCGTTGCACTGTGTGTCGCGTTGCTCTTCCTTCGCGTCGAGGCGAGCGGCCAGACGCTCGAAGCCGTGTCCGCACCGGGCTTGCAGGAAGAAGCGATCAAACAACCCGACAGCCACCATGCATTTTGATTTCGTCGATCTGCGCTTGCTCACGGCGCTTGGCGAGACCGCCAATCTTGCACGCGCCGCGAGCCTGTGTCACATGTCGGCCCCCGCGGCGAGCAGCCGCCTGAAAAATCTCGAGGACTTTCTGGGCGTGCGGCTGTTGTACAGAACGAGCCAGGGCATGATTCCGACACCGGCGGGCGAGTGCTTTATCGGTCATGCGCTGTTGATGCGTGAACAGGTGGAGCGGCTCGCCGGAGACATCGAGCAGTTCGGCAGCGGGATGACCGGTCACATCCGGGTCTGGACCAACACGACTGCCATTACCGGCGCGCTGCCCGACACGCTAGGCCGTTTTCTTTGCGAGCACGCCCATGTGAACATCGAACTGCGCGAAGCGCCCAGCGACGATATCGTGCGAGGCGTGACCGGCAACCTGGCCGATATCGGCATCGTTGCCGGCAATATCGATGCGGGGCAGCTCGAGATGCTGCCCTACCAGAACGAAAGGCTGGTGCTGGTGACCCAGCCGCATCATCCGCTTGCCCAGCGTGAAGCGGTGAACTTTGCCGAAACGCTGGACAACGATTTTGTCGACCTGCCGGCCTCGAGCGCCATTCACGCCTTCGTTCACCGCGCCGCGGCCGCGCTTGGCAGGGCGCTCAGAATACGCATCGAGGTGGGTTCGTTCGACGCGGCATGCAGGATGATCGCCGCAGGCGCGGGCATAGGGATCGTGCCGGCCTCGGTGGCGTGGAAGCATGCACGCGTGAAGGATATCGTCATGGTCACGCTCAAGGACGAGTGGGCGGAGCGGCGCCTGAACATCTGCGTGCGCAGTGTCGCGGACCTCCCGCTGTTCACTCGCGAACTCGTTGCCATGCTAGCTTCCGATATTGTGGACTCGACACGGCGCGTGCAGCCGTGATCCATCAAGCGGGGCTTGGCTTCCCGCTAGTCGGGCGTTCGACTCGAACAGTATCGCGCGAACTGCTCCTCGGACACGGCGAATCCCTTCTGTTTCGCCAGTTCCCACGGCCGTTCGCAACGTTGCGTCGCCTCACACCACGAATATCCGGCCGAGCCGATGCACCCATGCGCATCGCGATCGGCGCCGGGCCTATTCGATGCCGTATTGGATGAAGGATTAGCGCAGGCGGCAAGCGCACTTGCCATGGCAACCGCGGCCAGAAACGCGGGAGAGATGATTTGACGCATAGAGCGTGCCTCCATAAGAGGTACCACCGTATCACGCCTGCCTAAGCGCTCAGAGGCAAGACCCGTTCCGCATTGACTCAAAGCCGAATCGCCCCCCGTTTATTTCGCCACCACTTCTGCGCCGTTGCCTCTAAAATTCCATGACACTGCCGTAGCGGAGCACCACCATGGAACGAAAGAAAGCTGAATACATCCTGCTCGAAGCCGACGAGATCGCCGGCCTGGTTCTCAACGGCTTCGACATGACGATGGAAACCGACGCCGGGCGCGCGCTCTACGAACGCACGTTTAACGCCTATATCCACAACGAAATCGGCGACTTGCCCGTTGGCGAGCTGTACGACGCGTTGAACGGTTCGCCCGAAGCCTTTACTGCAACGCTGCCACAGTAAGCTGGCGAGCCAACCCGCCATCACGAACGGGCCATGCTGCAATCTCGCACGAAATCGCAGCGTGGCCGCATTTCATCGTTACACGTTCACTTCACGTCGAACGCGTAATGACCGGTCGTGCGATGCCCGTCGGCGGCAACCGCGACCCACACCACCGAATACTTCCCAGGCGTCAACGCATTCAGCGCGACCGACATGCGCTTGTTGTTGTTCGCGTCGACCTTGGCCTTCTCGCGAATCACGGACTTGCCCTGCGCGTTTGTCACGTCGATGGAACTGAACGCGGGCTCGAGCCCATCGTCGAAGTCGATCACGACGGCGTCGAGCGTGGCCGGCGCGGTTGACCCCGCAGGCGGTTCCTGATGCTTCGGATAAGCGTGTGCCCACGCGAAATGTGCAGCGAGCAGCGCGACCGTGGCGACGACCGTGCGCAATGTAGCGAGTTTCATGGCGAGATTCCTGTGTGAATGGGTGGGCTTACTGGAAAAGCGGCTTGCCGATCGTGCGCGGCGCGACATCGTCGAAGAAGATGTGTACCTGCGCGAGAATGCCGACGTGCGAGCCGCTCGCCCGGTTGATCGGTATCTGCGCTTCGATGCCGAGCTGACCGTAGCGGTTCATCCAGATGAAGCCGGGGTTGACGGTGCCGGTCGTTTGTCCCTGGCTGCGCGAGAGGGGCACTTCGACGAGGGGGATGAGGTTCGAAAACGGCTGCGGCAAACCGAGATCGTGCACGTGCTGTTGCAGGTAGGGCAGGCTGTACTGGAACGTGAAGCCGTAGTCGAACGAATTTGGCTGGCCGCCGCCTGTCGTGAACGACGGGCCCGCTTCGCCGGTGATGGCGATGGGCCGCAGCCACGCGAGCGAGTCGGGCAGATCGCCCATGCCCTTGCCGGCGAAGATCGTGGGCGAGATCGTCGAGAAGTTGTCGGCAATCGCGCGGCTGCCGGTGCCGCCGAACTCGGCGTTCACGCCCACCGACGTCATGAATTCATGCGCGTCGTTCACATAGAGCAGGTACTTGAGCCCCACGCCGAAGTTGTCGAAGCCGCGCGCGTTCGGGTTGTTCTGCATGACGTAGCCGCCGTCCACCGAGAAGGCGAGCCGCGGCGTGATGAGCTTGTCGTACTCGAAGCTGAAGGTGTTGATGCTTTGGTCGCCGGCGTCGCCCGGCACGCGCTGGTGCCCGAATTCGAGGTTGGCTTCGTCGCCTACGCCGGGGTCGTCGACGGAAAGCGTGGAGGGAAAGACGCGGTCGCCCGCGATAGCGTGCGCATGGGCCGCGCACGGTCCGAGCAGCAACGCGCAGCCGATCACGCGGGCGATTACGCGATTGATCTCGCGGTTGGTCCGATTGAACGCGCGAATGTGTGCAAGCTCGCCCAGCGCCAGGCGGCTGGACGGCGATTGGTCAGACATGAGGTGTCCTGTCGAGGAGCGACGCACGCACGCGAGTTAAAGGGGCGCGCGTGCTGGCCCGGTGACACGCTGGGCGTGTCGTCCGGGATTGGCATGATCGATCCGGTCAGGACAGGGGTGGGGCGCGGGCGTGGATGTGGCTCGCAGGCGCGGCGAGGCGAACGCTTTCGAACTGCGCCTCGATGCGGGCCTGCACGAGTTTGCCAACGACAAACAGGGCGACAGGTACGCCCGAGACGACGGGCAGGTGTGCGAAGAAGCTGCAATAGCCGCAGTCCTGCATGTCGCCCGGCGTGGCGTGCATGCCGGCTGCGCCGCTTGCGCCGTGAATGTGGCGCTCCATCGACGGCATGCCGCAGGGGGCGCGTTCCACCGTGCCTGGCGCCATCTGCATGGCCTGGGCGGCAAGCAGGTGCGAAACCACGGGCGCGAGCGTCGCCATGAGGAGCGCAAGCGTCCCCAGTAGACTGCCCAGCCTGAGATGGAATCGGCGCACGGCGAATGGAAGTGGCAGGAATAGTGCGTGGATTATGCCACGCGAGCCGCCACTCCCGGCGCGCTGCCTGTCAAAGCGTCGCGGCCTCGCACGTTGCGTGCGAGGCCGCGAGGAAGCCGGAGTCAAGCCGGATGCCGCGATTAAGCGCTCAGCCCGACCGTGTGACGCAATTCCTGGTAGCTGCGCAAACCCGCAACGCCCAGCTCGCGGCCAATACCGCTCAGGCCGAAGCCGCCCCAGCACACTTGCGGGAAGATCAGTTGCGGGGTGTTGACCCAGACGAGCCCGGCGCGAAGCTGCGCCTTGTAACGTCGCGCGGCCTTTTCGTCATTCGTCACGACGGTGGCGACCAGTCCGTAGCGCGTATCGTTGGCGAGGGCAATTGCTTCGTCATCCGAACGGAATGATTTCACGCAGGCCACGGGGCCGAAGATCTCGTCGGTCCACAGCACGTTGTCCGCCGCGGGTTCAGCGATGACGACCGGCGCCATGAAGAAACCATCGGCGCAAGCGGCATCGAGCTGACCTGCGAACGCGATCTGCGCGCCGGTTTCGACGCCTTGCGCCACGAGCGCTGCCACGCGCGCGTGTTGCGCGGCGCTGATGAGCGGCCCCATCGCCACGTCGGCGCCCTGCGGCGGCGCGACGACAACCGCTCGCACCGCTGTCTCGAACGCGGCCATGAACTTGCGATACACATTGTCGTGCACGAGTATGCGCGCCGTTGCCGAGCACATTTGCCCAGCGTTCGCGAACGCGCCACCCACCGCGAGCGAGACGGCTTGCACCACGTCCGCGTCTTCGCGCACGATCAGCGCGGACTTGCCGCCCAGTTCGAGCGTGAGGCGCTTCATGTCCTGCGCGGCGGCCTGCATGACCTTGCGGCCCGACGCCGTGCTGCCGGTAAACGAGATCTTGTCGACGAGCGGATGCGTCGTCAGCCATGCGCCGACTTCGCCGCCGCCGTTGACCACGTTCACGACCCCATCGGGCACGCCCGCTTCGTTCACGATCTCGGCGAGCATATGCTCGGTGGGCGAGGTGAGTTCCGAAGGCTTGATGACGACCGTACAGCCCGCGGCCAGCGCCGGTGCGAGTTTCCATGCGGTCGTGACCATCGGGAAATTCCACGGCACGATCAGCGCCGCAACGCCAACCGGTTCGTGCATGCGTTCAGCGAGGAGCGCGTCGTCCGGCAGCGCGACCGGTTCGGCCGCGAACATCGACGCGTCTTCGCACAGGCCCGCGTAGTAGTTGAACGTCGCGATGGCGTCGCTCACGTCGAGGTCCGCTTCGAACGGCGGCTTGCCGCTCACCTGCATCTGCATGGCGGCGAGGCGCGCGCGGTCGGCTTCCAGCAGTTCGGCGATCTTGCGCAGCAGCTTGCCGCGCGCGGCGGGCGTCGTGTGGCGCCAGGCGATCAGCGCATCGTGCGCGGCGTGCACGGCGCGATCGACCATTTCGGCCGTGGCGTGCTCCTGCCAGCCGATGGTTTCGCCCGTGGCCGCGTTGCAGATGCGCGAGCACACTTCGCGGTCCGTCGCGCAGAAGGTTGTGCCCGCAATCATCGCGGCGGGCAGCACAAAGGCCTCGCCGTCGATCTGACGTTCGGTATTCGTAGCCATGATGTTTCTCCTCGCGCTCTAGCGGTAAGCCACGCCGGGCATGATGCAAAGCATTTCGTAGGCGAGATTCGCGCCCACGAGCGCGGTCGTGCCGGCCTGGTCGTACGGCGGCGAGACTTCGACGAGATCGGCGCCCACCACGTTGAGCCCCTTCATGCCGCGCACGATCTCGAGGCCCTGCTGCACGGTGAGGCCGCCCACTTCGGGCGTGCCGGTGCCGGGCGCGAAAGCGGGATCGAGTCCGTCGATATCGAAGCTCAGGTACACGGGCGTGTCGCCCACGCGCGCGCGCACTTCTTCCATGAGCGGCGCAAGCGAGCGGTTCCAGCAGGCCTCGGCCTGCACGACGGTAAAGCCCTGCTTGCGGCACCAGTCGAAATCTTCTGCGTGATAGCCCGTGCCGCGCAGGCCGATTTGCGTGACCTTGTCGCATTGCAGGAGGCCATCTTCAACGGCGCGGCGAAACGGCGTGCCGTGCGCGATCTTCTCGCCGAACATGGTGTCGTTCACGTCGGCGTGAGCGTCGATATGAACGACGGCAACCTTGCCGTACTTCTTGTGCAGCGCGCGCAGGATCGGCCATGCGATCGTGTGGTCGCCGCCGAGCGTGATCGGGCGACAGCCGGTCTCGACGATGCGGTCGTAGGCGGCTTCAATCAGACGAATCGAATCCTTCAGGTCGTACGGGTTCGTTGCGACGTCACCGATATCGGCCACCTGCAGCGAATCGAACGGCGCCGCGCGTGTGGCCATGTTGTACGGCCGCAGCAGCACGGATTCCGAACGGATCTGGCGCGGCCCGAAGCGCGCGCCGGAACGGTTCGAGGTGCCGATATCGAGCGGCACGCCCACGAAGCAGACGTCGAGGCCCTCCGTGGTTTCGGCCTGCGGCAGGCGCATCATCGTGGCGATGCCGCCGAATCGCGGCATCTCGTTGCCGCCGAGCGGCTGGTTGAACTGGCGCTCCATCTGGTGTGTCTCCGATCGTTAGAGTCAAATCGATCGGGCGATGGTAGGGGAGATCCCGCGCCGCCAAATATTGAAGTTGAGATGTTTACATCGATGGAGTTCGATGTATGCAAGCCCTTAATCAGGCAAGCGCTGCGGGTAAATCCTGAGACTGGAAGCGGCGGCTACACCGCGGCATGGCCCCACGCGATCAACTCGCGCTTGGTGCGCACGCCCAGTTTTGCGAAGGCGCGCTTCACGTACGACTCGGCGGTGGCCACCTGCACGCCCAGGATTTGCGCGGCCTCGGGCACGGTCTTGCCCGTGATGAGGTGCGCACAGGTTTCGTATTCGCGTTTGGAGAGGCGCACATGGTCTGCCGCAATACGCGCGTCGAACTGCGCGAGCGGATGCATGAATGGCGCCGCATGGGCAATGAGCCGGGCAGCGCTCGTGGAGGCGTGCAGTTCGAGCAGTGGAAACAGAAACTCGCTCACGCTGCGAAAGCGGTTCATTTCCACGAGCGTAAACGGCGGTTCGCGCAGGCCGCGTTCGAGCGCGATGGAGTCCTGAGCGTGGCGCGTGCCGCGTGCGAGCACGCATTCGTGGGCAATGCGCGCTTCGTCGAAGAGCCGCTGGCGGAACTCGCCCGGCGGGATCGCGCCGATGTCGCGCACGACCAGCATGGTGCCGAGCTTGCCGCGAATGCCCGCGAAAAGCGGATCGCTTTCGTAGAAGCGGTCGTAATAGAGCGTCATCACGTCGGAAATCGCGCCGGAATCCATTCCGACCCCGCCACTGCCGATCCATTCGCAGCGATAGCCCGTTGGCATCGTGCTGTCCGCGCGCGAACGCTCGATATGCACGACGTTGACGGGCACGACTTCGTTCACGAGCAGCGTGAGGCGCGGCACGAAATCGGGCGTGCCGACGGCCTCGATCACATTGCCGAGGGTCTTGAACGAGAGCGGAAAGTTCGGTTGATCGCGGTTGAGCGGGGGTACGTTGAGCAGCATGGCGCGCCCCTTCGTGAAGGCTGAATCATTATAGCTGAAGGGGTTAGGCCGCCAAAAATGCCGGAACCCGGCAGCAAAACACCGCTTGCCCCCCCTGAGGGGGGGCATACCGCCGCCGCGCCAGTCGGTAACTTTGGCAGCACTCAATCAAAACAACCGGAAGTGACGCAAATGAGCAAACTGATTCAGGACATCGTGCCGCTGGGCGCTGGCATCGGCGAATTCACCAAGCTGGAATACGGCATGGACGAAAGCGACTGGCGCGCAACCGTCGGCAAGAACAATAACTACGTGATCGGCTGGTGGGAAGGCAAGGTCGGCGCCGTGGATTTCCCGGCCACGACCGCCGACGAAGCGGTATGGCTCGTGGAAGGCAAGATCGCCCTGACCGACGCGAACGGAGGCCGCAAGGAATTCACGGCGGGCCAAGGCTACCTCCTGCCCGCAGGCTTTGCAGGCCGCTGGGAAACGATCGAGGACGCGAAGAAGTTCTACGTCGTGCTCGAACAAGCCTAAGGAACCAGGCGAGCCGCCTCCCGCGCGAGGCGGCGCAGTTTACCCGATCCTTTATCCCGATCCGCGCAGTGAAGACCATCATGAGTACCCCTGCAGAAGTTGAAGTCGCATCGCCCCCGCCCTTCACGCTCAGCGTGCAAGAGGCGCTTTCGCGCACGCGGTTCTTTCCATATTGGCTCGACAACCCCGCCGAACCGCCGACGGAACCTAAGCTCGCCGCCAACGTGGAGGCCGATCTGCTGATCGTCGGCGGCGGCTTCACGGGGCTCTGGGCCGCGGTGCAGGCCAAGGAGCAGATGCCGCATCTGAACGTCGTGCTGATCGAGGCGGGCAAGGTCGCGCACGGTGCGTCGGGCCGTGCGGGCGGCATCATTTCGACTTCGGTGATGCATGGCTTGCCCAATGCCGTACGGGTATTCCCCAACGACATTGCGCAGCTCGAAGAATTCGGCCATCACAATCTCGACGGTTTCGAGGAAACGCTCAAGCGCTACGGCATCGACGCCGACATCGAATGGAACGGCGAAATGACCGTTGCAGTCGATCCCGAGCATATCGAGCATTTGCAGGGCGATTACGACCTTCACAAACGCTACGGGCACGATGTGGTGCTGCTCGACGGCGAAGCGACGCGCGAGCAGCTGGACTCGCCGTTGTTCGCGGGCGCGCTGTGGTCGCGCAATCGCAGCGGCATCGTGCACCCGGCCAAGCTGGCATGGGGTCTGAAGCGCGCGGTGCTTTCGCTCGGCGTAAAGCTTTACGAGCACACGCCGCTCATCGACGTCATCGACGAAGGCCAGACCGTGTACGTGAAGACGCCCGAGGGCAGCGTGCGCGCGCCGCGCGTGGTGTTCGGCAGCGGTACGGCGAAGGTCGGCATTCCTGATATCAACCGGCGCGTGCTGCAGGTGCGCGACCACGTGCTCGCCACCGAGCCGCTCACCGACGAGCAACTCGCGCGCATCGGCTGGAAGAATCGCCAGGGCATTTACGACACGCGCACGCAGCTCAATTACTTCCGCCTCACGAAGAACAACAACATCATCTTCGGCGGCCTCGTGAGCTACCACTTCGACGGCGATCCGAATCCCCCGCAGGACGAGAAGGCCGAAACCTACTACCGGCTCGCGCAGGCGTTCTACCGCACCTTCCCGCAGCTTGCCGACGTGCGCTTCTCGCATGCCTGGGGCGGCCCGATCGACTACTGCTCGCGCGGCTCCGTGTTCGCGAAGCGCTATCTGAACGACAAGGCCGTTTTCGTGGCGGGTTACACGGGCTTTGGCGTGGCGGCGAGCCGCTTCGGCGCCTTCATGGGCCTGAATATCCTGTTCGATCGCAACAGCCCCGAACGTGCGCTCGATATCGCCAACCAGAGCCCCACTTATATTCCGCCAGAGCCGGTGCGCTGGCTGGCCGCCAAGGTCACGTTCCATGCGTTCGACGGCGCCGACGCCGAAGGCGGCTGGAAGCGCGCGTGGATCAAGGGCATCAAGGCGATGGGCTTCCCAATGTGAGGGTTTAGCGCCATGTTCTCCAATACCTCCGATCTCGACCTGCGCCTGATCCGCGTGTTTCTCGCCGTGGTGGACGCGCGCGGCATCACGGCGGCCGAAGCCACGCTAGGCGTGCGGCAATCCACCATCAGCACGCAGCTCTCCGCGCTCGAAGCGCGTGTGGGCTTCAAGCTCTGCGAGCGCGGGCGCGGCGGCTTTCGCCTCACTTCAAAGGGCGAACGCTTCGTGCCTTCGGCGCGCGCGCTCGTTGCGGCCACAACCGATTTCGTGGCGCGCGTGCGCGATATCGACCGCAAGCTCGTCGGCACGCTCGGCATTGGCCTGATCGGCCAGGCTTCGCATGTCGAGAATACGCGGCTGGCGGAGGCGATCGGCGCGTTTCGCAAACGCGATCAGGCTGTGCGCTTCACGATGAAGGTCGCGGCGCCCCAGGAGCTCGAGGAAAGTCTCGTCAACAACCAGCTCGACATTGCGATTGGCTACTTCTGGCATCGCGTGGCGGGGCTCGACTACACCGAGCTGTTCAGCGAGCGCCAGGTGCTGTGCTGCGGGCGCGGGCATGCGCTGTTCCACAGCGCACCGCATGTGAACGTGGACGACCTGCGCGCGCACGACTGGGTCTGGCGCAGCTATCCGATACCGGAAGAGCTTGCAGGTATTGGCGACCGGCAGGTGACGGCGATTGCCGACAGCATCGACGCGGCCACGGTCCTGATCCTCTCGGGCAGCCATATCGGCTATCTGCCCGCGCATCACGCCGAGCCGTTCGAGCAGCGTGGCCTCATCCGGGCGCTTGGGCGCGCCACGTTCGGCTTCGACGTGCCGATGCATCTGGCCGTCAAGCGCAGCGCCGCGGAAAAGCCCATCGTGCGCGCGTTCTGCGACGATCTGCTGAACGTCTATGGTCAGCATGCCGCCGTGCCCGAATCGTTGGTTGAATGAGAGAAGCGGTGCGCGCCATACATTGGCCGCGCATGATGTAAACGTATGGAATGCAGAATAATTAGCCTGCTCCGATCGATTAAAGTGGGCGAGAGACGTTGATAGTGCGTTGACCGGTTGCTTGCATGCACAACCGGATCGGCGTGGCAAGGAGTGAGACAATGAGCGACAACAGCATTACCCAGATCGAAACATTCGGTTTCGAGCGTATTCCCGATGCATCGCGCTACGCGCGGCCCATCGATCTTTTCAGGCTGCTGTTCGGCGGCTGCAATACCTTCTCCACCTCGGTGCTGGGCAGTTTCCCGGTGCTGGTCGGACTCTCGTTCAAGGCAGGCGTGTGGTCCATCTTGCTTGGCGTGCTCGCCGGCACCTGTATTCTCGCGCCCATGAGCCTGTTTGGCCCGCGTAATGGCACGAGCGATCCGGTTTCGTCGGGGGCGCACTTCGGCATACACGGGCGGATCGTGGGCTCGTTCCTCGCGCTGCTTACGTCGATCGCGTTCTTCGCGCTCGCCGTATGGAGTTCGGGCGATGCACTGGTCGGCGGCGCGCATAACATGGTCGGTGTGCCGGTCAACACCTGGACGCTGGGCTCGGCCTACATGGTGTTCGCCGTGCTCGTGGTGGTGGTGTGCATCTACGGCTTTCGCTTCATGCTGTGGGTGAACAAGATCGCCGTGTGGGCCGCGAGCCTCATGTTCGTGGTGGGCGCCTTCGCGTTCGCGGGCGCGTTCGATCCGGGCTACGCCGGCACGCTGCACGAGGGCGGCGCGGGCTTCTGGGTGGCGTTCGTGAGCGCGGTGCTCGTTGCACTGAGCAATCCGGTGTCGTTCGCCTCGACGCTCGGCGACTGGGCGCGCTACATTCCGCAGCACACGCCGCGCCGCCGCATCATGGGCGCTGTATTCGCCGCGCAGATCGCCACCTTCGTGCCGTTCTTCTTCGGCCTCGTCACGGCCACGCTCATCGCGACGAAGGCGCCGAGCTATATTGCCTCGAACGACTACGTGGGCGGGCTGCTGGCTGTGTCGCCGCGCTGGTTCCTGTTGCCTACCTGTCTTATTGCGATCATCGGCGGCATGTCGACGGGCACGACCGCGCTGTACGGCACCGGCCTCGACATGTCGAGCATGTTCCCGAAGCTGCTGAACCGCGTGCGTGCGACCATGCTGATCGGCACGCTCGCTATCGGCTTCATCTTCGTCGGCCGCTTCGCGTTCAATCTCGTGGAAAGCGTCTCGACGTTCTCCACGCTGATCTGCACGTTCAGCTGCCCGTGGATGGCGATCATGGTGATCGGCTTCCTCACGCGCCGCGGGCACTATCTCGCAGACGACCTTCAGGTCTTCAATCGCGGCGGCCGCGGCGGGCACTACTGGTTCACGCACGGCTGGAATCTGCGCGCGATGGGCGCCTGGTTGCCGGCGGCGTTCCTCGGTCTTTCGTTCGTGAATCTGCCGGGGCAATTCATCGGTCCGCTCGGCTCGCTGGCGGGTGGGCTCGATCTGAGCGTCCCGGTTTCGCTGGCAGTGGGCGGCATGATCTACGTCGTACTGCTCACGATCTTCCCCGAGCCGGACGCCGTGTATGGCCGGGAAGGGCGGCGCTTCGTGCGCGGCGGCGCGCGCGCTCATGTCGCTGCGCCGGTTCATGCGCCACGCAGGCACGAAGCGCAGACTGCCAGCGCGGTGCGCGAACTGCAGCGCAGCCCGGAGTACGCCGAGTAAGTCTGGAAGCACGGGTCGCTTCTTTGGCGGCCCGTGCGCGCAGACCGGGTAAGATCACGGCTTTTGCACACCGTGCAAGGAGACGATCTTGCTTCGTTCACTCGCAAGGGTCTGTGCCGGCGCAGTGCTCGTCGCCGTCGCGCTGAACCTTCCCGCCATTGGCGCAGAAGCCGAAACCGCGACCGGCAGCGACGCTCGAATACGCGAAGCCGCGCTCGCGTTCATGCGCGAGAACGGTATTCCCGGTCTCGCGATCGGGGTCGCCGTGAACGGCGCGGCGCGCTTCTACAACTTCGGCGTCGCGTCGAAGGAAACCGGCGCGCCCGTCACGAACGAAACGCTCTTCGAACTCGGGTCGATCAGCAAGACCTTCGCCGCAACGCTTGCCGGTTGGGCGCAGGTGAACGGCAAGCTCGCGCTCGATGCGCCGGTGAGCACGTATTTGCCCGGCATGCGCGGCACGCCGTTTGGCGCGCTTACGCTGATCAATCTCGGCACGCACACCGGTGGCGGCTTCCCGCTGCAGGTGCCCGAAGAAGTCACAAACGACGCGCAGCTGAAGGCGTGGCTCAAGGCATGGCGCCCGCGCTATCCGGCGGGCACGCAGCGCACCTATGCGAACCCGAGCATCGGCATGTTCGCGCGCATCACGGCGCAGCAGCTCGGCATGAGCTACGCAGACGCCGTGGAGAAAACACTCTTTCCGAAGCTAGGGCTGGCACATACGTTCATTCGTGTGCCCGACGGGGAGCGTGCCGCCTATGCGCAGGGCTACAACAGCAAGGATATGCCTGTGCGCCTGAACCCCGGCGTGCTCGCCGACGAAGCCTATGGCGTGAAATCGAATACGCGCGACATGCTGCGCTTTCTCGAAGCGAACATGGGCGAGGTCGAAGTGGAGCCGGAGTTGCAGCGCGCGCTGGAGGCCACGCATGTGGGCTATTTCCGCACGGGCCCGTACGTTCAGGACCTCGTATGGGAGCAGTACGCGCAGCCGGTGAGCCTGAATGATCTCGTGCAGGGCAACGCTAACTTCATGGTGCTGGAGGACAATCCGGCCACGGCGTTGATCCCGCCGCTGCCGCCGCAGGCCGATGTGTTGCTCGACAAGACGGGCGCGACCAACGGATTCGGCGGCTATCTCGCGTTCGAGCCCGCGCGCAAGACGGCCATCGTCATTCTTGCCAACCGCAATCACCCCACCGAATCGCGCGTGCGGTTTGCGTATCGCGTGCTGGAACTGGTGCAGGGCGCGCCTGCGCAGTGAGCCGCAGTGAGCGTGCGTGCGTGCGGCCTCAGGCCGAATCGCTCGTCGCCCGGGCGGCTCGGCTGGCGGGCGCATTCGTGCCGGTCACGGGCTCGTCGTTTGCGGGCAGCCCGCTCACCGCCGCCGTGAGCCCGCGACCACCCGGGTTGTTGCGCAGCGTGAACGTCAGGCCCTGACGCTGCGCGATGCGCGCCACGATCGACAGGCCAAGCCCGCTGCCGGTGCCCTGGGCATGATCGCCGCGAAAGAAGCGGTCGAGCACGCGTTCGAGATCGCCTTCGGGAATTCCGGGCCCGTTATCGATGACTTCGAAGCCGAGCGTGTCCTGCGAGCGCGTGAGCAGGAGATCGATCTTGCCGCCGGCTGGCGTGTAGCGGATCGCGTTGTCGAGCAGGTTGTTCAGCAGCGTGTTCAGTCCGTGCGCGTCGGCGCTCACGTTGCAGATGGACTCGGGTGTCACGGGCGGCCGCGATTCGAGGCCGAGGTCGATGCCTTTTTCCTCCGCGAGCAGCGAGAAGTCGCCGATGGCCTGCTCGCCCAGCCGCCGCAGGCTCACGATCGTGGCGGGCGCGCTCGCCTGCGCATCTTCGCGCGCGAGCGTGAGCAGTTGCTGCACGAGGCGTATCGTCCGGTTCAGGCGTGTTTGCATGCGCTCGAGCGTGCGCGGCTCGCCGTTGAGCGTGCCGTCGTGCAGCGCCGCCTGCCATTGCAGCTTGAGCGCGGCGAGCGGCGAGCGCAACTCGTGCGCAGCGTCGGCGATGAAGGTGCGCTGCGCCTGCGAGGCCGCATTCAAGCGGTCCAGCAGATCGTTGAGCGCGACGACGAGCGGGCGCAGCTCGACGGGCACCGAACCGTCGAGGCGCAACGGCTCCAGCGCATGAGCCGAGCGCGCAGCGAGCAGCGCCGACAGCGCGCGCACTGGCGCGAGCCCGCGCGTCACCACGAACAGCACGAGCACGATCGCCACCGGCACGAGCAGCGCGAGCGGCCACAACGTATGCAGCGCGAGGTGCAGCGCCAGCGAATCGCGCACGGAAATGGGCTGTGCGACCTGAACGAAGCGTTCCGGCTGCTCGATGCCGTACACGCGCCAATGCACTTCGTCGTCTTCGATCGTACGAAAGCCCGTGGACTGGCGCGGCAGGACAGGCGTTTCCTGCGAGCGGTAAATCAGCTTGCCTTCGCGGTCCCAGATCTGGATGAGAATGCGGTCGTCGGCGATCTCGTCGAAGCCGGGGCTGGACTGCTCGACCTCGCGCGCCGTTGCGACGTTCGCGGGCATGGAAAGCGCCACGGCATGCAGCTCGTAATCGAACAACTCGCCCGCTTCGTCGCGCGCGGTGTGAAAAATGCCGTAGCCCGCCACCAAGGAAGCGGCCGCGAAGCCGCAGATGAGCCAGCCCAGCAGGCGGCGGCGGATGGAATTCATTCCGGTCTCTTGAGCCGATAGCCCACGCCGCGCACGGTCACGATCTGGTCGGTGCCGATCTTGCGGCGCAAGCTGTGCACATGCACCTCGATCGCGTTGCTGCCGACTTCCTCGCCCCAGCCGTACATGCGCTCTTCGAGCTCGGCCTTCGTGAATACGCGCGCGGGCTGTTCGATAAGCACGCGCAGCAGCGCGAATTCGCGCGGCACGAGCGCGACGCTCTCGCCGTCTTTCGTCACTTCGTGCGCAGCGGGGTCGAGCGAGAGGCCGCTGTGCGTGTAGACCGGCTGCTTCTGGCCCGTGCGGCGGCGTAGCATGGCGCGCGTGCGGGCGGCCAGTTCGTCGAGATCGAAGGGCTTGATCAGGTAGTCGTCGGCGCCGGCGTCGAGCCCGGCGATGCGGTCCGTGACCGAGTCGCGCGCGGTCAGGATCAGCACGGCCGCTTCGCCGCCCTTGCGGCGATAGCCGTTGAGGACCTCGATGCCGTCTTTCTTCGGCAGCCCGAGGTCGAGCAGCACGAGGTCATAGACGTCGTTGTCGAGCGAAAGCTCGGCTTCCCGCCCGTCGCGCGCCCAGTCGACGGCATGACCCTCGCGGCGCATCGAGTCGAGCACCGTTTCGGCAATCATTTCATCGTCTTCCACCAGCAACAGGCGCATCGCTCGCTCCCCTTATTCCAGCCTTACATTGTCGCTCATCCCGGCTTAACCGGTGCTTAAGCGTCACGCGAGGGGAGCGCCCGGCAATCAGTCGAGGAGCTTCAGCACATCGTCGTAGAGCGCGCGCGGCACCTTCACGCCGTCGCGTTCGCTGCGCCCGCGCGCCTCGAACCGGCGCTGCGACGGCAAGCGCGCGCCCTGCGCGGTGATGGCGGCGAAGAGCCGCTCTGCACGCGCCTGGCCGGCTGCATAGCCGTCACCGCCAAAACGCCGCGGGTCGATCGCGATGACGAGCTCGCCGTGGCAAGGGCTCGCACCCGCGCCGCCGTCGAAGGCCTGCGACTCCATGCTCGTGAGGTCGCCGATCAGCGCGCCCGCAAGCAGCTCGATCATGGCCGCGAGCGCCGAGCCCTTGTGGCCGCCGAACGTTTGCATCGCGCCGTCCAGCGCGGCGCGCGCGTCGGTGGTGGGCTGGCCGTCGGAGTCGAGCGCCCAGTGCGGCGGAATGGGCTTGCCCTCGCGCGCGTGCAGTTCGATGTCGCCGCGCGCAATGGCGCTCGTGGCGAAGTCGAACACGAACGGCAGGCCGCCTTCGCGCGGCCACGCAAACGCGAGCGGATTCGTGCCGAACACGCCGCGCGTGCCGCCCGCCGGTGCAACCCAGCTATGGCTCGGGTTCATCGCGATGCCCACGAGTCCTTGTGCCGCGATGGCTTCGACCTCGGGCCACAGCGCCGAGAAGTGAAAGCAGTGGTTGATGGTCATCGCCGCGATGCCCTGGCTGCGCGCTTTCTGCGCGAGCGCGGGCAGGCCGGTTTCGAATGCGAGCAGCGAGAAGCCATAGTGCGCGTCCACGGCCAGCACGCCGGGCGCAATATCGCGCAGCGTGGGCTCGGCGCGCGCGTCGACCTTGCCGCTCTTGAGCGAACGCGCGCAAACGAGCAGACGATAAATGCCATGCGAGTGGCATTCGTCGCGCTGGCCTTGCGTGATGACGCGCGCGATTGCATCGGCATGCGCCTCGGACATGCCGTGCCGCAGCAGCACGTTGCGCGAGAGCGTGAAGACTTCGTCGAGCGTGAGGACGACCGGTTCGGGGGCGTCGTTCGTGACGGTGCTGGACATGGCATCCCGTGAAAAAAGACAAACCGGGCCAACGTGGCCCGGTTTCGGTGATCTGGAAAAAGCGCTGGAGAGAGGCGTGCTTACGTCAGTCTTATAGACCGACGTCCGGCAGGGCGGGGCGCGTCGCGAGCGCCTTCTCGACCACGGCCTTCACGTGCGCGAGCGCCTCGCCTTCGAGCGGCAGGCGCGGCGGCCGCGTGATCGCGCTGCCGCGGCCCACCAGCTCCTCGCACAGCTTGATGCACTGCACGAGGTCGGGGCGTGCGTCGAGGTGCAGCAGCGGCATGAACCAGCGATACAGCGCGAGCGCTTCGTCAAAGCGCTTTTGCTTCGCAAGACGGAAAAGCGTTTCGCCTTCCTTCGGGAACACGTTCGACATGCCCGAAACCCAGCCTTGCGCGCCCACGGCCACGCTTTCGACCACCACGTCGTCGAGGCCCGCGAACAGCACGAAGCGGTCGCCCACGGCATTGCGCAGATCGATGAAGCGGCGCGTATCGCCCGACGAATCCTTGAAGCAGACGATATTTTCGCAATCCTGAATAGCGATCAGGATGTCGGGCGTGACGTCGTTCTTGTAGATCGGCGGATTGTTGTAGACCATCACCGGCACGTCGGTGCTGGAGGCCACGGCGCGGAAATGCGCGGCCGTTTCGTGCGGCTTGGCGGAATACACGAGCGCCGGCATGACCATCACGCCGTCCACGCCCACGCGTGCCGCTTCCTTCACGGTTTGACGCGCGAACTCGGTGGTGAATTCGGCAATGCCCGCGATCACCGGCACCTTGCCGCCGGCGGCGTCGCGCGCGGCTTCGATCACGGCGATTTTTTCATGCGTCGCGAGCGAGGTGTTCTCGCCGACGGTGCCGCACACCACGAGGCCCGACACGCCGTCCTTGACGAGATTGCTCACCACCCGGTGCGTGGCGTCGATATCGACCGAGAAGTCCGCCTTGAACTGCGTGCTGACGGCGGGAAACACCCCGCTCCACTGGATAGCGCTCACTGTGACTCACTCCTTGAATGCGTAGCGGCTTGCGCCGCGGTACGTGTTGAATGTGAGTGCAGTATCGCTGTCCAAATCGTTTGGCGCTTGGGGCCTTTCGTGCTTCAAAAAGACGAAATCTGCATAGTCGGGCGTGGCCTGGGGAGAACCCTGGCCTGCACACGCGAGGCTTAGGCGCCGGGCGTCTGCGCGCTGGCGGGCGCTTGCAGCAACGCGCGATACTGGCTTGGCGTGACGCCCACGGTGGCCTTGAATTGCCGCGTGAACGCGCTGTGATCGTTATAGCCGCATTGCGTGGCGATGTCGGTGATGCTCAGGTCGCTCGCGAGCAAGACCGAAGCCGCGTCCAGGCGCGTTTTCAGCAGCATCTGGCGCGGCGTGAGGTGGAAGATCTTGTGGAAGTAGCGCTCGATCTGCGCGACCGACATGTTGATGAGCTTCGCCAGGTGCGCAAGCTTGAGCGGCTGCGCATAGTTGTCCTGGATGTACTTCGCGGCGACCGCGAGCCGCTGGTAAGCGGGATGCGTGCCTTCGGCGGCCTGCAGGTCGCGCGAAATGCCCGCCACGCCCAGCACGCGGCCGCGCGCGTCGTGCAGCGGGACTTTCGAGGTGAGGCACCAGCCCGGTTGCCGGCCCGGATACAGGTGCAGTTCGAGCTGGTCGATGAGACTGCTGTCCAGTCGCACGACGGCCTGGTCCTGCGCGGTGTAGCTGTGGCCGAAGCGGGACGGGAAAACCTGCTCGGCCGTCTTGCCGAGCAGCGCGCGTTTGTCCTTGAAGCCGCAGCGCGCGGCGAGCGTGGTGTTCGCGATCACGTAGCGCGCCTCGTCGTCCTTCACGAAGAACACCACGTCGGGCATGGCGTCGAACAACGGCTCGAGCATGGTGAAATGCGCGACCATCTGCGCAAACGTGGCGTTTTCGAGGGCGGCGGGCAGGACCAGTTCGGGCATCGCGTGGCGCTTGGGGCGGGATCGGCAGAAAACTCCATTGTGCCGATTTGCGCGCGGCCGCGCATCTGCAACAAAAAACGTGTGCGGTGCTTTTTCCGCGCTAAGGCGTCGTTTCCGCGTGCAGCAACGTGTCAATGCGCGCCGGCGAGAACGGCGGGCGCTGGCCGTTTTGCGGCCAGCCGAAGCAGAACGCCGCCGCTTCGCCGCAAATCTTGCCCTGGCAGGGGCCCATGCCGCAGCGCGTCTGCAGCTTGGCGTCGCGCCACGACGCATGGCGGGCAACGTCGCGATACGCGACGTCCTCGCACCGGCAAAACACGGTGTCGGGCTGCGGGAGCGCGCGCAACGCGGGAGCGAGTTCGAACGCCGCGTGCAGGCGCTCGGCGAAACGGCGGTAGCGTTCACGCTCGGCGAACAGCTGCCGGGCGTTCGTGTTGTCCCCGAGCGCGGCGTATGCGGCGATGCGGCCTTCCACCGCCGCGAGTTCCATGCCGCCCACGCCCGTGCATTCGCCAGCCGCGTAAATGGCTTCGGCGCAGGTCTGTTGCCATTCGTTCGCGGCGATGGCGGGAGCGTTGGCGTGGGTGTCCAACTTGCAACCGAGCGCTGCGCCAACGCCCGTATTGGGCACGAGGCCATAGGCGCACGCGAGCCGGTCGCAATCGACCAGTATTTCGTTGTTGCCGCGACGCACGCGCACCTGCGTCACGCGCGTAGTGCCGATTGCCTCGCTCACGTAGGCATCGCACCAGTACGGCGTGGCGCGCAGATCGAAGCGCATGCGAAGCGCCTGAGCGAGTTTCGCGGGCGTATGGACGAGGCCCGCCGCGAAGCGGCGCACCGCTTGCGGCGGCGCCTGTTCGACGATGGCGGCGATCGTCGCGCCATGCTGGCGCGCGGTCACGGCGGCGGCCCAGAGCAGCGGCCCGCTGCCTGCGATGACGATCCGCTCCCCGCGCACGGGCATGCCACCCTTGATGAGCGCCTGCAATCCGCCCGCGCCGGTGACGCCCGGCAAGGTCCAGCCGGGATAGGGCAAGAAGCGTTCGCGCGCGCCCGAGGCGACGATGAGCTTGTCGTAAGCGAGCGTGAGCGCCCGGTCGGGGCTTTCCGCGAGCAGTTGCCGCCCCGGCAGCGCTTGCACGATGCGGGTTCCGCTTAGCAGCGTGACGTTCGCGCGCGAGGCGAGGGTATCGAGCACGGCGCGCGCGGGGCCCGTGGCGCGATGGCCGGGACCCTGACGCCAGATCTGGCCGCCAGGCAGCGCATTGTCATCGACGATGCCTACGCGTTTGCCCGCCTCTGCGGCGACACGCGCGGCGTTCAACCCGGCCGGTCCGGCGCCAATGATCAGGATATCGAACTTCATGGCGCTGCATTCCCGGTGAGGACGTTCATGTCCGCGACACAAACCGTCTGGCATGCCAGTCGATGCGGCACGCCGTCGATGGTGACGCGGCATTCCTGGCAGATACCCATGCCGCACAACGGCCCGCGCAGCGCGCCGGTCACCGAACGCCGCGTGACGGTCGCGGCGTTTTCCACCTTTGCGGCAATTGCGATGGCTGCGGCCACCGAACTGCCCGCCGCGACGCTCACTTTGCGGCCGTCGATCGTCAACGTCGTACTGGTTTCAGACATGCACGGCCCCCTGGGCAGCGAAGCGCGCGGGGAGATACGGCGTCGCGTCGATCTCGGCGGGGCGTCCAAGCATTTGCGCGGCAATCAGCTTCGCGGTGCCGAGCGCTGTGGTGACGCCAAGGCCCTCGTGTCCGGTGGCGAGCCACGTGGACGGATGGCTGTCGTCATCGGCGAACGGGGCAGCGGGGCCGATCAGCGGCATGCCGTCGCTCGATGCCGGGCGAAAGCCCGTCCATGCACGAATCGCGTTGAGCGTGGGCAATTGCGGCAGATATTCGGCTGCGCGGCGCAGCATGCGCGCGAGAATCGCAGGCTCGACGGCGGGGTCCGTGCTGTCGAACTGGCGCGACGAGCCGATCAGCAATTGCCCGGTCGGCCGCGGCTGCACGTTGAACGCAACAGAGGTTCCGCTCGCGTTGTGCGCGCTCTTGATATAGCCGAGTTCGAGAATCTGATGGCGAATCGTGCGGGGGTAGCGGTCGGTAATGAGCAGGTGGCCCTTCTTGGCCTGCAGCGGCAGGCGCGGCAGTAAATCGAGCGCTTGCAGTCCGTTCGCGACCAGCACCGCGCCCGCGCCGATGACCTCGCCATCGGCGAGATGCACGCCCGCGCGGTCGATACGCGTGACTTGCGTTTGCGTGCGGCAAGTAATGCGCCCGCTAACCGGTTGTTCGAGCAACCATGTTGCTACGGCAGGCGCGTAGACCACGGCGTCGTTATCGACGATCATGCCGCCTACCAGGCCATGGCGCAGGCCCGGTTCGGCTTCGCGCAACTGTTGCGCGTCGAGCATCGAGCACGCCACGCCTTGCTGGTGCAGCGCCTGCTGGCGCGCTTGCGCGAGCGCCAGTTCCTCGTCGTCGGCTGCGACCCAAAGCGTGCCGCAGCGCAAGAACGCATGGCGCTCGTCGAGCTGCGGCGCGAGCGCGTGCCACAGCGCCAGCGACCACGCGCTCAGGGCGAATTCAGCAGGCGTGTCGTCCATCACGACTAGGTGGCCCATGCCGGCTGCTGTCACGCCGCCGCCCACGCCCGCGCGCTCGATCACGAGCACATTCAGGCCCTGCGCCGCGAGTTCATGCGCGCACGCCGCGCCCACGATGCCCGCGCCGATTACGACAACATCGACGACAACATCGTGTTGACCGCTCGAACCTTGCATCACGCGGGAATGCCCCACGCGAACGGATCGTCGTCGGCGAAAATCAGTTTGGACTCCGCGCTAATATGCGCGCTGCCGCGAATGCTCGGGCGCACATGGCCGGCGGGGAGTTCAGACGCGGTTTCATAGCTCGCCTCGAACACGCTGCCGATAATGCTTTCCTGGCGCCACTGCGCGCCGGGCGCGAGCGTGCCGTCTGCGGCGAGGCAGGCGACCTTCGCGCTCGTGCCGGTGCCGCACGGCGAACGGTCGTAGGCCTTGCCGGGACATAGCACGAAATTGCGGCTGTCGATGCCCGCAACGTCGGAGTGCGCGAAGAGTTCGATATGGTCGATCAACGCGCCGTCCGCGCCGGTGATGCCGTTCGCTTCGAGCGCCTGGCGCATGGCCCACGTGGCTTCGGTGAGCGCTTCGACGTTGCCCGCCTCGAGCGTGAGGTTGTGATCGGCGACGAGGAAGAACCAGTTGCCGCCCCAGGCGATGTCGCCATGCACTCGGCCGTAGCCCGGCACGTCGAGCGGCACGGCCTGGCGGTAGCGATACGCGGGCACGTTGTGCACGGTGACGCTGCCGTCGGCGTGCAGTTCGGCCTCGACGTTGCCCACCGGCGTTTCGATGCGATGCACGCCGGGCGCGATGCGCCCGAGATGCGCGAGCGACGCGATGAGGCCGATGGTGCCGTGCCCGCACATGCCGAGAAAGCCGACGTTGTTGAAGAAGATCACGCCGGCGGAGCAGGACGGATCATGCGGCTCGCACAGCAACGCGCCGACCATCACGTCCGAGCCGCGCGGCTCGTTGACGACGCCCGCGCGCACGCGGTCGAAGTCGCGACGGAAAGCGGCGAGGCGTTCGGCGAGCGGGCCGTGGCCCAACTCGGGGCCGCCTGCGATCACGAGGCGCGTAGGCTCGCCGCCCGTGTGGGAGTCGATAACGGTCAGGGTTTTCATGCCGACAATCGTAGGTCGCGCCATTTTGGCCGTCTTGCTCGAACGGCCCTTGCGCGGTGACGATTTCGGCATAGTGCGCCGCGTGTGAATGCGCGGCGCTCAGGGTGATCCCTGACGCATGCTTTCTTTAGTCTTTCAAGAGCGCCAGTTGCTCCAGCTGGCGCACCACTTCGGCGCGCAGGCGCGGCGGCATGTTCTGGTAGCCGAGCAGGTCGGAGATCCACAGGCCGTCCGCGGCGAGCCGGCAGATCATCAGGCGTGCGGCGGCTTCGAGCGGCAGCGGGTCGGGGCGCGTCCACTTGCGCATGGGCGCGGCGTAGCGCTCGCGAATCGCGGGGTCGGTCATCATCGCGGCCACCAGCACGCGCAGCACGTTGGTGCTGGCGGCGGGGCTTGTTTCGTCGATGGTCGTGTGCAAGTAGGCGCGCGCGGCGGCGCCGTGTTTTGGCGCGCCCTTTGCCTCGCCTTCTTCGATGCGCGCATGCATCTGCTGCTCGAATCGCTCCAGCGTCTGCTCGAAGAGCGCATCGAGCAAGCCCTGCTTGTTGGCGAAGTGATATTGCAACGCGCCCTTGGTCACGCCCGCGCGTTCGGCTACCGCGTCGAGCGTGACGGCAGGTACGCCCTGGTCGGTGGCGATATCGGAAGCCGCCTGCAGCAATTGCGCGCGCACCTGGGCCGGGGCTTTCTTGCGGCGCGTGCCGGCGGCTGGAGCGGCTTCCTCGCGTGGGGAAGGGGGCTTCGAGGCCGCGGGGGCTGATGGAGCCGCTGCGTCAGCCGCCTTCGCGCTGTGCCTTGTCGCGCGCGCGGGCGCCTTGACGGAGGAGTCTTTCATGGCGGCGATCATACCATTGCAGGCTTCGCGGCTAAACATTCCGTACGGATGGTATGATCCGCCGATGAAAAAAATCCCCCCGCCTTTTACCGCTTCCGCAGCCGCCATGGCGGCGCTCGACGCCTCGATCATTCGCGGCCGCGAAGCGCTCGTGCGACAGCAGGATGCCGATGGAAGCTGGTGCTTCGAACTCGAATCGGACGCCACGATCACCGCCGAATACATCCTCATGATGCATTTCATGGGCAAGATCGACGTGGTGCGTCAGGAGAAGATGGCGCGCTATCTGCGCGACATTCAGCGTCTGCAAACGCACGGCGCATGGGACCTCTACGTGGATGGTGCGCCCGATGTCTCGTGCAGCGTGAAGGCGTATTTCGCGTTGAAGGCGGCGGGGGACCCGGCGAGTGCGCCGCACATGGTGCGCGCGCGGGAAGCCATTTTGAAGCTCGGTGGCGCGGCGAAGTCGAATGTGTTTACGCGCATTCTCCTCGCCACCTTCGGTCAGGTGCCGTGGCGCGCCACGCCGTTCATGCCGATCGAATTCGTGCTGTTCCCGAAGTGGGTGCCCATTTCGATGTACAAGGTCGCCTATTGGGCGCGCACGACCATGGTGCCGCTGCTCGCGCTCTGTTCGCTGAAGGCGCGCGCGGCCAATCCTCATGATGTATCGATTGCCGAACTGTTCGTCACGCCGCCCGAAGAGGAGCGCGAATACTTTGCGCGCGGTAAGGGCATCCGCCGGTTCTTTCTCGCGGCTGATCGGGCGCTGCGCCATATCGAGCCGCTGCTGCCGCGCGCGCTGCGCCAGCGCGCCATGAAGCACGCCGAGGCCTGGTGCGCCGAGCGCATGAACGGCGAGGACGGCATGGGCGGCATCTTTCCGCCGATCGTCTACAGCTACCAGATGATGCAGGTGCTTGGGTATCCTGAAGATCATCCGCTGCGCCGCGATTGCGAGAATGCGCTGGAAAAGCTGCTCGTCGAGCGCCCGGACGGCAGCGTGTATTGCCAGCCGTGCCTTTCGCCGGTCTGGGACACGGCGTGGAGCACGATGGCGCTCGAGCAGGCGCGTACGGTCGTGCCCGCCGATCCGGCGTCGGCAACGATCACCGGGCACGAACTCGAGCAGCGCATTGCGCGCGCGTACGAGTGGCTCGCAGCGCGCCAGGTGGACGACGTGCGCGGCGACTGGATCGAGAACGCGCAGCCGGACACGCCGGTTGGCGGTTGGGCCTTCCAGTATGAGAACCCGTACTATCCCGACATCGACGACACGGCCGTGGTCGTCGCCATGCTCCATCGTCGTGGCCGCACGGAGGCCCGCAAAACGGGTGTGGACCCCTACGCGGCGCGCGTGACGCGAGCGCTCGACTGGATGCGCGGCCTGCAATCGCGCAACGGCGGCTTCGCCGCTTTCGACGCCGATTGCGACCGCCTCTATCTGAATGCGATTCCGTTCGCGGACCACGGCGCGTTGCTCGACCCGCCAACCGAAGACGTATCGGGCCGCGTACTGCTGTGCTTCGGCGTGACGGGCCGCACCGAAGACAAGGCGGCGCTCGCGCGCGCCATCGAGTACGTGAAGGCCACGCAGCACGCCGACGGCAGCTGGTGGGGCCGCTGGGGCACCAACTACATTTACGGCACCTGGAGCGTGCTGGCGGGCCTCGCGCTCGCAGGCGAGGACCCGACTCAGCCGTACATCGCACGCGCGCTCGCGTGGCTGCGCGCGCGCCAGCACGCCGACGGCGGCTGGGGCGAGACCAACGACAGCTATATCGACCCGCGCCTCGCCGGCACCAATGGCGGCGAAAGCACGTCGAATTTCACGGCATGGGCACTGCTCGCGCAAATGGCGTTCGGCGACTGGGAATCCGAATCGGTGCGGCGCGGCGTGGCGTATTTGCTATCCGTGCAGCAGGAGGACGGGTTCTGGTGGCATCGCTCGCATAATGCGCCGGGGTTCCCGCGTATCTACTACCTCAAGTATCACGGGTACACGGCGTATTTCCCGCTGTGGGCGCTGTCGCGCTACCGGCGGCTGGCGGGCAGTGCTGTCGAAGTGCGCGAAGTGGAAGAAGCCGCACTCGCATAGTGCATTCGACGCGGGGCGCAAGCGCCCCGCATTGCTGGCTTAACGTGACTTCGCCAGCGTAATCGTTTCGAACAACTCATAATTCCCGGTCGGCGTATGATCGGCGCCCGGCGCGTGATAGTAGTTCATCGTGATCGTCGTCTTGCCGCCGTGCGTGCCGGGATCGACGTCGAACACCGCAATGCCATAACCCGTGCCCGTATCGCGCTGCGCCGACCAGATCGCGTCTTCGAGCGCATCGGCAGTCGGGCGCGCGAAGGTCCCCGCGGTCGCGCCCGGCACCGGGTGGTTGGGCTTCGTGAACACCTGTGCCTGCGGATTGCCGTTGCCGGCATCCACGCCATACACGTCGAGCGGCGCGCTCGTGCCGCCGCCGCCGAGGATCAGGTGGATCGTGCCGTGGCTCGTGTCGAAGGTGTTGCCCGCGCCCTGGGCATGCGTGACGGGACGCGGCTGCAGCGTGTCGACGCTCACACCGGTCTTCGCGTCGACGCCCGCGTGATGATTGCAGCCGCGCACCGGGTAGCTGCGCTCGTAGTCGTGATCGTGGCCGCACACCACGAGATCCACGCCATAGCGGTCGAAGAGGGGCAGCCACGCTTCGCGTATGCCCTTGTCCGAGCCATTGCCGGTTTTCGACGAGCTGAGCGCGTCTTGGTGCATCTGCACCACGATCCAGTCGATATCGTCGTCGTGCTTCGCTTGCTTCAAGGTCTCTTCGAGCCAGCGCGTTTGCACGCCGTTGCTGTAACCGCGCACGTAGAACGACGAGCCGGGCTGGATGGGCGCGTTGCCCGTGCTCGCGGCGGGCACGAGCGGCGAGGGGCCGGCCACGAAGGCGGCGGCGTCCTGGTAGACCACGTCGTCGGCGTCGAGCGAGACGAACAGCACGTTGCTCACGCGAAAGCTGTACCAGCGGCCCGGAAAATGCGTGCCGTTATCGGGCAGCGTATAACGCGTGAGATACGAATTCAGGCCCTGTGCACCGTTGTAGAACTCGATCTCGTGATTGCCGGGGCACGGCATCCACGGACGGTTCGCCGCCGACGTCTGGTTGTTGTTGCCGAAGTCGCGCCACACATCGGTCTGGTGCGCGGGATTCAGGTTCGCGTAGCAGAGGTCGCCATTGAGCAGATGAAAAAGCGGCTGGAAGCGCTCCACGGCTTCCACGGCGAAGCGGCTTTGCGGCGACGAAAGCACCCAGCCGGTGTTCGGCGTGGCGAGGTCGCCGTAGCTCGTGAAGCGAAACGGCGCGCGGGCACGCGGCGCGGTGGCGAAGCTCGAACTGAACGGGCTGCTCGCGTGGCTGTCGTTGTCGGCGGTGACTTCGTAGCGGTAGGTCGTGGCCGGCTCGAGGCCGCGCAGCCGCGCGTGATACGTGAACACGACATTGCCCGTGAGCCCGTCGGTATAGGTGCGCTGAATCGCGTGCACGGTCTCGCGCTTGCCGCGATCGGCGCTGTAGATCACGCGCGGATTCGTGGAAGAGGCGAGCGATGCCCACGAAACGACGACTTCGCGCGTCGGGTCTTCGCCCCAGGTGAGGTGGATCTGCTCGGGCGTGCCGTCGGGTGTGGCGGCGTCGGCCTTCGCGCTGCCCGCAAACGCGCTGGCGGCGCTCGCAAAGCCGGAAGCGCCGGCAAGCTTCAGGAAGCCGCGGCGCGAGACACTGGCGCCGCTTTCGGTGGATGCATTCTCGGGGATGTCTTTTTTCGTCATGTCGTCTCGCCTTGGGAGCAGAAGGCGAAGCCTGCGCTAACGGACTTGCATGACTGACGCGCGCGGGCGCAAGCATCGCAGGGTGAGTGTCTGCGCAACGATGGCGCGCTTGCATGACCTGGCGATGACACCGCCCTTATTCTACGCAGCACAGCGGGCCGCGCTTTTCCCGCGCGGCCCGCTGCGACTTCTCGGTTAGCCGTTAAGCATGAGCTTAGAACTTCAGGCGCATCCCCGCCGCGACGACGGCTTGTGTATTGCTCGACGAAGCCGCGAGGTTATAGATCGACGCATTGCCGAGCACCGGAATGCCTTGCGCTCCGGAAACGCGCTGATACACGCCCTCCAGATACACATCGGTACGGCGGCTCAGCGCATAGTCGGCCTGGAGCATGAACTGGTTCCAGTGCGGCGACGCGTTGCCCTCTGCGCGACTGACCGAACCGTCCGTATAGGTATAGGACCCGCCCAGGCTCAGTTGCGGCGTGAGCGCGTAACGGCCGTTCAGTTCGAAGTTATTGAACGTCAGGTAGTCGGCGTCGAACGCGTTGAGCGAGCCGCCCTGGGCGATCTGCGTGGGTTCGGCAACCATCGTGCGCGTGAACACGAGGCCCACCTTGGCCGGCCCGATCGTATAGCTGCCGCCCGCGCCAAGCGTGCGGGTGCGCGCGGCCACGAACATCGGATCGTTGTCGGTGCCGCTGCCGGCGCTCAGCGCGCCGTTGGTGGTCGAGCCGGGCTCGTTGCCCTGGAAGTAGGCCACGGCCAGGTTGATCGGGCCGCCGTTCCACGAAGCGCCCATCGTGTAGGCGTTATTGTTCGAGAAGCCGCCGCCCTGGTTGCTGAACGCGTAGGCGCCTTCCACCTGGAAGCCCGCGTAGGTTGCGCTGCGGAACTTGACGGCGTTGTTCATGCGCACGTCGTTGTTGAGGTTGTCGTTGTCGAACGGGTGCATCGCGAGGTTGCCGCCGAAGCCGGAGCCCGTGGCCGACATGGGCGCGATCATGTCCACGAGCGCGTCGTACTGGCGCCCGAGTGTGAGCGTGCCGTACTGGTCGCTGCCTAGTCCCACCCACGCTTGCCGGCCGAACATATAGCCGCCGTTGGAGCCCTTGCCGTTGACGACCGAGAAGCCGTTCTCGAGGTCGAAGATCGCCTTGAGCCCGCCGCCCAGGTCTTCCGTGCCGCGCAGGCCCCAGCGGCTCGTGCTCACGTTGCCGGACTGCATGCCCCAGGTCGTGCCATGACCCGTGGAGGACTTCTGATTGCTGACGTAATCGAGGCCCGCATCGACCGTGCCGTACAGCGTAACGCTGCTTTGTGCGTGAGCGTTCGTGCAGGCGGCGGCCGCCGCGAGCGCGAGGATGTTCAACAACGCTTTTTTCATTTCGGTTCCGTAGAGAAGGAGAAATCTTCGTGTGTGGCGGAACCGGAAATTTAGGCGCGGGCAATGACGCAAACGTGTCGAAAATGGCCCTTAAAATGAAACTTCGTTTAGGTTCTTGATGCCTTCAGTTCATGGGGCGCGTTAGGTTTCAAATGATGGTTGATAATTCAACCAAATAGCAGAGAGCCGACGCTGACAGGCAGCCGGTCGAAATGACGCGTCAAGGCACTGAAAGGCTGACGTCAGACGATTTGACGATGGCAACGACCATCGCGCCGGCTTTCAGGCCGAGCTGGTCCAGAGTCCGGGTTTCGATGACGGAGGTGAAGATGCCCGCCGCCGTGGCGACATCGACCTCCGAATGCTCCGCTCCTCTGATGATGCCGACGATTCGGCCGGGGAACTGGTTGCGAACGCGGGACGCTGGAATATCCATGATTCGCAAACGTATGGAGGTTGGGTGGCGAAGCGCTGGACCATACCGCGCCGCCTGGCTTTCTGGAAATCAGGGTTTCCCGCAGCAGGGTAAGCTTATCGAAACTATCGGATTTCGTGATGGCTGGTATCCGGAATGCAAAGTTGAGTAGTCAATCACACAGGCCTACCATTTCTAGCGCATAGATGGCGTGCCGTGGCGGTTCCCGGACACCCGTCAGTCGTTATTGGAGGCCTCTAGTGGACCACGGCGCCCGAACTCAAGACGAAAAGCTGGAAATCAAGACCACGACCTGCTACATGTGCGCGTGCCGCTGTGGCATTCGCGTGCATCTGCGCGAAGGGGAAGTCCGTTATATCGATGGCAACCCCGAACATCCCTTGAACCAGGGGGTGATCTGCGCGAAAGGGTCGTCGGGCATCATGAAGCAGTATTCGCCGGCCCGCCTCACGCAGCCGCTCATGCGCAAGCAGGGTGCCGGGCGAGGCGAAGCGCAGTTCGAGCCCGTTTCGTGGGACGTGGCGCTCGAAACGATCGAGAAGCGCCTCGCCCATCTGCGGGCAACCGACCCCAAAAAGTTCGCGCTGTTCACCGGCCGCGACCAGATGCAGGCGCTCACCGGCCTTTTCGCCAGGCAGTTCGGCACCCCGAACTATGCCGCCCACGGCGGCTTTTGCTCCGCGAACATGGCCGCGGGCATGATCTACACCATGGGCGGATCGTTTTGGGAATTCGGCGGCCCGGACCTCGACCGCGCGAAACTTTTCATCATGATCGGCACGGCGGAGGATCACCACTCCAATCCGCTCAAGATCGCCATTTCGAAGTTCAAGCGTGCGGGCGGCCGCTTCATTGCGATCAACCCGATCCGCACCGGCTACGCGGCCATTGCCGACGAATGGGTGCCCATTCGTCCCGGTACGGACGGCGCGCTGTTCATGGCGCTGATCCACGAACTGATCGAGGCCGATGCGTACGATCACGAATTCGTCAAGCGCTTCACCAACGCGGGCGAACTGCTGGACATGCGCACGCAGAGCCACACGTTCGGCCTGTTCGTGAAGGACGCGAACCTCCCAGAGGGCAATCCGCTGTTCCCGCAAAACCATCTGTGGTGGGACGAGAACACCGGCCGTGCGGTGCAGCATCACACGCCCGGCGCGCAACCCGCGCTCGACGGCCGCTATGTGCTCGACGACGGCACGCCGGTGGCGCCTTCATTTGCGCTGCTGCGCGAGCGCTTCAAGGAGACGACGCCCGAATGGGCGCAGGAAATCACAGGCATCTCGGCCGACACGATCCGCCGCCTCGCGAGCGAGATGGCGCAAACGGCGCGCGACCACAAGATCACGCTGCCGATTGAGTGGACGGACGCCTGGGGCGTGAAGCACGAAAGCGTGACGGGCAACCCCATCGCTTTTCACGCCATGCGGGGGCTGGCCGCGCATTCGAACGGCTTTCAGTCGATCCGCGCGCTCGCCGTGCTGATGTCGCTGCTCGGCACGATCGACCGGCCCGGCGGCTTTCGTCACAAGTCGCCGTATCCGCGCGCGGTGCCGCCATCGGCCAAGCCGCCAAGCAGTCCGAACGATGTCAAGCCGAATACGCCGCTGCCGGCCGGGCCGCTCGGCTGGCCCGCGGCGCCGGGCGACCTCTTTATCGACGAAGCGGGCGAGCCGGTGCGTATCGACAAAGCCTTCTCGTGGGAATATCCGCTCGCGGTGCACGGCCTGATGCACAACGTCATCACGAACGCGTGGCGAGGCGACCCGTACCCCATCGACACCTTATTGATCTTCATGGCCAACATGGCGTGGAACTCGTCGATGAACACGAGCGAGGTCCGCAAGATGCTGACCGACCGCGGGCCGGACGGCGAGTACAAGATTCCGTTCCTCGTAGTGTGCGACGCGTTCCAGTCGGAAATGACGGCGTTCGCCGATCTGATCCTGCCCGACACGACCTACCTCGAGCGGCACGATGCGATGTCGATGCTCGACCGGCCGATTTCGGAGTTCGACGGGCCGGTGGATTCCGTGCGCGTGCCGGTGCTCGAGCGCACCGGCGAGTGCCGCCCGTTCCAGGAAGTGCTCGTCGAGTTGGGCAGCCGCCTGAAGCTGCCCGCATTCACGACGGCCGAAGGCAAGCGCAAGTACAAGGACTATCCGGACTTCATCGTCAACTTCCAGACCGCGCCTGATTCCGGCGTGGGCTTTTTGATTGGCTGGCGCGGGAAGGACGGCGACAAGGCGCTCGTGGGCGAACCCAATCCTCGCCAGTGGGAGGAATACGCGAAGCACAACTGCGTGTTCCATTACACGCTGCCGGAAGAACTTCAGTACATGCGCGGCGTCAATGGGCCTTACCTGCAATTCGCCGTGGAGAAGGGATTCCGGAAGTTCGCAGAACCCATCCTGATCCAACTCTATTCGGATGTCATGCAGAAGTTTCGCCTCGCCGCGCAGGGCAAGACGGATGCGCGCCAACCGCCCGAGCACTTGCGCGCGCGCGTTGAGCGCTATTTCGATCCGCTGCCTTTCTGGTATGCGCCGCTGGAACTCGCGACAACCGATCTCGAACGCTACCCGCTCGCGGCGGTCACGCAGCGCCCCATGGCGATGTATCACTCGTGGGATTCGCAAAATGCATGGCTGCGGCAGATTCACGGCGAGAACTACCTGTACGTGAATCCGCGTATGGCGCAGGAAAACGGCATCGAGGACGGTGGGTGGATCTACGTCGAATCGCAGTGGGGCAAGGTGCGCTGCATGGCGCGCTACAGCGAGGCGGTCGAGCCGGGCACGGTGTGGACGTGGAACGCCATTGGCAAGGCCGCCGGCGCATGGAATCTTGGCCCGGACGCCAATGAGTCGCAGCGCGGTTTCCTGCTCAATCACCTGATTACCGAAGAACTGCCTTTCGGCGACGGCCGGCGCGTTTCGAACTCGGACCCGATCACTGGGCAGGCCGCGTGGTACGACGTGCGTGTGCGTGTCTATCCGGCGGAGGCAGATGCCGACCACACACTGCCGCAATTCGCGCCGATGCAACCGCTGCCGGGTTCGACCAGCACGGTTGGCCGGATTCAGGCGTATTTCGCGGGCGGTGGCAAGTTTGCCGCGCGTTTGCGCAATGTTGTGACAGGCAAGTAAGGAGGAATCCGAAATGACGCAAATGGCGTTGGTGATCGACCTGAACGTCTGTGTGGGGTGCCACGCGTGCGTGACGAGCTGCAAGGAATGGAATACCTCGGGGCAGGCGGGGAGTCTTGCGGACGTGCGCCCCTACGGCGCGGACCCGTCCGGCACCTTCTTCAACCGCGTGCAGACCTATGAAGCCGGGGAGTTTCCGAATTCGGACACCATTCACTTCCCGAAATCGTGCCTGCACTGCGAGGACCCGCCGTGCGTGCCGGTTTGCCCCACGGGCGCGAGCTTCAAGCGCAAGGAAGACGGGCTCGTGCTCGTCGACTACGACAAGTGTATTGGCTGCAAGTATTGCTCCTGGGCCTGCCCGTATGGCGCGCGCGAACTGGACGAAGAGCGCAAGGAGATGACCAAGTGCACGCTGTGCGCGGACCGCATCTATAACGAGGCGCTGCCCGAGCGCGACCGCAAGCCCGCTTGCGTGCTCGCGTGCCCGACATCGGCGCGTATTTTCGGCGACATTCACGACCCCGAGTCGGATGCGTCCAAGGCGATTCAGGCGCGCGGCGGCTATCAGTTGATGCCCGAGTGGGGGACGAAGCCCTCGAACCATTATCTGCCGCGTGTGAAGACCGAAAGCAGTTGTGGCAGCGGTTCGTGCGGGTGCGGCGGTGGCGCATCGGCGGCGTCGCCGGTGAACATGCTCGAAGCCGGCGAGCCGATCAACCTCGCGAGCCTGGCGATCCGGCGCGGCACACCGGCCATGTCGCGCGATAAGCGACTCGACGCTCAACTGGATTCGGGCAAGCTGAATCTGGCCGCCTTTGCAACGCGAGTGAAGTCGCTATTCACGCGTGCGCGGCCGGTCGCGACGAAGGAGATTTGAATGAGACCCGCATTTTCGGTTGTTTTCCTGACCACGCTTTCAGGTGCGGGGCAAGGTCTGTTGATCGCGCTCTTTGGCGTCGAGTGGCTTGCGCGGATGCATCCCGAGTGGACGGCGTTGCAGGGAGTGCCGCAGCAGTTCTATATCTGCGGTGCGGGGCTCGCGGTTGCGCTCGGCGCGCTAGGGCTCTTCGCTTCGGTCTTCCATCTTGGGCACCCGGAGCGCGCGTGGCGCGCGATCGCCATGTGGCGCACTTCGTGGCTTTCGCGTGAGTGTCTCGCGCTGCCCGTGTTTCTCGCAACGACGTTCCTCTATGGTCTGGCGCATTGGATGCATGCACCGTGGTCGTTCACCATCGGCGCGATTGCCGCGCTTGCGAGCGTCAGCCTTTTTGTCTGCACGGCCATGATCTATGCGTGCCTGCGCTTTCTGCAGGAGTGGGCCACGCCGCTTACCCTGGTGAATTTCGTGCTGCTCGGCTGTGCCTCCGGCTTCACGATCGCAACCGCTAGTGCCGCGTGGCTTGCGCCCGGCGTCGTGCCGGGCCTCGGGTTCTCGGCAGGCGCGCTGATTGTGGTCGCCTGCGTGGCTCGCGTTGCCGCGCTCGCGCGCAATCAACGTTTGCATCCGCGTTCTACGTTGCAAAGCGCCACGGGCATCAAGGCCGGGAAAATCAGGCAGATTTCGCGCGGCTTTACGGCGAGCGCCTTCAATTTGCGCGAGTTCTTTCATGGCCAGTCCGACGCCGTGATGCAATGGGTCAAGTGGGGCTTTCTCGTGGGCGCGTTCGTCGTGCCGCTGGCGCTGCTTGCTCTGGCGCTGCATACGTCCTCCGCAACGTTGTTCGTCGCGGCATGCGTTATTCAGTACGCGGGACTCGTTGCGGAGCGCTGGTTTTTCTTCGCGCAGGCGCGTCACCCGCAGAACCTGTATTACCAGCGTGCGGCCTGACGGGGGCAAGAGGGCATCGGCACCGCCGATGCCTCGGTACTCGTTCACGCCCCGGTCAATCGACGATTTTCTTCGTGACCACGAGTGCGATCACGAGGAATACCACGCACAGCACCACGAAGATAAAGAACAGGATCTTGGCAATGGCGGCGGCGCCGGCCGCCAAGCCTGTGAAGCCGAACAAGGCCGCGATCACGGCGATCACGGCAAAGAACAGGGCCAGCTTGAGCATGGTCGATTTCCTCCTCGCGTGAGAGCGCAGCCATGTAGGCTGTGCTGCTTGATGGACTGACGGCGCACCTGGGCAGCAATCGATGTGCCCGAGCCGGATGGCGAATGAAAAACGGCCCGGCGTGTGGAGGTGCACGCCGAGCCAAAAACGGCGCTGCACAGGGGAGCACAGCGCCGTCGAGGGTCGATAGCGAACTTCGCGTTCGCGAGGAACTGCGCGTCGCGCTTACAGGTAGGAGGTTCCGTCGATATAGGCCTTGCGCCAGCGAACGATCTTCACGCTCTCGAACAGCCCGACATGTGTGAATGGATCTTGCGCGATAAAGTGCTCGGCTTCTTCACGGGTTTCGAGGTCGACGATATAGATGCCGCCGCCCGCGCTGCTGCCGTCGTCGTTGAGTTTCGCACCGCAGGCGAGCAACAGCGCTTTGTTTTGCGCGAGAAATTCCAGGTGCGCGTCGCGCTCGCGCACGCGCACCTCGGCGTGGCCGGGCTTGTCGAACGTTTCGATGAGAAAGGGCATGGCGCGTTCCTCTTAATTGGGCACGATGGCCGACGGATGCTGGGCGAGCGGCGTCACGCTGATCTTCATGAACGGGAAGAGCGGCAGCGCGGAAAGCAGCGTATGGAGTTCGTCGTTCGACTCGACATCGAACACGCTGTAATTGGCGTATTCGCCGGCCACGCGCCACAAGTGGCGCCATTTGCCTTCTCGTTGCAGCTTCTGCGAGAACGCTTTTTCTTCGGCCTTCAGGGCGTCGGCGAAGGCGGCGTCGGTGCCGTGCGGAATCTGCACCTGCATGTGCACGAGATACAGCATGAATCGTCTCCGTTAAAGGTATGGGTTCAGGGGCGGGTTCGTTTCAGGTCCCGTCAGCCCCAGGCGAGAATCGCAACCGAATAAACGATGCCGATCCAGAACATCATGATGACCGTGTAGCCCATGATGTCCTTGAGTTTGAGCTTCGAGAGCGCGAGGGCCGGCAAGATCCAGAACGGCTGCACGAGATCGTTCCATGCGTTGCCGAGCATCACGGCCGTCGACGTATGGCCCACGGAGGCGCCGATCGTCTTCGCCGCTTCGATCATGAATGGTCCTTGAATGACCCAGTGGCCGCCGCCCGAAGGCGCGAAGAAGTTGATGACGAACGAGCTGATCAAGCCCCAGAACGGCAGCGTGGCCGGTGTGGCGACCTTCACGAACGCTTCGGAAAGCGTATTCACGAGACCCGACGACGCCATGATCGCCATGATGCCGGCGTAGAACGGGTACTGCAGAATGATGCCGCTGATCGTCCGAATGCCTTCGTTGAGCTTCTCCACATAACGGATCGGCGTGCCGAGCAGCAGGATGCCGAGGAACAGAATGAAGAAGTTGATGAGGTTCAGGTCGATCGAGCCGCCCTGCACGAAGTGCAGCGCGACATAACCCATGCCGATCAGGCCGATCACATAGCTCAGAATGCGGCTGTTGTTCAGGCGGTTGGCGAGCGTGTTGCCTTCGTCGAGATCCACGCCGAGTGCGGCTGCCTTCTGCTGCTTTTCTTCCATGGCGCGGTCGATCTCCTTGATCGGCTGGCCGGGCTTCGGATGCAGCCATGCGTTCAGGAGCGGCAGCGTGATGATGGTCACGAGGCTCGTGATGAGCATGGTGGGCGAGAAAATCGTTTCGGAGAGCGGAATGACGCCCATTTGCGCTTCGAGCGGATGCCCCTTCGTCGAAATCAGCACGGGAATGCTCGCCGAAAGCCCGAGGCCGTAGAGCGTAAAGCCGCTATAGGCCGAAGCGATGATGAGCGGATAATGCACGCCTTTCACACGCAGCGCGAGTTTGCGCGCGACGATGCCGCCGACCACGAGGCCGAAGCCCCAGTTCAGATAGCTGCCGATGCCGCCCACCAGCGTCGCGACAATGATCGCCATGCGCGGGTCGTTCACGCGTGCGACGACTCGGTTCAGGAAGCGGTCGGTGAGCGGCGCTGTGGCGAGCACGTAGCCCATTGCGAGAATCACCGCCATTTGCGTGGTGAACGCGAGCAGCGCCCAGAAGCCCTTGCCCCAGCTCGTGGTGAGGGCCGTGACGGCTTGCCCTTGCACGATCACGGCAAGCGCCATCGTCAGCAGCGTGAGGCCGATCGCGAACACGAAGGGATCGGGCAAATACCGGCGCATCAGCTCGGTAAAGAAAGCGGTGACTTTCTGCATGGAAGTGTCTCTGTCTGAATCGTAATAGTTGTCGGGTCTCTTCGGCTCTCGGCGCGTGCGTTCGAGGCGCTTATGAGTCGTCGTGGCTTCGGGTCTTGCGATGGCGGGCGAGGTGCATGAGCTGGCGGTCACGCCAGCCCACACGCTCGTCCCATTGATCGAGCGGCAGCGCCGCGCGTCTTGCGGCCTCGACCTGTGCGACGAGTTCAGGCGTCCACGGGTCGTGCTGGCCGCGTTCGGCGCCCATGCGTGCGTACGATGGGCCCATCTTCTGCGCATGCGAGGCGATGCCGCCGCGCGTGTTCAGATCGACGGTCTCGAACGGACCGATCACCGACCAGCGCGGGCCGAGGCCTTCGCGCATCACGGTGTCGATGTCTTCCACCGACGCCACGCCGTCGCGCACGAGGCAATACGCCTCGCGCAGCACCGCGCCTTGCAGGCGGTTGAAGATGAAGCCTTCCACCTCGTGCTTCACGCGCACGGGCTTCATGCCCGCTTCGGCGTAGAGCGCGATGGCGCGCGTGGCTGCGGCTTCGGACGTGAAGGGGGCGGGCACGACTTCGATCACGGGCACGAGGTAGGGCGGGTTGCCGGGGTGAGCGACGAGGCAGCGCGCGCGGCCCGGCAGCGTTTCGTCCACGAATTTCGAAGTCGCGAGAAACGACGAAGCGCTCGCGAGGATCGCTTCGGCAGGCGCTGCGCGGTCGAGCTGCGCGAAGATCTCGCGCTTGAGTTCGGCGCGCTCGGGCGCGCATTCCTGCACGAGATCGGCCTGCGCCACAGCGGCTTCGAGCGTATCGAAAATCGCTACGCGCGCGGCGATGTCGCTCGCGCTTTCGTCGAGCAGGGCGTAGTGCGTGAGATCGCCAAGGCGCAGTGCAATCTCTTCAGGCGCGGCGGCGCGGCGCGCAGCGTCGGGATCGTAGAGACGCACGCGCCAGCCGGCCCGCGCGAAGCAGATCGCGAACGCCACGCCAATGCTGCCCGCGCCGACAATGCCGGCGCGCCGCTGCGTGGGCGTATCTGGGGCCGTCATCGTCAAACCCCAGCGACGCCAACGGTCATGCCGCCGCATACGTAGAGCACCTGGCCGGTCACGAAGCCGCTGCGCGCATCGAGCAGATACGAAGCGGCGTGCGCGACGTCGTCGGGCGTGCCGACGCGCTTCACCGGTACGGCATTGATGATCGCCTCGGTGCGCGGGGTGCCGGGCGGATTGGCGCGGTCGAACAGTTCGGTGCGGATGGGGCCGGGGCCAATGGCGTTCGCGGTCACGCCGAACGCGCCCAGTTCCAGCGCCCACACACGCGTCATGCCGATTAGCGCGGCCTTGGTGGCCGAGTAGGCCGTGCGCAACTCTTTGCCGAGCGCGGCGCGCGACGACATGTTGACGATGCGTCCAAAGCCCGCGGCCTTCATGCCGGGCAACAGCGCCTGCATGCACTGCTGGGCGCAGCGTACGTTCAGGGCCCAGGCGCGTTCGAGTTCTTCGAGCGTCTGGTGCTCGGCGTCGTTGGGCACGACCACGCCCACGTTGTTGATGAGGCGCGTGATCGGGCCGCCCTCCAGCGCGCGCTCGAGTGCGGCCGCCGTTGCCTGGGTGTCGGAGAGGTCGGCGATGATGCCGTCGCCCACGCGGTCGATGACGACGGCTTCGTAACCGTCGGCCTCGCAGCGCGCCGCGCACGCGGCGCCGATGCCGGCGGCGGCGCCGGTAATCAGGACTCTTTCTTTAGCCATGTTTTCTCGGGAAATCGGGTAAAACAAAGGATTGCGAATTAGTTCGTCAAACCGTTGCCACCGGCGTGACGGGCGAGCCCATCGCGCCCGGTAGCCGCAGCGGCGGCGCGGTGAGCATGAATCGCGAGCGCTTGTGTTCGCGCAGCCACAAAGCGAGATCGCGCAAATACCAAAGCTCGCCCAGCGGCAGGCCGAGCTTGAAGAGGCAGTGGTGATGCAGCGGCATGAGCGGGTGGTCGCCAGGTGTGGCCGGCGCGCGCGCGGGATAACGTTCGACGGCGTAGTTGTCGGCGGCGAGCGCGGCGATGCCTGAGTCGGTGATCCATTGCAGCAGGCGTTCGTCGCGTCCGTCGAGTGCGCTGCAGTGGCTCGACAAAACGGCCTCGTCGGGCTGGCGGTTCATTTCGAGCACCATCTCCGCGAAGCCGGTACGCAGCACGAGCATGTCGCCGCGCTCGACCTCCACGCCGTCCGCCTCGATCACGCGCATCAAATCGTCGTAGCCGACGGTGCGAAACTCGCGGCCAAAATGCGCGGCGAAATCGATCAGCACGCCGCGGCCTTGCATGCCCTTCACCGCAAGATGCTCGATGCCGAGCACATCGGCATGGCTATGCTCGCCGCCACAGGCGTGGGGCGCGAAGTTGTCTTCGGCGCGATATTCCATCGGGCCGACCACGTCCACGTTCGCGCGATAGCCGTTGTAGTAGACGCTCTCGGCCATACCGTCGCCGTTGGCGTCGAAGCGCGCGCCCACATGCGCGAGCGAATCCCACTGCGTGGAGTACTGGAGCGAGAGCAGCACCTGATCGTCGCTCACCACGTCGGTTGCGCCCGCAACGTTCCGCGCGAACGGGAAGTTCACATACGGCAGGCCGTCGCGAAAGGTGGGGCGCAGCACCGGCGGATGGCGGCGCACGTTGAGCTTGCTGTCACCGGGGAAGTCGAGCGGCAGAGAGAGCGTGAACGTGAGCCCGGCCCGAATTTCCTGCGCGCCCTTGAGCACCTGCTGCGCGCCGATGAGATTGGGGCGGCCCAATTGATCGTCGGGACCGAAATCGCCCCAGTTCGAGCCTTCCGGCCGGTTCTTCCAACGCATGCTTTTGCCTCCACTTCGGGATTTCCGCGCTCGCGCGACGCTACATCGGGTGCCCGAGGGGTCTCAGGCGGCGAGGAGCGACGGCGGGATTTGCGCGTACACCTCGAGCAGCGCCTTCACGGCGTTCTGCTCGTTGTTCAGAAGACGCGCCTTGGGCGCGCCGATGACGAGCGCAAACGCCTCGCCGTGAATCAGGAAACCGCGCGCGAGGCCGGCTACGTCCTCCACGCTCTCGCCCGTCGAGCGGTGCCAGCCTTCCGTCACGCCCTGTTCGACATCGCGCTCGAACGCGGCGCGGTCGATCGCTGCGCCACTGGCCGAGTGCAACTGCGGCTCGAGACTGTCGAGCAGTTTGCGGCGCGCGGTGGGGGCGAGCGCACCGAGCAGCGCCTTGCCCGCAGCGCTCGCGATGGTCATGAAGCCGCCCGGCTCGTCGCTGTAACGGATCTTCTGGCGCGACTCCATCACGTCCAGATAGACCACGCGGTTGCCCGCGAGCGTGGCGAGCGCGGCGGTTTCGCCAGTGGCGTCGCGCAGCGCGGAAAGCAGCGGCTGGAACATCAGCGTGAGCGGGTCCTCGCTGCAGATGTCGCGCGCCACGTGCAGCAGACGCTGCGTAGGGTAGTAGCCCGCCTTCACGCCCGGCGCGTACAGATAGCCTTTGGCCACCATCGTCTGCAACAGCGCGTGGCAGCTCGACAGCGGGATCTCGGTTCGACGCGCAATTTCGCTGTAGATCATCGGCTGCCGGACTTCGGCAAAGAGGTTGATCACGTCGAAGACGCGCACTGCGGTTTTCACATCCATGAGAGTATTATCGGCATACCGATAACAAGCTGACAATACGGTTACGGGTAAACACCTAAGTCGCCGCAATCGCGGCCCGCTCGGGCGGCGGGAGGGCTGAGGGTTATCCCTTGGTTGACGCTAGCGAACGACCGTTTCATAGTCCGCACCTTCTGGCGCTTTGTTCGATAAATGAAAGGTAGTTCGAAAGGCGAACGTGATCGCAAGGCACTTTCGAATCGGATAGGCCCGGGAAACGGCGCGTTTCGCTCTGGAAACCGCCGCTCGAAATCGAAATCTGGAGACGTCTCTTGGCAGCAACCTCCCTCGACACCCAGCATCGCCAGGCTCGCAAGGCGGGCATCGCATCGTTCGTCGGCACGACGATCGAGTGGTACGACTTTTACGCGTACAGCACCGCGGCCGCGCTCGTGCTCGGTAAGCTGTTTTTCCCATCGACGAATGCGCTGATCGGCACGCTGGCCGCGTTCGCCTCGTTCTGGGTTGGCTTTCTCGCGCGCCCGATTGGCGGCATCGTGTTCGGCCACCTCGGCGACAAGGTGGGCCGCAAGAAAACGCTGATCGTCACGCTCATGCTGATGGGCGGCTGCACCACGCTCATGGGCCTTTTGCCCACGTACAACCAGGTGGGCGTGCTCGCGCCGGTGCTGCTGATCCTGCTGCGTCTCACGCAGGGCATTGCCATGGGCGGCGAATGGGGCGGCGCGGTCGTGCTTTCCTCGGAACATGCGCCCAAGGGCAAGGAAATTTTCTATTCGGCGTTCGCGCAGCAGGGCTCGCCCGCGGGCAATCTGCTCGCCACGGTCGCGTTTCTCGTGATTTCCATGCTGCCCGACCACCAGTTCATGACCTGGGGCTGGCGCGTGCCGTTCCTGATGTCGGCGGCGCTGGTGGCCGTGGGGCTCTTTATTCGCATGAGCGTGGACGAGTCGCCCGCCATGAAGGAGTTGCAGGCGAAGAACAAGGTGGCGAAGCTGCCGATCGCCGAAGTGCTGCGCCATCACAAGGGCCTGGTGGCGATGGGCGTGGGCGCCTGCGTGATCGCGCTCTCGGCCACATACTTCAAGACGACGTTCGCACTTTCGTGGGCCGTGACCTCGATCGGCTTCGACCGCACGCAGTTCCTGAGCGTCATCACGTTTGCGATTGTCGTGCAGTTGATCGTGCAACCGTTCGGCGCTGTGCTCGCCACGAAGATGGACCTCAAGAAAGCGATCGTCTACATGCTCGTGCCTGAGATCGTTGCGCTGCCCCTGATGTTCTCGATGATCGCCACCGGGTCGACGAAGCTCGCGATGATCGGCATGGCGCTCGCCTCGATTCCGCATTCGCTTTACTACGCGGCCATGGCGGGCATGCTGGCGAAGGCTTTCCCCGCGCAGGTGCGCTACACCGGCATTTCGCTCGCTTATCAGATTTGCGGCATGGTGTTCGCGGGCACGACGCCGATTCTCGGCCAGTACCTGTTGAGCGCCACGGGCAGCATTCTTTCGGTGGTGGCGCTGGGCGTGGTGCATGTGCTCATCACGCTGGTCTGCGCGCTGATGCTGGTGGCGCGCATGCAGGGCGAAGGCACGCTGGAGGCGCAGCAGGTGGTGACTGAGCGGGTTTGATCTGCCGAATACCTGTGATGCGTGGTGAACGGGGCGGGGCGATTGGGTCCGCGCCCCGTTTGCGCTTGGCGTTAGCCACTCACCCCCGCGCCTTCTCCGCCTCCTGATACAACTCGCGCAGCGACTGCCCAAAGGTGGCGTCGACGTCGCGCAGCACGCCCGCGCGCGTGAACATCGCGACCGGCGGCAGCGTCCAGTCGAGCGTGTACGGCACGATGGCCACGCCCGCGAAGTGCACGAGTTCCTCGGCAATATCGGCGGGCACGATCGACACGGCGTTCTCGTTCGTGCTGATCATTTCGCCGATCAGCCGGGACGTGTAGCTCTCCACGATCGGCACGGGCGGCGCCACGCCCGCGTGCAGGAAAAGATCGGAAATCTGCTCGCGAATGGGCGTATGGGGCGCGCCCAGTATCCAGTCGAGTTCGACCAGCTTTTCCCAGTCGAGCTTGCCGCGCGCAAGGCGCGCCGCGAGCCGCCGGCTCGCGATGAGCCGCGGCTTTTGCTGATGCAGCACCTCGAAGCGCAACTGCGAGACATCGACGGCGGAAGACGCGCGGCCGATCACGATATCGAGCGTATGGTCGCGAAGCTGCGGCAGGAGCGCGTCGCTCGTGCCTTCGTGAATCGTCATGGTGACGCGTTGCGGCAGCCGTGACTGCGTGAGGCGAATGGCCGCGGCAAGCGTGCGCCCCGAGATGAACGGAATCACGCCCACGTGCACGCGCGTGGCGTGGCCGGCCACCACGGCTTCGATGTCGCGCGCGAGGTGGTCGAGGTCGTGCAGCATGGCCTGGGCGCGCGCGAGCACCACGTTGCCGAGCGCCGTGGGCGTCATGCCGCGCGGCGTGCGGTCGAAGAGCGGCGCGCCGAACATGCTCTCCATTTCAGCCAGCGCGTTGGTGACGGCGGGTTGGCTCGTCGCCATGTGTTCCGCCACGCGCGTGAGCGAACCGTGCTGGCGGATCTGCAGGAGCAGGACCAGATGGCGCATTTTCAGGCGCGTATTCAACCGCCTTGTCACGTCGTCAATGCTGAAAGACACGATTCCCCAGGGTATTACGAAAAAATGATGGCCCCATACTAAATCAAAATGGACACGTTATGAGGGCTCTCTAGAATCGCCTCATTCGAACACGCCAGGCCGCGCCAGCCCCGATCCAGGCTGGCCAGCGCGAGCCGGGCCCCGTCCATATCGAGTGAGGAACATGAACAAGACCGATCGTCAGGCCGCGCTGGAATACCACGAATTTCCCACCCCGGGCAAGATTTCGGTGACGGCCAGCAAGCCGCTCGTCACCCAGCGCGACCTCGCGCTCGCCTATACGCCGGGCGTGGCGGTGGCCTGCGAGGAGATCGTCGCCGATCCGCAGAACTCGTTCCGCTACACTGCGCGCGGCAATCTGGTGGGCGTGATCACGAACGGTACGGCCGTGCTCGGTCTCGGCAACATCGGCGCGCTGGCCTCCAAGCCGGTCATGGAAGGCAAGGCGGTGCTGTTCAAGAAGTTCGCCGGCATCGACGTGTTCGACATCGAAGTGACCGAAAGCGATCCGGACAAGCTCGTGGACATCATCGCGAGCCTCGAAGCCACGTTCGGCGGCATCAATCTGGAAGACATCAAGGCCCCCGACTGCTTCACGGTCGAGCGCAAACTGCGCGAGCGCATGAAGATTCCGGTCTTCCACGACGATCAGCACGGCACCGCCATTACCGTTTCGGCCGCGTTCATGAACGGCCTGAAAGTGATCGGCAAGGACATTACGAAGGTCAAGGTCGTGACCTCGGGCGCGGGCGCGGCGGCGCTGGCGTGTCTGGACCTCATGGTCGATCTGGGCCTGCCGCTCAAGAACATCTGGGTGACCGACATCGACGGCGTGGTCTATCAGGGCCGCACGACGCTCATGGACCCGGACAAGGAACGCTTCGCGCAGGACACCTCCGCGCGCTCGCTGTCCGAAGTGATCGAAGGCGCGGACGTGTTCCTCGGCCTTTCCGCCGGCGGCGTGCTCAAGGCGGAGATGGTCAAGAAAATGGCCGACAAGCCGCTGATTCTCGCGCTGGCCAACCCCACGCCGGAAATCTTCCCCGAGGTCGCGCTCGAAGCGCGCCCGGACGCGGTGATCGCCACGGGCCGTTCGGACTTCCCGAACCAGGTCAACAACGTGCTTTGCTTCCCGTACATCTTCCGCGGCGCACTCGATGTGGGCGCTACGACCATTACGCGAAACATGGAAATCGCGGCTGTGCACGCGATCGCCAAGCTCGCGGAAGAAGAACTGAACGACTCGGTGGCTGCCGCGTACGGCGCCTACGATCTGCGCTTCGGCCCGAAGTACCTGATTCCGAAGCCGTTCGATTCGCGCCTGATCGTGCGTATCGCACCGGCCGTGGCGAAGGCCGCGATGGAAGACGGCGTGGCCACGCGCCCCATCGACGACTTTGGTGCGTACACGAACGAGCTGCAGCAGTTCGTGTATCACTCGGGCGCGTTCATGAAGCCGATTTTCGCGGCCGCGAAGCAGTTCGTGCGTGACGGCGGCAAGTCGCGCATCGTGTTCGCCGAAGGCGAGGAAGAGCGCGTGCTGCGCGCGGTTCAGGTGATCGTCGACGAGAAGCTCGCGCGTCCGATCCTGATCGGTCGCCCCGAAGTGCTGCTCGCCCGCATCGAGAAGTTCGGCCTGCGCCTGAAGCTCGGCGAAGACGTGGAAGTCACGAACCCTGAGTACGACGAGCGCTTCCACCAGTACTGGACGACCTATTGGGAACTGCGCTGCCGCGACGGCATTTCGAAGGAAATGGCGCGCGTGGAAATGCGCCGCCGTCTCACGCTGATCGGCGCGATGATGGTGCGCCTGGGCGACGCGGACGGCATGGTGTGCGGCACGGTGGGCGCGTATCACGACCACCTGCGTTTCGTCGACGAAGCGATCGGCATGCACCCGAACGCGAAAACGTACGCGGCGATGAACATCCTGCTGCTCGACAAGCGTACGGTCGCGATCGTCGACACGCACGTGAACGACAACCCGAACGCGGAGCAGATCGCCGAGTTCACGCTGGCGGCTGCGCGCCAGATGGAATGGCTGAATCTGCAGCCTAAGGTTGCGCTGCTCTCGCGTTCGAACTTCGGTTCGGGCAGCTCGGCTTCGGGCACGAAGATGCGTGAAGTGCTCAAGCTCGTGACCGAGAAGAATCCCGATCTGGAAATCGACGGGGAAATGCACGGCGACTGCGCACTGGACGAAGCACTGCGCCTGCGCATCCTGCCGCATTCGAAGCTCAAGGGCGCGGCGAACCTGCTCGTGTGCCCGAACGTGGACTCGGGCAACATCGCCTACAACCTGCTCAAGACGGGTGCGGGCAGCAACGTGGCGGTCGGCCCGTTCCTGCTGGGTGTGAATGCGCCGGTGAACGTGCTGACGTCGAGCTCGACGGTGCGACGCATCATCAACATGGCCGCGCTGACCGTGTTGCAGGCGAACCGCGACTGAGCGTAGACAGAGGACGCACGACCTGCGTCCTGATTAAAAAACGCGCGATGGCTTGAAGCCACCGCGCGTTTTTTCTTTGGCGGATCAGGCCGCGTTTTCGGCCAGCCGTTCGTCGATCAGGCGGCAGGCCGCGCTGTAGCCGCCCATCAAGGCGTCGATATCGGAGCTGAAGGGAAGGCCGGCGGCATTCTCGATTTTCAGGGGTGAGGGCAACGCGCACTTGTCGTTGGCTGCGATGCTCACCACGGCCGCGTAGCGAGGACGTTCGATTTCCGGACGTTCGAGCGGGAGAGTGCCGTTCGCTTCGACGCCAACGCGGATTGCGTAGCCGCGATATTCATAGGTGCGATTCATGACTGCATTGCCGTACAGATTACAGCTTGCAAGGGTACGGCACGCGAGCTTAAGTCAACCTTACGTAAGCGCTGAATGAGACGCCAGGTGGTAAGTCGAAAGGCGATGAAAGGCGCTGGTTAGTAAGGTGCGCAAAGGATTATCTTCCGATGAAAAAAGCGTATGCGCAGGCACCTTTCCTTAAGGTTCTCTTCAGCTTCGAACAGGCACGATCTCAAAACTCCGCCCCGCGTCGCACGTTGCCATGTGCGTGACATTCGCGAGGCGTAGGGTGGAACCAGTCAGACTGGATATCGTTGTCAGCGCAACTTTCTTGAGTGCAGCCCCCATGAAGCCGCCGACCGATCGCCTGCACGCGTACCTGTTCGTCGCTTCGCTTTCGGCGATCCTGATTCAGGTCGCCGTGTTCATCTCGATCCTGCTGCTGCACGTGCCCGAACGCGCCTTCGAGTCGTCGCCGTTTCGCGTCGCCGTGCTTGCGGTGACAGGCTGCGTGCTGCTCGCCGTGCGCCTTTTCGTGCGCGGGCAATCGCGGCGTGCCACGCGCGAAGCCGAGTCCCGCAACCGCAGCCAGGCGAAGCTACGTGCTACGCGAGCGGCGTGCGCTTCAAAGCGCGCGGCTCGCGCGCCGCTGCGCGCACGCCATCTCCGCAATGCCATGACCGCGGCTGCGGCCCGGTCGATCGCACGGTAACGCGCTTATCGCAGGCATTGCGCGCGAAGTTCAGCCATCCACGGGCGGGGCGGGCATCTCGAGGTTGAGCTGGTAAAAAGCGGCGTCGAGCCAGCGTCCGAACTTGAATCCCGCTTCCTTGATCGTGCCCGAGTGCGTGAATCCCAGCTTGGCGTGCAGCGCAATGCTGCCGGCATTGGTGGCGTCGATGCAGCCCACGAGCACGTGAATCTGTTCGCCACGGGCGCGGCGGATCAACTCCAGCAGCAGGCGTTCGCCGAGGCCGCGGCCGCGCTGGTCGCGGTGCACGTAGACGCTGTGCTCGACCGTGTACTTGTTGGCGGGAAACGCGCGGAATGTGCCCCAGCTCGCGAAGCCGAGCAGCGTGCCGGCTTCATCCACGGCGCCCACTACCGGAAAGCCGTTCGCGCGCTTGGTGCCGAACCATGTGGCCATAGCCTCGGGCGCGCGCGGCTTGTAGTCGTAGAGCGCGGTTGAGTTGACGATCGCGTCGTTGAGGATCTCGAGAATCGCCGACGCATGGTCCGCTTCGTTGCAATCGATGAAGCGCACGCCATCGCTCTGTGGGTTCGAATTCATAGGGAATCCTCTTTAAATGAAAAGGGTGGCAGATTCAGACGCATCAGGCGCATTCAGATACCGTTGACGTCGCAAATGGCAACGACATAGTGCGCGGCGTGCGAGCCTGGATTGCTGAAGATCAGCGGCTGATCGAGCCGCATGGCGAGACAGTCGCCCGCATGCAGCGAATGCCGCTCATTGCCCAATTCCACGTCGATGCTGCCTTCCATCACCCAGACCTGCTGGTGAATCACATTCTCGCGGCCGCCCGTTTCATAGGCGACGCGCGCGCCGGCGGGGAAATCCACTTCGACCAGCTGGATCGGCGAAGGCCAGTTGGGCGGCGACACGCTCCGGCGCATATAGCCCGACTGCGGGTCGCGCCACTGCGCCTGCTGTTCGCGGCGCACCAGGGGCTCGGCGGGCGTGCTCTCGCCGCTTGCGCCGAAGAGGCTCGCCATCGAGACCGACAGCCCCGCCGCGAGCTTTTCGAGCACCACTGCCGTGGGGCTGGCGGCGCCGCGCTCGATCATCGAGATCATCGAGCGGCTTACGCCGCTGCGCGTGGACAGCGCGTCCAGCGTCAGGCCGCGCGTGGCGCGCAAGTCGCGCACGCAGCGGGCGATACGCTCGTTGATTCCGGCGTCGGTCGGGCTGTCCATTGGGTTTGCTTCCAAGATGATGGAGTCATTATCCAGTAAATTGGAAATTACGGTCAATAAAAAAGCGCACGGCCCGGCGTCGGGGCCGCACGCTCGGCGCGTTAGCGCGTTTCCGGCAGGAACCAGTTCATCACGAGCGCGCAGATGCCGCCCGTTGCGACGCCCGACTCCAGCACGTTCTTGAGCGCATGCGGGAGGCTGGTCAGGATCTCCGGCACTTGCGAGACGCCAAGGCCCAGCGCGAGCGACACCGCGATGATGAGCAGGGCGCGGCGGTCGAGGCGCGTGCCCGCGAGAATGTTGATGCCCGAAGCGGCCACCGCGCCGAACATGACCATGGCCGCGCCGCCCAGCACGGGCTCGGGCACGGCCTGCAGCACGCCGGCCACGCTCGGGAAGAGGCCCAGCACGACGAGCATGCCCGCGATCCAGAGGCCCACGTGGCGGCTGGCGATACCGGTGAGCTGGATCACGCCGTTGTTCTGTGCGAACACGGAGCTGGGGAACGTGTTGAAGAAACCGGCGATCAGCGAATTGAAGCCGTTGACCAGCACGCCGCCCTTGATGCGCCGCATCCACACGGGACCTTCCACCGGCTCTTTCGAGACCTTGCTGGTGGCAGTGACGTCGCCGATCGCTTCGAGCGAGGTCACGAGGTAGATGATCAGCATGGGGACGAAGAGCGACCACGAGAAGCCCAGGCCGAAATGCAGCGGGGTCGGAATCTGGAACAACGCGGCTTCGCGCGCGCCGGTGAAGTCGAGCCGACCCATTGCGCCCGCAACGATATAGCCGATGGCGAGGGCGATGACGAGCGCCGTGCTGCGCACCCAGACAATGGGCACGCGGTTGAGCACGATGATGGTGCCGAGCACGAGTCCCGAGAGCGTGAGGTTCTGGACGCTCGCGAAATTGCCCTTGGCGATGGCGCCATAGCCGCCGCCCATGCTGATGAGGCCGACCTTGATGAGCGTGAGACCGATCAGCAGCACGACGATGCCGGTGACGAGCGGCGTGATGAGCCGCTTGATGAAGGGCAGGATGCGCGACACCGCCATTTCGACAAACGAGCCCGCGATGACAACGCCGAATATCGCAGCCATTACGGTTTCGACCGGCGTGCCCTGCTTGACCATGAGGCTGCCGCCCGCGATGAGCGGGCCGACGAAGTTGAAGCTCGTGCCCTGGACGATGAGCAGGCCCGCGCCGAGCGGCCCGACGCGCTTGCATTGCAGGAACGTGGCGATGCCGGAAATGACCAGCGACATCGAGACGATCAGCGTAGTGTCGCGGCTGGAAACGCCCAGCGCCTGGCAGATCAGGAGTCCCGGCGTGACGATAGGCACGAGGATCGCGAGCAGATGCTGGAGCGCGGCCACGAAGGCGATGGTCGGCGCGGGGCGATCGTTCGGGCCGTAGACGAGGTCGTGGGTGGTTTCGTTTTCGTCGGCGCCGTGGGAGGCGGCGCGCGGGGTTGATGAGGCGGATTGCATCGGGAGCGGCGGGTGAGCGGAGAAAGCGCAGCATTTTAACGGAAGCGCAGGGGGAACCCCGGGGGCGCTCGCAGCCCTGATTAATCGATGAGTAACCGGCTTTCTCCTGAATCAGGTGGGCGAGCCTTTACAATAGGCCAAGTCCTCATACGTCTGCCAAAAGAGCCAATGACACGAGATCCTCGCCTCACCCTGAACGCGCGCCAGCAGGAAATGCTCGAATGGGTGCAACGCGACGGCTTCGTCACGGTCGACGATCTCGCCTCGCATTTCGATGTCACGCCGCAAACCATTCGCCGCGACGTGAACTGGCTCGCCGACATGAATCTGCTGCGCCGCTATCACGGCGGCGCGAGTTTGCCCACGAGTGCGGAAAACGTCTCGTACAGCGCGCGGCAACACATGTTTCATGAGGAGAAGCGCCGGATCGCGGCGCTTGCGGCCCAGCACATTCCCGATCAGGCGTCGCTCTTCATCAACCTAGGCACCACGACCGAGGAAGTCGCGCGCGCGCTCAATCGTCATCAGGGCCTGCGCGTCGTCACGAACAACCTGAACGTGGCGAGCGTGATGAGCGGCTATCCCGACTGCGAAGTCATGATCACCGGCGGCGTGGTGCGGCCCTGGGACAAAGGCATCGTCGGCGAGCACACCATCGACTTCATCCGCCAGTTCAAGGTGGATTACGCGATCATCGGCACCTCGGCCATCGAAACCGACGGCACGCTGCGCGACTTCGACACGCGCGAGGTGCGCGTGGCGCAGGCCATCATCGAGCATGCGCGCACGGTCTATCTCGTCGCCGATCATTCGAAGGTCGGCCGCCCCGCGCTCGTGCGCCAGGGGCATCTGAGCCAGGTTCACGCGCTCTTCACCGACCAGCCGCTGCCCGAGGAAATGAACGAGGCGGTGCTCGCGGCGGGCACGCAGGTTCACGTCGCAGCGTAAGCCGCGGGATTTGCGTACGCGCTTTATCTGAGGCGCGCGCAGTCCGCGTGTTTTCTTCCTTTCTGATCTGAAATCCGGCGCGTTGCCTCTCGGGAACGTGTTGGCGCCCCGTTTTCATTCGCGCATGACGAACGTTCGATACATGTTCGTAGCATGTTCGTTTACGCGCGCCTTTCCATTCTTTTGTCCCGAAATCGAACCTTTACTTTTTCGTTCATGTTCGATAAATTTCGAATTCGAACATTCCGAGGTTCGTTTTTCTTTCAGGGACACAGCAGGGTGACTCAACAGAACCGGTACGATCTGCTCGTCGTGGGCGGCGGGATCAACGGCGCGGGTATCGCGCGCGACGCGGCCGGCCGCGGATTGTCGGTGCTCCTTTGCGAGCAGGACGACCTCGCCTCGCATACCTCGTCGTCCAGCACCAAGCTGATTCACGGCGGGCTGCGCTATCTCGAGTACAAGGAATTCGGGCTCGTGCGCAAGGCGCTGCAGGAGCGCGAAACGCTGTTGCGCGCGGCGCCCCACATCATGTGGCCGCTGCGTTTCGTCATGCCGCACATGCCGAACCTGCGCCCCGCATGGCTCATTCGCATGGGCCTGTTCCTCTACGATCATCTGGCGAAGCGCGAGCTGCTGCCGGGCTCGCGCGGCATCGACATGCGCCGCCATGCGGCGGGCGAGCCGCTCATCGATTCGATCCAGCGTGGCTTCGTTTATTCGGACGGCTGGGTCGACGACGCGCGCCTCGTCGTGCTCAACGCGCTCGACGCGCAGGAGCGCGGCGCGGACATCCTCACGCGCACGAAGCTGGTTTCCGCCGTGCGCACGAATGTCGCGAACGGTGCGGGTGGTGAATGGCAGGCGCTCTTGCGCCGCCCGGACGGCGGCACCTTCGACGTGCGTGCGCGCGCCATCGCCAACGCGGCCGGCCCGTGGGTGGGCGACGTGCTGCACGGCGCGCTCGGGCGCGGCGCGCAGCACAGCGTGCGGCTCGTGAAGGGCAGCCATATCGTCACGAAGCGCCTGTTCGATCACGACCACGCGTACATCTTCCAGAACCCCGACAAGCGCATCATCTTCGCGATTCCGTACGAACATGACTTCACGCTGATCGGCACGACCGACGTGGAGTATCACAACGACCCCGCGAAGGTGTCGATCGACGGCGACGAAACGCGCTATCTGTGCGAGTCGATCAACCGCTATTTCAAGCGCAAGATCTCGCCCGCCGACGTGCAATGGACCTACTCGGGCGTGCGTCCGCTGCTCGAGGAAGAGGGCGCGGAAAATGCGTCCGCCGTCACGCGCGACTACAAGCTCGAACTCGACGAAACCGCTGGCGCGCCGCTGCTTTCGGTGTTCGGCGGCAAGATCACGACCTTCCGCAAGCTCGCGGAAGAAGCTTCGGACATGCTGTGCCGCGCGCTCGGCCACGCCGCGCCTTCGTGGACCGCGGGCGCGCCGCTGCCCGGCGGCGATATCGCGAACGCGCGTTTCGAGCCCTTTGCGCAGGCATTCGCGAAGCGCCACGCGTGGCTGCCTGCCGCGCTTGCGCGCCGCTACGCGCGTGCGTACGGCACGCGCGCCGAACGTCTTCTGGGCAACGCGAAATCGCTCGCAGACCTCGGCGCCGAAGTCGCGCCTGGCATTTACGAGGCCGAATTGCGCTATTTGCGCGCCGCCGAATGGGCCACGCGCGCCGAAGATGTGCTGTGGCGCCGCTCGAAGCTGGGCCTGCATGTCGAACCGGGCACGCTCAATGGCGTGACCGCCGCAATCGATCACTGGTTTGCCGCATCAAGCGCGACGGCGACCGCGCAGCACTGAAGTTCGCCGGCACCACGCAAGCGTTTTTACGTAATACCAGGCACGTACCCCCCCGCGCCGTCCCCCACGGCGCACAATCACAACTAGTACACACGGAGATGAGAGACATGCAGGAACAGTACATTCTTGCGCTCGACCAGGGCACCACGAGTTCGCGCGCCATGCTGTTCGACCGCCAGGGCAATATCGTTTCGGTCGCTCAAAAGGAATTCGAGCAGATTTATCCGCAGCCGGGCTGGGTCGAGCACGATCCGCAGGAAATCTGGTCGACGCAGGCCGGCGTGGCCGCCGAAGCCGTCACGCGCGCGGGCCTGAACGGCACCAATATCGCTGCGATCGGCATTACGAACCAGCGCGAGACGACCATCGTCTGGGACCGTGAAACGGGCCATCCCATCTATAACGCCATTGTGTGGCAGGACCGCCGCACGGCCGACTTCTGCGACTCGCTCAAGGAGCGCGGCCTCGAAGAAAAAGTGCGCGCGAAGACCGGCTTGCCGATCGACTCGTACTTCTCAGGCACCAAGATCCGCTGGATTCTCGACAACGTGCCCGGCGCACGCGAAAAAGCGCGTCAAGGCAAGCTGGCGTTCGGCACCGTGGACAGTTGGCTCGTGTGGAACTTCACGAAGCACGAACTGCACGTGACCGACGTGACGAACGCGTCGCGCACCATGCTCTTCAACATCCACACGCGCCAATGGGACGACGAGCTGCTCGACGCGCTCGAAATTCCGCGCAGCATGTTGCCCGAAGTCCGTTCGTCATCCGAAATTTATGGTCCTACCAAGACCACGGTGTTCGCCTCGAAGATTCCGCTGGCCGGCATCGCGGGCGACCAGCAGGCCGCGATGTTCGGCCAGATGTGCACGAGCACGGGCATGGTGAAGAACACCTACGGCACGGGCTGCTTCCTGATGATGAACACGGGCACGAAGCCCATCGAGTCGAAGAACAACCTCGTGACGACGATCGCCTGGCAGATCGGCGACGAGGTCAACTACGCGCTCGAAGGCAGCATCTTCATTGCGGGCGCGGTGGTGCAGTGGCTGCGCGACGGCATGGGGATCATCAAGAGCGCGCCGGAAATCGAAGCGCTCGCCGCGAGCGTGCCGCATACGGATGGCGTGTACCTCGTGCCGGCCTTCGCGGGCCTCGGTGCGCCGCACTGGAACGCGCACGCACGCGGCACGCTGTTCGGCGTGACGCGCGGCACGACCTCAGCGCACCTCGCGCGCGCGGCGCTCGACTCGATCGCGTACCAGTCGCTCGACGTGCTGGCTGCGATGGAAGCGGATTCGGGTATCAGCGTGGGCGAGTTGCGCGTGGACGGCGGCGCGAGCGCGAACAATCTGCTCATGCAGTTCCAGGCAGACCTGCTCGGCGTGGATGCGGTACGCCCGAAGATCACCGAAACCACGGCACTCGGCGCCGCCTACCTCGCAGGCCTTGCAACGGGCTACTGGCAGAACGTGAGCGACTTGCAGAGCCAGTGGAAGCTCGACCGGCGTTTTGCTCCCTCGATGCCGGCCGCGCAGGTCGACGCCTGCCGTGCGGGCTGGCAGCGTGCGGTGCGTGCGGCCAAGGCTTGGGCAGACGACTCGCACTGAGCCGCGCGATCTGCTTTTCCAACAAATAAGCATAACTAATTAACATAACCCGCAGCGGGATCGCATGCGCTACGTGCGCATGCACCGCGCGGGCAGAGAGAGACTTCGACAATCATGTCACCCTATCTTGCGGAATTCATTGGCACGGCCATTCTCGTGCTGCTAGGTAACGGCGCCGTTGCGAACGTGCTGCTCGCTAAAACGAAGGGTAAGGGCGCCGACCTCATCGTCATCGTGATGGGTTGGGCCATGGCCGTGTTCGTGGCGGTCTACGTGACCGCCTCGTTCAGCGGCGCGCACCTCAACCCCATCGTGACGATCAGCCTCGCGCTGGCGGGCAAGTTCGCCTGGTCGAAGGTCGGCGGTTATATCGCGGCGCAGATGCTCGGCGGCATGGCGGGCGCACTGCTCGTGTGGCTTGCCTATCGACAGCACTTCGCAAACGAAGCCGATCCGGATATCAAGCTCGCGGTGTTTTGCACGGCGCCCGCCATTCGCAGCAAGCGGCACAACGTGTTGACGGAAGCGATCTGCACCTTCGTGCTGATCCTGGGCGTGCTCTATCTGGCCTCGCCGCAGGTGGGCCTCGGCGCGCTCGACGCGCTGCCCGTGGGTCTGCTCGTGCTCGGCATCGGCATTTCGCTCGGCGGCCCGACCGGCTATGCGATGAGCCCGGCGCGCGATCTCTCGCCGCGCATCATGCACGCGCTGCTGCCCATTCCGGGCAAGCGTGACAGCGACTGGCGCTATGCGTGGATTCCGGTGTTCGGCCCGCTCGCCGGCGGCGCGGCTGCGGCCGGTCTCTATCATTACCTGCACGCAATGCACTGATGCCCGTTGCGCCTGTCTCGCAGGCGCGTTGCAGTGCACAAAGCCCGCGAACGTCAAGGCGTTCGCGGGCTTTTGTTTATCTGCGTATCCATAGCGCATGACGTTTGAAAGGGCGCGATCCGGTTTCGCTATCGCCTCATGCGGCTTTCGGATTGTTCGGCTATCGCGGTGCACCTATATTGGCTGTCAACGATGCATTCCAATATCAGGAGACGCCGCATGAAGCTGGTCCGCTGGGGCAGTAAAGGGGCTGAAAAGCCGGGTGTGATCGACAACGAGGGGCGCGTGCGCGACCTCTCCGGCGTCACGCCAGACGTGGCCGGCAAGCGCCTCGGCGCAGCTGCGCTGCGCGAAATCGCGGCACTGGATCTCACCACCTTGCCGCTCGTTCCCGGCAACACCCGCCTCGGCCCGTGCGTGGGCAGCGTCGGCAAGATCGTCTGCGTGGGCCTCAACTATTCCGACCACGCCGCCGAATCGAATATGCCCGTGCCCAAGGAGCCGGTGCTCTTCCTCAAGGCAACGAGTTCCATCACCGGCCCCAACGACGACGTGCTGATTCCCCCGGGCGCGAAGAAGGTCGACTGGGAAGTCGAGCTAGGCGTGGTGATCGGCGAAGAAGCGCGCAATGTGCCGCGCGAGCGTGCGCTCGATTATGTGGCCGGTTATTGCGTGGTCAACGATGTTTCCGAGCGCGAATGGCAGATCGAGCGCGGCGGCCAGTGGGACAAGGGCAAGGGCTACGACACTTTCGCGCCGCTCGGCCCCTGGCTCGTCACACGCGACGAAGTCGCCGACCCGCAGGCGCTCGACATGTGGCTCGAAGTCGACGGCAAGCGCTACCAGAACGGCAACACGCGCACGATGATCTTCGACGTGGCCACGCTCGTTTCCTATATCAGCCAGTTCATGAGCCTGCAGCCCGGCGACGTGATCTCGACCGGCACGCCGCCGGGCGTGGGAATGGGGCAGAAGCCCGAGCCGATCTATCTGCGCGCGAGCCAGACCATGCGCCTCGGCGTGAGCGGGCTCGGCGAACAACAGCAACGCCTCGTGGCGGAACAAGGAGGGCAGGCGCAATGAATCAACTGGATCTGAAGAATCGCGTGATGGTGGTGACGGGCGGCGCACGCGGTCTGGGTTATGCCGTGGCACAACGCGCACTGCGCTCGGGCGCGGCGGTCGCGTTGTGGGACATCGACGCCGAGCGGCTCGAGCGCGCGCGCAGCGAGTTGTCGGAGCTTGGCAATGTCTCGGTGGTGACAGTCGAGTTGACCGATGAAGCGTCGGTCGAGGCCGCCGCGCAGCAAACGGTGAAAACGCACGGCGCGATTCACGCGCTCGTGAACAGCGCGGGCATTACCGGCGGCAACGGACTCACGTGGGAATTGCCCGTAGACGTATGGCGCCGCGTGATCGAAGTGAATCTGATCGGCAGTTACCTCACGTGCCGCGCCGTCGTGCCGCGCATGATCGAGCAGGGGTATGGACGCATCGTCAATATTGCCTCCGTGGCCGGCAAGGAAGGCAATCCGAATGCTTCGCACTACAGTGCATCGAAGGCCGGAGTGATCGGGCTCACCAAGTCACTCGGCAAGGAGCTTGCCACGAAGGGCGTGCTCGTCAATGCCGTGACGCCGGCGGCGGCCAAGACCGAGATCTTCGATTCGATGTCGCAGCAGCATATCGACTACATGCTCGCCAAGATCCCGATGAACCGCTTCCTGATGCCGGACGAGGCCGCTTCGATGATCGTGTGGCTCACCACGGAAGACTGCGCATTCAGCACCGGTTCGGTGTTCGATCTTTCGGGCGGACGCGCGACGTACTGAGGCGGCAAGCATGACCCGCGCGCATGGGTCTGATTGAGCGCGCGGGAACACGATAACGGCGCAGCGGTAACAGACAAGCGCCGACAGGAGACATTGATGTCGATCGAGGCACCTGGCTTGGCACCCACCCTGGCAGAAGCCGCTGGCCGCAAGGCCATGCGCCGCCTCTTGCCGTTCCTGCTCTTGATGTACGTGCTCGCGTTTCTCGACCGCGCGAATATCGGCTTCGCGCAAAAGGCGCTGCAGCACGATACGGGCCTGTCGGATGCGGCATTTGCCTTCGGCGCCGGCGTGTTCTTCGTCGGCTACGCGCTGTTCGAAGTGCCGAGCAATCTCGCGCTGCACCGCGTGGGCGCGCGCATCTGGATGTGCCGCATCATGGTCACGTGGGGCCTGATTTCCGCGGCCATGGCGTGGGTGCAGTCGCCTACCTCGTTCTACGTGCTGCGATTCCTGCTGGGCGTGGCCGAAGCGGGGTTCTTCCCCGGGATCATCTATTACCTCACGCAGTGGTTCCCGCAGTCCTCGCGTGCGCGCGCGATCGGCGTGTTTTATTTCGGCGCGCCGCTTGCGTTCATCTTCGGCGGGCCGTTGTCAGGACTTCTGATCGACATGCACGGCACCTTCGGGCTCGCGGGCTGGAAATGGCTCTTTCTCGTAGAGGGCGGCCTTGCCTCGGTCGTGGGCGTGTGGGCTTTCTGGTATCTCGTCGACAAGCCCGAGGACGCGCGCTGGCTGAACGCCGACGAACGCCGCGCGCTATGCAGCGCGATCCAGCTCGATGCGCGCGAGGCCGCCGCGCATGGTCCGCGCGATGCGCTCGCTGCGTTGTTCGACCGCCGCGTGCTCGCCTATGCCGGCATCTACGCGCTGATCCAGATGAGCGTGTACGGCATGATCTTCTTTTTGCCGCAACAGGTGGCCTCGATCGTGGGCGCATCCGTGGGATTGAGGGTGGGCCTGCTCGCGGCGGTGCCCTGGCTGTGCGCCGTGGCGCTCACGTGGATCGTGCCGCGCCGCGCGGACCGCCTGGGCGGTCATCGTGCGTGGGCTGCGCGCCTGCTCGTGATGTCGGGTGCCGGCATTGTGGTCTCGGGCCTGGCGGGCGGTCTTGGCGGCACGGCGGGCGCGATCGTCGCGATGGTCGGCCTGTGTTTCGCTGCAAGCGGCTTCATTGCGGCGCAGCCGCTCTTCTGGACCTTCCCGGCGCGCGACCTTGCGGGCGCGGCCTCGGCCAGCGGTATTGCGCTCATCAACTCGCTCGGCGGTCTGGGCGGTTTCGTCGCGCCGATGCTGCGCGCCGCCGCCGACCGGAACTTCGCTTCACACGCGGCGGGCCTCGAACTGCTCGGCCTTGCGAGCATTGCCGCCGCGCTGCTCATCCTTATCGTCGCGCCGCGCGCCGTTACCCCGGCGGCTCGTTCGTTCGAGCCGCCCGTGCGGCGCGCGCGTTAATCCACTACACAGGAGCTACGTCACATGGCCATGCCAACCATCAAACACGTGCGAGCCTTCACCGTGCGCGGCGGCGGCGCCGACTATCACGATCAACCCGACGGCCACTGGATCGACGACCACATTTCCACGCCCATGGCGCGCTATCCCGAGTATCGCCAGAGCCGCCGCTCGTTCGGCATCGACGTGCTCGGCACGCTCGTCGTGGAAGTGGAGGCGAGCGACGGCACCGTGGGTTTTGCCGTGACCACGGGCGGCGAGATCGGTGCGTTCATCGTCGAGAAGCATCTCGCGCGCTTTCTCGAAGGGCAGGTCGTTACCGACATCGAGAAGATGTGGGATCAGATGTACTACGCCACGCTCTACTACGGCCGCAAGGGCGTTGTGCTCAACACCATTTCGGGCGTCGATCTCGCGTTGTGGGACCTGCTCGGGCAGATCCGCAAGGAGCCTGTGTATCAACTGCTCGGCGGCCCGGTGCGCGACGAGCTGATGTTCTACGCGACCGGTGCGCGGCCCGACCTCGCGAAGGAAATGGGCTTCATCGGCGGCAAGCTGCCTTTGCTGCACGGTCCGGCCGAAGGCGAGGAGGGCCTCAGGAAGAACCTCGAACTGCTCGCTACGATGCGCGAGCGCGTGGGCGACGACTTCTGGCTCATGTACGACTGCTGGATGAGCCTCGACGTGCGCTATGCCACGCGGCTCGCGCAAGCCGCGCAGGAGTACAACCTCAAGTGGATCGAGGAATGCCTGCCGCCCGACGACTACTGGGGCTATGCCGAACTGCGCCGCAACGTGCCACGCGGCATGATGGTCTCCACGGGCGAACACGAGGCCACGCGCTGGGGCTTTCGCATGTTGCTGGAAATGGGCTGCTGCGACCTGATCCAGCCCGACGTGAACTGGTGCGGCGGCATGACCGAACTCATCAAGATCTCGGCGCTCGCCGACGCGCACAACGTGCTGGTGGTGCCGCACGGCTCGTCGGTGTACAGCTATCACTTCGTCGTGACGCGCCACAACTCGCCGTTCGCGGAATTCCTCATGATGGCGCCGAAGGCCGACAAGGTGGTGCCGATGTTCACGCCGCTGCTGCTCGACGAACCGGTGCCGGTGAAGGGCCGCCTCAAGGTGCCGGATGCGCCTGGCTTCGGCGTGCGGCTAAATCCGGACTGCAAACTGTCGCGTCCTTATACACATTAAGCGCAGCGAAAGCGCGCTGATCGAGGCTCATCGAAAGCTACGAGGAGAAACACGTGCTGCTCAAGGACAAGGTGGTGATCGTCACCGGCGGGTCGCGCGGCATCGGCCGCGCCATTGCGATTGCCAGCGCCCGTGAGGGCGCCGATGTCGCGATCAACTACTGGGGCGACAACGACGCCTCGTACGGCCGCCGCTCGGCGATCGACGAGGTGGTGGGCGAGATCGAGCGGCTAGGGCGCCGCGCAATTGCGCTGGAAGGCAACGTGGCCGCGCCGCAAACGGGCGTGGACCTCGTGCGCCAGACGGTGGAGCGCTTCGGCAAGGTCGATGTGCTCGCAAGCAATGCGGGTATCTGCCCGTTCCACTCGTTTCTCGACATGCCGCCCGCCGTGCTCGAACGCACGATAGGCGTGAACCTGAACGGCGCGTTCTACGTGACCCAGGCCGTTGCGCGTCAAATGAAGGAGCAGGGCACGGGCGGCGCGATCGTGGCGACGAGTTCGATCAGCGCGCTCGTGGGCGGCGGCATGCAAACGCACTACACGCCGACAAAGGCCGGCGTGCATTCGCTCATGCAGTCTTGCGCGATTGCGCTGGGACCCTATGGCATACGCTGCAATTCGGTGATGCCGGGCACGATCGCCACCGACCTGAACGCCGAAGACTTGAGCGACGAAAGCAAACGCGAGTACTTCGAAAAGCGCATTCCGCTCGGGCGCTTGGGCGCGCCGGAGGACGTGGCCGAATGCGTGGTGTTTCTCGCCTCGGACCGCGCGCGCTACGTGACGGGCGCGGCGTTGCTCGTCGACGGCGGGCTCTTCGTGAACCTGCAGTGAAAACGCATCAATGAGGAGCGAGCGCGGCTGCGTGCGAACCACCGTGAGCGATATCGTCCATCTTGAAGGGCTGCGAAAAGCGCCGCAGCAAGCCGACGAAATGTTCGGCGGGCTCCGCAAGCGGCTCGTTCTTGCGCGTGAGCACGCCGTAGCCCGGCAGGCTCTTGCCGATTTCGAGCGGCAGCACGACGAGCAGCTTGCCGCGCACATGGTCGCGCACGACCGGCTCGGGCAGCATGGCCACGGCGTCGAAGCTTTCGAGCAGTTGCAGCGTGGCGAAGATCGAGGCGGACTCCGTGAGATTGGCGGGCGTGCCAAGACCGGCGCGCGCAAGTTCGCCTTCGAACAACTCGCGCGCGGGGCTCGCAATGGGCTGCGCCACCCATGGCCAGTCCATCAGCTCCGCAAGCGTGACGTGTTCGCGCCGTGCAAGCGGATGGCGCGCGCGCACCACGAGCACGAGCGTTTCGCGCGCGATGGGCTCGAAGCTGAAATCGTTGTGCTGCAGCGGCGTGGTGAGGCGCCCGAGCGCGAGATCGACTTCGCGGCGATGCAGCAGCTGCACGACCTGGTCGCTCGTTTCGCCGAGGATGCGCACGTGCAGCAGCGGCCGTTCGGTCTTGAGCGTGGCGACGGCTTGCGCAAGCAGGTCCGGCGCGGCGCCCATGATCGCGCCCACGGTCAGCTGGCCGTGGCCGCCGCGGCGCTTCACGTCGAGATCTTCGGCAAAGCGCGTGAGTTCGGCGAGCGCGCGGCGCGCGTAGGCGAGCGTGACGACGCCAAGCGCGGTGGGCTGCATGCCGCGCGCGTTGCGCTCGAAGAGCCGGAAGCCGAACGCTTCTTCGATGTCGCTCAGCATGCGGCTTGCGCTGGGCTGGGCGACGTTGATGGCGTCGGCGGCTTGATGAACGTTGCGCGCGTCGTCGAGTGCGACGAGCAAGGCGAGGTGTTTGAATCTGAGCCGGTTGACGAGTGCGACGACGGCAGTTTGATGATTCATGGAGCGATCCGGTTTGTGCATCGCCCGATCCCAACATCGGATTGGTTGGCTATCGATGCGGGAATTATAGTCGGATCACAACGCGGCTAACTACGTAAAAACGCGTGCGGTTGCGCGCTGCGAAGCCAGGGCAAACACCGAGGCAACGCGCGCGAGGCGCAATGAAGCGCACGCCGAAACAAGGCTGGACGGAGACACGATCATGGAGACAATTGCGTTTCGCATGCAGCTCGATCCCGGCAAGCGGGACGAATACGAGCGGCGTCACCGCGAAATCTGGCCCGAACTCGCGAGCGCGCTGCGCGATGCGGGCGTGAAAAATTACCGCATATTTCTCGACGAGGCGACGCACCATCTCTTCGCCGTGCTCGAACGCCGCGACGATCACAGCATGGACGCGCTGCCCCAGTTGCCCGTCATGCGCAAATGGTGGGATTACATGGCGGACATCATGCAGACGGACGCGCACAACGTGCCGCTGCAACAGCCACTCGTGCAGGTTTTCCATTTGCCTTGAGCACACGCGAGGAGCATGCCATGCAGGTCGTCGATCCGCACGTCCACTTCTGGAACCTCGATACGCATCATTACCCGTGGCTCGCGAATCCGGGCACGTCGTTCGTGGGCGATGCGCGCGAGCTCAAGCACAACTATCTGCCTGACGACCTGCTGCGCGAGGCGGGCGACATCGACGTGCTCAAGGTCGTGCACGTCGAGGCGAATCACGATCCTGAAGATCCGGTGGAGGAAACGCGCTGGCTGGAGTCGATTGCGGACAACGCAGCGAACTCGGGTGAAGCACGCGCATTGCCTGACGCCATCGTGGCCGCATGCGACCTGAGTGCGCCGAACGCGGCCGCCGTACTCGAAGCGCACGCCGCCTTCGCTCGCACGCGCGGCATTCGCCAGATTCTCAACGTCCACGAAAACAAGCTCTACGACTACGTGGGCCGGCACTACATGCGCGAGGCGACATGGCGTGAGAACTTCGCGCTGCTGGAGAAGCATGGGCTTTCGTTCGACCTGCAGATTTATCCCTCGCAGATGGAGGAGGCGGCCGCACTCGCGCAAGCGCATCCTGGCATTCAGATCGTGATCAACCACGCGGGCATGTTCGTCGACCGCAACAGTGTGGCGGGCTACCGTGCGTGGCGAGAAGGCCTGCGCTTGCTCGCGGCGTGCCCGAACGTAGCCGTGAAAATCAGCGGGCTGGCAATGTTCGACCATGAATGGAGCGTCGAGAGCCTGCGCGCTTATGTGCTGGAAACGATCGATGCGTTCGGTGTGGACCGCGCGATGTTCGCCTCGAACTTTCCGGTGGACCGCCTGTTCGGCGGCTATTCGAAGCTTTGGCACGCGTACGCGTCGATCGTGAGCGGCGCGAGCGAGAGCGAGCACGCGGCGCTATTTCGCGGCAACGCTGAACGTATCTACCGCATTTGAGTGTGCGCGCAACGACATGGAGACAGGTGTGGAAGCAGAAAAAGTCACGGCCGGCGGCACTCCGCGGCTCGAGTTGCGTAACGCGAGCAAGTCGTTCGGGCGCGTGCGCGCGCTCATCGACGGCAGCTTGAGGCTCATGTCCGGCGAGGTGCACGCGCTGCTCGGCGAGAACGGCGCGGGCAAGTCGACGCTCGTGAAGATTCTCGCGGGCGTGCACCAGCCCGATGGTGGCGAAATGCGCATCGACGGCGTGGCGTGCGCGTTTGCAACGCCTGCCCAGGCCCGCGACGCCGGCATCGCGGTGATCTATCAGGAGCCCACGCTGTTCTTCGATCTTTCGATTGCGGAGAACATCTACATGGGCCGTCAGCCCGTGGATCGCGTGGGCCGCATCGACTACGACACGATGCATCGCGAAGTGGCGGCGCTGCTCGAATCGCTCGGTGTCGAACTGAAGGCAGAGCGGCTCGTGCGCGGCCTTTCGATTGCGGACCAGCAGGTGATCGAGATTGCGAAGGCGCTGTCGCTCAACGCGAACGTGCTCATCATGGACGAGCCGACTGCCGCGCTTTCGCTGCCCGAAGTCGAGCGGCTCTTTACGATAGCCCGCACGTTGCGCGACCGGGGCGTGGCGATTCTCTTCATCACGCACCGGCTCGAAGAAGTGTTCGCGCTCACGCAGCACGTGACGATCATGCGTGACGGCGCCAAGGTGTTCGACGCACCCACGGCCACGCTCAAGACTCAGGACATCGTCGCGAAGATGGTCGGGCGCGACCTCGCCACGTTCTATCCGAAGGCCGACGTGCAGCCAGGCGACGTGATGCTGCGGGTGCGCGGGCTCACGCGCCGCGGTGTATTCAAGGACATATCGTTCGACGTGCGCGCGGGCGAGATCGTCGCGCTTGCGGGGCTCGTGGGCGCGGGGCGCAGCGAAGTGGCGCGCGCCATATTCGGCATCGATCCGTGTGATGCGGGGCAAGTCCAGATCGCGGGCAAGCCGCTCGCGTCCGGCATGCCCGCCGCTGCCGTGAAGGCGGGCCTTGCCCTCGTGCCGGAGGACCGGCGTCAGCAAGGTCTTGCGCTCGAACTGAGCATTGCGCGCAATGCGTCGCTCACGGTGCTCGGGCGGCTCGTGCGCTTCGGCCTTATCTCCACGGGGCGCGAAGTGCAGCTTGCCGGGCAGTGGGGCACGCGCCTGCGCCTGAAGGCGAGCGATCTGAACGCGCCCGTGGGCACGCTTTCGGGCGGCAATCAGCAGAAGGTGGTGCTCGGCAAGTGGCTCGCCACGGGGCCGAAGGTGCTCATCATCGACGAACCGACACGCGGCATTGACGTGGGCGCGAAGGCGGAAGTCTACGGCGCGCTCGCGGAACTCGTGAAGGAGGGCATGGCCGTGCTGATGATTTCGAGCGAACTGCCCGAAGTGCTCGGCATGGCGGACCGCGTGCTCGTCATGCACGAAGGCCGCATTACGGCCGATATTGCGCGAGCCGACGCCAACGAAGAGCGCATCATGAGCGCCGCGCTCGGCGAGACCAACATTCATCTGGGGCACGCCGCATGATGCGCCATTCCACTTCTCCTCATCCCTTGCACGGCGGCGAGCCGCGCGCGCAGCGGCGCAACGCGGGCGCGTGGGCTGAAGCGCTGGCGCGCAGCCGCGAGACCACGCTCTTCGTCGTCCTGCTGCTCATCGTGGGCGGCACGGCGCTCGCGCGGCCGCAATTCCTTAACCTGCAGAATCTGCGCGACGTGCTGCTGAACGTCTCCATCGTGAGCTTGCTCACGGCGGGCATGACGATCGTGATCCTGATGCGCCATATCGATCTGTCGATCGGGTCGACGGTCGGCATCAGCGCCTATGGCGTGGGCAGTCTTTACGTGGCGTTCCCGCATATGCCCGTGCTCGTCGCGCTCGTCGCGGGGCTTGCCATCGGACTCGTTGCGGGCGCAATCAATGCGTTGCTCGTGGCCGTGGGGCGTGTGCCGTCGCTCGTCGCGACGCTCTCCACGCTCTACATTTTTCGCGGTGCCGATTATGCGTGGGTGCACGGCGGGCAGATCAACGCCACGAGCCTGCCCGATGCGTTTTCGCGGCTCGCCACAGGCTCGGTGCTCGGCATTCCGGTGCTGGCGCTCATCGCACTCGTGCTGCTTGCCGGGCTTTCCGTGTATCTCAAGCAGTTCCGGCCGGGACGCGAGTACTACGCGATTGGCTCGAACCCGGAAGCGGCGCGGCTTGCGGGCATCAACGTCGAGCGCCGTGTCGCGACGGGCTTTCTGATCAGCGGCGCGATAGCGGGCCTGGCTGGCGCGCTGTGGCTCTCCCGCTTCGGCACCGTGGACGCAAGCACCGCGAAGGGCATCGAACTGCAGGTGGTCGCGGCCGCCGTGGTCGGCAGCGTGGCGATCACGGGCGGCGTGGGCACGATACTCGGCGCGACGCTCGGCGCGCTCGTGCTGGGCGTGATCAGCATTGCGCTCGTGGTGCTGCATGTCTCGCCATTCTGGGAACAGGCGATTCAGGGCGCGCTGATCGTGGCCGCCATTGCCGCCGATACGCTGCTCGCCCGCTCCGTGGCAAAACGCATGATGAGGAAACGCGACCATGGCTAAGAACGCCCCGAAACCCGACGCCGCGCTGCTCACGCGCAAGCCCGGCCTGCCGCTTAGCTGGGAAGCGCTGCTCGTCGTCATTCTCATTGCCTCGCTGGTGGTGGGACGTGTGCTCTCGCCTGTGTTCCTCACGGGAGCGAACATCAGCAACGTGCTCGCCGATCTCACCGAAGTCGCGCTCATGGCGTTGCCGATGACGCTCATCATCGTCGCCGCCGAAATCGACCTTTCCGTGGCCTCGGTGCTCGGCGCATCGAGCGCGTTGCTGGGCGTGCTTTGGCACATGGGCTTGCCGATGCCCCTCGCCATGGCGCTCGTGCTCGTGGCGGGCGGCCTCGCGGGCCTCTTCAACGGGCTCGTGATCGTGAAGCTCAATCTGCCTTCGCTCGCAGTGACGATCGGCACGCTCGCGCTCTTTCGCGGGCTGGCTTACGTGCTGCTCGGCGACCAGGCGATTGCCGACTTTCCGCCGGGCTATACGCTCTTTGGCATGAGCAACCTGGGCAGCACCTTCATTCCGCTGCCGTTCCTGATCGTCGCGGCATGCGCCATCGTGTTCACGATCCTGTTGCAGGCGACCGCTTTCGGCCGCAGCCTCTACGCGATCGGCGCGAACAGTACGGCCGCATCGTTCTCGGGCATCGACGTGCCGAAGATCAAGCTGCGCCTGTTCGTGATGTCGGGCGTGATGAGCGCGCTCGCGGGCATTGTCTATACGCTGCGCTTCACGAGCGCGCGCGGCGACAACGGCGAGGGCTTCGAGCTTTCGGTGATCGCGGCGGTGCTGTTCGGCGGCGTGAGCATCTTTGGCGGGCGCGGGTCGATGTATGGCGTGCTGCTCTCGCTTCTGATCGTAGGTGTACTGAAGAATGCGCTCACGCTCGTCGATGTCTCGAGCGAGACGCTCACGATCGTGACCGGAGCGCTGCTGCTGGCGTCGGTGCTGATCCCGAATCTCGCGGCGCGCTGGCGCACGCTGCGCGACAAACGCGCGCTCGCACGGGCGGCTTGAGCATGGTGTGAAAGAGGGCAATGAAGTCAAGAGGCAGTCAATCAACCGGACGCGTCCGGTACCCATCGAGGAGACGATTCATGAGAAAGCCAGTACGTCACGTGTGCACGGCCTTGCTGTGCGCGATGCTAGTGGGAGGCGGTGTCGCGGCGCATGCGGCCGGCATCAAGGAGGGGCTGAAGATCGCGTTCGTGCCCAAGCAGATCAACAACCCCTATGAGGTGATCGCCGATAACGGCGGCCTGGACGCCATCAAGGAGTTCAAGGGCGAAGGCAAGGCGGTGGGGCCTTCGGACGCGGGCGCGTCTTCGCAGGTCTCGTACATCAACACGCTCACCACGCAGCACCAGGACGCGATCGTCATCGCGGCCAATGACGCGAACGCGCTCGTGCCGTATTTGAAGCGCGCGATGGATCAGGGCATCAAGGTCGTCACGTTCGATTCGGACACGGCGCCCGAAGGACGGCAGATCTTCGTGAACCAGGCGAATGCGGAAGGCATTGGCCGCGGCCAGATCCAGCTCGTTTCGAAGCTGATGGGCGGCGAGGGCGAGTTCGCGATTCTCTCGGCCACGCCCAACGCGACGAACCAGAACACCTGGATCAAGTGGATGCAGGAAGAGCTGAAGAAGCCCGAGTATTCGAAGATGAAGCTCGTGAAAATCGCCTACGGCAACGACGACGACCAGAAGTCCTTCGTCGAAACGCAAGGCTTGCTGCAGGCGTATCCGAACCTGAAGGCGATCGTTGCGCCCACATCGGTCGGCATCGCGGCGGCGGCGCGTTACATTTCCTCGTCGCCGAGCAAGGGCAAGGTGGTGGTGACGGGCCTCGGTACGCCTAACCAGATGCGCGCGTTCGTGAAGAACGGCACCGTGAAGGCGTTCCAGCTTTGGGACCCGGGTGCACTCGGTTATCTCGCTGCGTATGCCGCGGCCAATCTGGCTTCGGGCACGATCACGGGCAAGGAAGGTGAGTCCTTCGATGCGGGCAAGCTCGGCAAGCGCACGATCGGCAAGAGCGGAGAAGTGATTCTCGGGCCGCCCACGACGTTCGACGCTTCGAATATCGATAACTTCAACTTCTGATTGGCGTTGCCTGCGGGTTGACGCGGAGTGCTGAACGACCCGGCTTGCCCGGGTCGTTTTTTATTTGTCGTTCGATTTGTCGTTCGTTTCGGGCTTCGCCGTGGCGCGCGGCGGCATGGGCTGAGGCTCGGCCGCCATCCCGTCAGCCGGGTAAAGATTGAGAAACGATCTCGCTTCGTCCATCGAGCGGCTAGCAAGCCAGTTTTCATACTCGGAAGGCGGCACGATCACCACCGAACGTTTCTCGTCCCCGGGCTTGTGAAAGCGTTTCATGAGCGGATGCTCGTTTGCATTGACCGTGAGCATCGTGAACGAGTACGCGCGGCCGACCTCGCCTTCGTCCCACTCGCGCCATAAGCCGGCAATGGCGAACGGCGCGCCATCGGCAAGACCAATCCGCCAGCGCACCACCTTGCCGGTTTCGTAGCTCGGCTCGAAAAACGCCTCGCACGGAATTAAACACAGTTGCAGCTTTTTCCACGCGCCGCTGAAACTGCGCTTCTCACCCACCGATTCGGCGCGCGCATTCATCGTGTCGAACACTTTCACGCCGGGTGGAATGTGCTTGCGCGGCACCATGCCGAAGGTCGCGAGCAGGGCTTCGCGCGCGTCGGGCTCATCCGGCACCTCGCTCGCCCGGCGGATCACCGGCGCGGCATAGTCCTTGTAGATTTCGTCGCGCCAAGGGTCGTCCGGCGGCAGGACGCCGTAGTGCCTGAAGAGGTAGTCGCGGCGTGCGGCGGCGTAGTTCGTGCACATGGTCGTCTCTCCGTCCCGTCCTTCAGAATCATTCTGACATGTGATAGGCTGTATAAATATACAGTGTTTTGGGGCGGAAAATGGGACGGGATCATCGTCACTTCCCTCCGCTCACGGCAGCGGAGCTGGCTGAAATCTACGACCGGCATCCCTTGCCCGTCGTATTGCGGTTGCTTTGGGAAATCCACCGGTTGCGCTCCACCATCAGCCGGGCGAACCAGATCCGGCTGACGATCGGCAAGCGCGTGGGCACGGCGAATACGCCTGCAGGCATGTGGGAGCGTTTCGAGCAGGACCTCGACGCGGAGCCGTGTTTGACCGATCCGCTCACGGCGCGCCAAAAGGGTTTGCTGCATGAGGGCGAGCCGCAGGGGCGGCTGCGACGCAGGCGGCGCAATGGCGATTGAGCGTCTCCCATCATGTGGGCTCCCCCACGTTTGTGAACAATTCGCAATAAATCGTATGGCACGTTGAAATTTGGTTGTAAGTGGCCCTTGTTAGAGTCCCTGAAAGCAGTTGTCTTTCGTGGCAGTCAACACAAGAGCGACTTCTCATGGCTATTGTCCGCGCATGCTGGTTCGTTCTGGCGCTGCTTCTCAGTGCTCCCGTCTGGGCATACCAGACGCGTATCGTCTCGATCCCGAGCGCCGCGATGCAGCGCTCGTTCGACGCGACCGTCGTCCTGCCCGACGACTACGCGCGCGGCAACCACGCCGCGCGTTTTCCGGTCATCTACGTGCTGCACGGCTCGGGCGGCAGTTATGCCGACTGGACCTCGAACACCCAAATCGGCAAGCTCGCCGACCGCTACCACGTGGTGCTGGTGATGCCGGACGGCGGCCACGAAAGCTGGTACATCGACAGCCCGTTCGATCGGAGCAGTCGTTATGAGACCTATGTCGGCAACGAGGTCGTGTCGTATATCGACATGCATTTCCGCACGATCGCCACGCGCGAGGGGCGCGCGATCACGGGTTTGAGCATGGGTGGTTTCGGCGCGCTGCGCATTGCGCTGGACCGGCAGGAGACGTTCGGCGCGGCCGGCAGCATTAGCGGCGCCGTCGATCCGCGCAATTGCGACGACGAACCCGGCATCGCTCACGTATTCGGCGATCCCGCGCGGCACGCGTCGTTCTGGAACAGCAATGCGATCGTGGATAGTGCGCAGGACTTCGAGCATGCGCATATCGCGCTCACCATCGACTGCGGCGTGAGCGACTTCTTCGTGCAGTCGAACCGTACGCTGCACGAAAAGCTCGTCGAACTGGGCGTGCCTCACGATTACGCGGAACGCCCGGGCGGCCATACGTGGTCCTACTGGTCGAACTCGATCCGCTATCAGGTGCTCTTCTTCGCCACGACATTCCAGCGCGCCGGCTGGCATCCGCAAGTGGCGTAACGCGTCGCGGCACGCGCGCGTTTGCCAACATCTTTCCATCACACGATTGTCCGCAGCGCTTGCCTGGCCTCAGGCACCGCGTTTGCTCCAGTGGTCCTGCAGGGATGGGCGCGTAGATCCGTCCCGCTCAACCAGATGCCGGGCATCGGGCGACCGCACGCGGCGCCGGGGCGCGGCGACCACCCTTGAGCCGGATCGCACCGGGTGCAGGAGGACGTCATGCTTCAATACGCTGTCATTTTCTTTATCATCGCGATCATCGCGGCCGTGTTCGGTTTCGGCGGCATCGCGGCGGGTGCGGCATCGATCGCCAAGATCCTGTTCTTCATCTTCCTCGTGGTTTTCCTCGTCACGTTGCTGCTTGGCGTCGTGAGAAGGGGCTAATTGGCGAGCCACGTTTGTTACGCTTGTTGCAGTCAAAGTGCAGCCCGCCCGCGCGGGCTGCACTTTTTTGTGTTCAATGCTCTGTTGCGTGTTGTGATTCGTATAACGAATCAAATCCGTGCCCTCGCGGCCGGGCGAGTCACGCGATGGTATCTACCACGCCGCCATCCACGCGCAACGCCGCGCCCGTCGTGGCCGATGCTTCCTTCGAACACGCGTAGACGATCATGTTCGCCACTTCCTCCACGCTCGCCGCGCGGCGGATGATGGAAGAGGCACGATGCGTCTGCACGAACTGCGCGGCGACTTCCTCGACGGTTTTGCCCGAAGCGGCCACTTCGTCCTTGAGCATATGCGACACGCCTTCTGAAAGCGTCGGGCCCGGCAGCACCGAATTGACCGTGACGCCCGTTCCCGCCAGGCGCTTGGCGAGGCCGCGCGCGAGCGCGAGTTGCGCGGTTTTCGTCATGCCGTAATGGATCATGTCGGCGGGAATGTTCAACCCCGATTCCGATGAAATGAACACAATGCGCCCCCAGCCACGCTTGACCATCGCGTTCGCATAGGCGCGCGAGAGGCGTACGCCCGACATCACATTCGTTTCGAAGAAACGCAGCCATTCGGCATCGGGAATCTCGAAGAAGTCCTGCTGCTGAAACACGCCGAGATTGTTCACGAGAATGTCCACCTGCGGATGCGCCTTCACGAGTGCTTCGCATCCCTCTGCGTTGGAAAGATCGCCGACGAAGCCTTGCACCCGCGCACCGGGCGCCGCGGTGCGCAGCGCCGCTTCGGCTTCGCGCACGCTTTCGGTGCGACGGCTGCTGACGATCACGTCGGCGCCCGAGAGCGCGAGACCTTTTGCTGCGGCAAGACCGATGCCGGCAGCCGAGCCGGTGACGAGCGCGAGTTTTCCAGTCAGATCGATTTTCATGCGGGCTCCTTGAGGGGGGAGGCAGGCCACGCTTCTGAACGCGCGTCGAACGTGCGGGGCGCAACGCCGGTCGCGGCCATCGTGAAGGGAACGGGCAGTGTACTGCGCAGCGGCGTTCGAGGTATTCTCGGGCGCCTCAGTCGACTCACTCACATTCACCTCATTCACCCATAGCCGGATCGCTCACGCTGTCCTTGCCGGTTTCCAGACGGCCCGCAAAGCGCCGCAATACACCGTTCTCCGCGCTTAGCGTGAAGTCGTACCAGCCGCCCGAATCCGCGAGCGCCCAGTTCGGCTGCACCTGGTCGCCGGAGCGTAACGCGTAAGTCCACGGTCCGTCGCTGCGGTAGGCATTGGCCGCTATGGTCACGTTCGAAGCCGTGCTTGCGCGATTCGCGATGCCAAGCTCGAGCGTGTTGTTCGCGGCGTCATGGCGCACGCGCACTTCAGGATTCGGCCCGTGCGCCGCCGCGCGCACGTTGCCCTCGAATGCGCGATGAAAGCCGTTCGGCCCAAGCACCCACAGGCGGTATGCGCCGTTGTCGGAGGCAGTGGGTGTCCAGGTGTCGCGCAATGTCTTACCTGCCTCGACGGTGTAGCGGCGCGGCGGCTTGTCGAGGTGAAGCTGGTTGTACACGTGAAATACGGCGCCGGCCTTTCCTTCGTTGCCGAACTCCAGCTGAATCTTGTGATGACGTCCGTCGACGCTCGCATCCACGTTGAGGCGGTACGGCAGTGCGCGCGAGGGCCGCGCCTTGCGCGCCTGCTGCGGCATGGTCTGCAGGTCGGGCTGCGGCACCGGCACGGGTTTGAGGGCGTTCTGTTGCTTGTTCAACGCGTCGGCGGCGGCTTTGGTCGGCGCGGAAAACGTCTGCACCGGCTTTTCGTTCGGTGTGCTGAAATTGAATGCCGAGGTGAGGTCGCCGAATACGGCACGCCGCCACGGGCTGATGTTCGTCTCACGCACGCCGAAGCGCGCTTCGATGAAGCGCAGCACCGACGTGTGATCGAAAACTTCGGAGTTCACATAGCCGCCCGTGCTCCACGGCGAGACGACGATCATCGGCACGCGCGGCCCAGGCCCGAACGGCAGGCCGTCTGGCTTGACCGGCTTGCCGTCGCCGGGAGGATTCGGCATGGTGAAGTATTCGTGGCGCGCGCTGGTGGTGGATTTGCCCGCGTACTCGCCATCCTTGACAGGAGAGGGCGGGCAAGGCGGCGGCATGTGATCGAAGAAGCAATCGTTCTCGTCGAAGTTCACGAAGAGCACGGTCTTGCTCCAGATGTCCGGGTTGCGCGTGAGCGCCTCGAGCAGCTTCTGGAGGTAGTAGGCGCCCTGGCCCGGCGTCGATACGGCTGGGTGCTCGCTATAGTCCTGCGGCGCGACGATCCAGCTCACCTGAGGCAACCGGTTCGCCGCGATATCGTCATTGAGCGCCTGCAGGAAGCCGCCATCGGGCATCGTATTGCCGACACCCTTGTACAAAGGTTCGCGCGCGTCGAGCGCCTCGGTCCACGGCACGTTGGGTGAACCGTCGATTGCCTCGAGCGCCTTGCGATAGCTCGCGAACCCGACGAGCGGATTGTCCGTGTAGTTATCGGGCTGATTCTCATACACCTTCCATGTGACACCTGCGGCCTGCAAGCGTTCGGGATACGTGGTCCATTTCAGGCCCGTGGCCGGCGCGGCGATGTTGTCCCAGCCGTTGTTGTCGACCACCGCGTATGGCGAGGCCGTGGGGCCATTGGTGCCGGTGAACAGAAAGAGCCGGTTCGAGTTGGTGCCGCCGTGCAGCGAGCAATAGTAGGCGTCGCAGATCGTGAAGGCGTTGGCGAGCGCGAAATGAAACGGCAGGTCGGCGGCCTGAAAGTAACCCATTGAAGCGTCGCCCTTGAACTTGGGCCAGTGCGTCATGCGGCCATGGTCCCAGGCCTCGTGGGCGTCGGCCCAGTTGTGTGCGCCGCCCGCGAGCAACGCGTTGCCTTTGCGGCTGTCCAGGTAGAACGGCAGCAGCGTGCGTGAGCCATCGCTCTGCTGCCAGACATTGGCGCCGCCGGGTAGCGGAATCGTGAAGCGGTCCGAGAAGCCGCGCACACCGGGCAGCGTGCCGAAGTAGTGATCGAAGGCCCGGTTTTCCTGCATGAAGACGACGATATGCTGCACGTCTTCAATCGTTCCGGTCGCATTGTTTGCAGGAATGGCCAGCGCCCGCTGGATGGCGGGCGAAGCGAGGCTGAGCGTGGCGCCCGCGGCGGCGGCGCGAAGGAAATCACGGCGGTCCATCGAAGTCATGTTGTGTTCGCGTTGTTGTCGTTGTACTCGCGACCATTAGCATGACACGTTGGCGCCGCCGCGGGCGCTCGATGAACGGGCGTGTGTGCGTCAGAGCTTCACACCCCCCGCTTGCGGCGGCTCACGCCCTGGCTCGGCGAGCGGCAGGCTCGCGGCGTCGTCGCTCCAGTACGGCTCGCGGCGTCGTCGCTCCAGTACGGCTCGCGGCCGTAGTACTGATGCACGGAGCTGGCCCAGGTGCGATCGGCCATCGAAGGCCACTCGCCCTTGTCGAAGCCCGGTGCGTTCTTCACGCGCTCGGAGTTGAGGGCGATCACGAAGCACTTGCGCGACGCGTCGAGCGTGAGAGCGTTCCACGGCACCGCAAGCAGCTTGTCGCCAATGCCGAGAAAGCCGCCGCTCGACATCACCATGTAGGCAATGCGGCCGCTTTCCACGTCGAGCATGATCTCCTTGACCTTGCCGACTTCGTCGCCGTCCGAGCTCAGCACGCGGTCGCTGTCCAGCGTGCTCGCCGCCATCACGTCGGGGCCGGGGCCACGCGTTGTCGCGCGGTCGCGGCCGACAATGCGCGCGCCTTCGCCGCTGCGCGGCGTTGAAGCGATTGGGGTTTGCGCTGGGTTTTTCGAATAGGCCATGATGTTCTCCTTGTTCATGATGAAACGCGCACGCCGGGTGTTTCCCGCGCGCGCCCGAAATGGACCGGCCACGCCGGTTTCCACAGCATCGGTCATGCCGTGGTGCGCCAGCGCAGGTTATCGATCAGGAAACCGAATGAAGCAAGGCCGCGCGAGTGGGCGATTTGCGCGCCGCTGCGCCACGTAAGCCGCGACAACGACGGTGTAAATCGTTCATGCGGCGCACGAGGCCCGCGCGTATCAGGGCGTGGCGACCCGGTGGAGGATGTCCAGCAATTGCGCGACCGCGAAGGGCTTGCGCAGGAAGCCCGCGACGTCGGCGTCGGGGGGCAGGGTGACGAGCGCGGAGACGAGCACGAGCGGCACGCGCGCGAGCTTGCTGCTGCGCCTCATTTCGCGCATGAGGGACAGACCGTCCATGCGCGGCATCATGCAGTCGGAGATCACGACATCGGGAGGGTCGTCGAGCGCGCTTTGCAGCGCATCCGAGCCGTCTGCGGCGGTGCGCACCCGGTAACCTTCCTGCCCGACCAGTTCCTTGAGCGCATCGAGCGCGTTGATGTCGTCGTCGACCAGCAATACGGTAGCCATACGTTTCTTGCGTGAGCGGCCCAGCCGGTTACGGTGGCTGTGCCGTTGTTCTTCGTGATCTTCTTTGCGATCGCGCCGCGGCGGGCCCAAACTATCCAGCGGCCGTCCCATACCGCGCAATTTCCGTTCCCGCGCGGGATTCTTTTCGGCTTCGATCGTCATCGCCGCGGCGCCGCTCCCTGTTGGGCGTGTCGGGCGGCGGATTCACGCAAGCGCAATTGTGCGGCGACGATGGAGGCCGCGACCTCGGGAAAGTTGCCGAACGCCTCGTCGGGCAACTGGCGAAGGGCTTCGATCACGTCGCGCGGTGCGCCGCGGCTCTCGGCGCTTTCGATCAGCGTGGCGGGGTGCGCAGGCCAGGTGACGCATTCGAGGGCGTGCAGCACGCGCCCGGTCAGGGCCTTGGCCTTCGAGCGCGCCTCGCCAAGGGTGTCGGCTCGTGTTGCCTCGCAAGCGGAAGCAGGCTTCATCGGCTCCTCCTTCGAAGATCCGATGTTTCCCGCAGGTGCCATTCCTGGCACCCTTTTACCTGCCTTTTGCTCGTTGTCTACGCGCAGTTCCCGGCGGCCATTCAAGCCGGAAGCTTGTCGGCAAGCACGTCGGCGCGGCGAATTTGCGGCGGTGTGGCCAGCAGTTCGCCCGCATGCGCCATCAAGGCCGCCGCCACCTTGCCGTTCAGATGCGCTTCACGGCCAGCTTCGTCGTCGAAGGCGTCGAAGATCGCAAACGTCGACGTGTCGAAGCGCACGCCGAACCAAGCCGGCGTGGCGGGTTCTGCGTCGACCAGCGGCTTCGCACCCGCGAGAAATGCCGCCAGTTCCTCTTCCTTGCCGGGCTGCGCATGCAGCTCGACGTACAACGCACGCTGGGTCATGACATGCCTCCTGTTACGTCGTGGCGCTTCAGGCATGGTCGCGGTGTTTCGGGGCGTTCGTCAAGCGTCGGGACGATGGGGGATAGCGAGGCCCAAGGCGCATGTTTTTCACAATGATGCCGTAAACTCGGACATATCTTCAGACCACGCCGTACATGCTAGATCCGGTCAATATTCTTCTTGTCACGGTGCTTTCGAGCATCATGAGCCTCGCCATTCTCGGCTCGCTGCGGCCTGCGGGTATTCCCGGTGTGGGGCGGTGGATCGGCGCCTATTTGATGGCAAGCGTCGCGATCCTGCTCGCGGGCATGCAACGCCTTGGCTTGCCTGTCCTCACCGTCTTCGTTTCGAATACGTTGCTGGCGCTAGCTGTGGTGCGCATGCTCGAGGGCTGCCGCGAGTTCTTCGGGCTCAAGCCGCGCGTGCCGCTCGCCTACGCGGGAATCGTTGCGCTCGCAACGGGTATTGCGTGGTGGTACTGGGTGACGCCCAGTCTCGGCGCGCGCGTGGCCGTCGCCTCTGCGTTTCATGCGGCCATTTACGTGTCGATCGGTTGGCTCGCATGGCGTTGCCGGCCGCCCGCGCGCCCTGTCTACAGCTACCGGTTCGTGACGCTGGCGGCCTGGCTGGGCGCATTCGCACACGCGCTGCGCGGGGCGATGTACGGCAGCGGCATCGTGAGGCAGTACGGGCTGCTCGACTCCACGCCGCTCAACGTGGCGTGGCTCGCACTCGGCATTCTCGTGTTACCCGCGCTTTCGATCGGCCTGGTTCTGCTCGCGCACGACCGCATGGCCGAGCGGCTCGAGCGCCTCGCGAATCAGGACGAGCTGACCGGCGCGCTCACGCGCCGCGCCTTTCTGGCCCAGGCGAACGCGACGCTCGAAGCCGCGCGCGAGCAGGGCGAGCAGGTCACGTTCGCGATTCTCGATATCGATCACTTCAAGTCGATCAACGACCGCTACGGACACGCCACGGGCGACCGCGTGCTCGCGCAGTTTTGCCGCGTCGTGAAGAGTGGCGTGCGCGTAGAGGACGTGTTTGGCCGCCTGGGCGGCGAAGAATTCGCGTTGCTCTTTGTCGGCATGACCCGCGACGACGCCGTGAGGCGTCTCGACGAATTGCGCGTGCTGGCCCTCGCCGTGCGGCGCAGCGCCGACGCTCACGCCCGTGAGTCCGGGCAGGAGGCGCACGATGGCCTCACGTTCAGTGCGGGCGTGGATGAAGCCCAGGTGCAAGACTCGCTCGCCACCTTGATGGCGCGCGCCGACGCCGCGCTCTATGTCGCCAAGTCACGCGGGCGCGACCGCGTCGTGGCCATCTGAAGAGTCTGTCGGTCTCCCTCGGTAGTTTATGCGTGGTGAATCAATGACCGAATCCTTTCGCGGCGCGACGGGTATTCCTTATCGAAACTCCATGCACTACGCATAGTTGTGCGCCGCGAAGATCTAAACAGCGCTGTTTTTAAACGATAATTATCAATGGCGCGACTGACGTTGCGTGCAGCGTAAAGGCGCTTTCGCTGCATGACGTGCAGGGTCCAAGTGGCCTGCGTGGCGCGCCTCAAAAATTTTCGGGCGGGCGTTTCTTCCCTTGTAACCAGTGGCGATCACGCGATGCGGGATTCCTGCGGATATGAAACGCCTGCTCCTGGCGCCCCGCGCCCGCATTGGTTTTCGAATTCGCTCCGCATTCAAGCGCGCTCTGGCGCCGCCGGCCTGGACACTCCCTGGTTCCCCGCCGCGCGCCGCGACTCACGCGCTCGCCAGTCATTGCATCACCCACATTCAAAAGTCCGTTGCCGCAACGCGCACGTCAGGCCTCATCGCGCGTGTCGTTGCGCTGCGGGCACATTACGGGCCTGCCTCCCGGTATCCATTCTGACCAGACAAGTCGCTTCCGGGGGCAGGCTTTAACCACAAGGAGCCTGAGATGAAAGTTGGCAGCAACTGGCGTAACGCACATAACAACGACGCGGCATTGCCCGCATTCCTCGCAGCACGTGTCGATCGTTACTACACCGAGCGCGTGCAGGAAAGCTGGGCCGGGGGCCACATCATGAAGGGTCGTGTTGCCGATGCTGATGCCTTGCACCTTTCGAGTAACGACTACCTTTCGATTGCGCGTCACCCCGAGATTCTCGATGCAATGTGCATGAGCATCCGCTCGGAGGGCAACGGGCTCTTGATGTCGGGCGTGTTCCTGCACGGCGACGACTGCCCGCAACTCACGCTCGAAGACCGCTTCGCGTCATACATGGGCGCCGAAGCGAGTGTGTTGTGCCAGTCGGGTTTTGCTGCGAACACGGGGCTGATTCAGTCGATCGCCAATGCGCAAACGCCGGTGTACGTCGACATGATGGCGCACATGTCGCTGTGGGAGGGCATACGCAGCGCCGGTGCGCGCGCGATCAGTTTCTTCCACAACGATGTCGAACACCTCGAGCAGCGCATTCAGCGCTACGGGGCCGGGATCGTGATCGTCGACTCCGTGTACAGCACGAACGGCAGCGTGGCGCCGCTCACGGCGATTGCCGAGGTGTGCGCCGAGCACGACTGCGTGCTGGTCGTCGACGAGTCGCATTCGCTCGGCACGCACGGCCCGCACGGCGCGGGCATGGTGGCCGAACTCGGGCTCATCGACCGCGTGCATTTCCGCACGGCCAGTCTCGCCAAGGCGTTTGCCGGGCGCGCGGGCATCATTAGTTGTTCGCGGCGCTTCCAGGAGTATTTCAAGTGCGAGGCGCTGCCGGCGATTTTCAGCTCGACGCTGCTGCCGCATGAAACGGCGGGACTCGCGGCGACACTCGACGTGATCGAGCGCGAAGACTGGCGGCGCACGCGCGTTGCGGCCAACGCGCGTTACGTACGCGGGCGGCTTGCCGAACTCGGCTACAACCTGAACGGCAGCGAAACGCAGATCATCGCGCTCGAAGCCGGGCCGGAGCCGCAGACGATCGTGCTGCGCGACGCGCTCGAAGCGCGCGGCATTTTTGGCTCGGTGTTCTGCGCGCCCGCCACGGCGCAGAACCGCTCGCTCGTGCGGCTCTCACTCAACGCGGCGCTGTGCGAGGATGAACTGGAGCGGCTCGTGGAGGTGTGCGCGGAGATTCGCGATGAGGTGCAGATGTGGAACTGGCCGTCTACGCGCCGCAACGAGCGCAACGCGGGCCGTGCGCGCGTGCGTGTGCCGCAGGCTGTGGTGAATATGCCGATGGTGGCCGTGGCGGCCTGAGCATGCGTGCAGCGAGGCGGCGATAGCGTGGGGGTGCACCCGATTGACGGCCTGCGGAAAACTTACCGCAATTCGGTGCCGTAAATCAGGGTGAGTCCCACGCCGCCTGGATCTCGCGGTCGAGCTGGTCGAGATGCCGGTCGTAGGGCAGCACGTTGTCGAGCGCGAGCCCCGCCGGCTTCTTCACCACGGCGTAGAGATAGCGACGGTCGCCATGAAATTCCGATGCGGGGTGCATATACGGCTGCCATTCCGCACACTGCGCCGGGTAATAGCCTTCCGTGCGCCAGAAATAGGGCAGGCTGCGGCGGCTGTCGAGTTCCGCGAGAAAGCTTGCGGGCGCACCTTGTTCGACCGCGATTTCGCGCACGCCGCGCAGCGATTCGTCGGTGTGAATGACGAGCAGGTATGCCGTGCCGACCCCGTCGAACATCAGGAGTCCGTGCGGTTGGTACGAGAGATAGTGCTCGACGATGCCCAATGAATCGGCAATGCCTTTCACGTGCGCGGCGAGCGCATGATCCTTGAGGAAGGCATATTCGGAAACGGCGAGTGCGTCGAGCACCGTGCTGCAACAGCGGTCGAAATACGCGCGCTGCATATCGTCGATCGCCTGGTTCAGCGTTTCCACGGCATCGACTTCATGCTTGCGGATGAAGCGGTCGATCAGCCCTTCGTTGAAGCTTTTCACCGCCACGTGCTCGTCGGCCTTGCCGGTCAGCACGATTTTCCTGATCGACGGGTCGGTAATCCGGCGGCAAAACTCCATGCCGTTGAGTTCGGGCATGTCGTAGTCGACGACCACGACCGATACCGACTCGAAGCGCGACGCGTTATGTACGAGACTACGTATCGCGTCGACGCGCATGGCGATGACCTGGTGCGCATCGTTTTCTTCGGTGCGGTCCAGATACGGGCTAAAGATGGGCTCAGCGGCCCGGTTCGGTCCGGCACGGCCATTGAGAAACTTCAGCGCCTCGCTGGGCGAGCTGAACAGGCGGAAGGCCAGGTCGGGGTCGAGTTGCAGGCTCAGGTTCGAAAGGAACGCGGCGCTGTCGTCGACGAAGGCGACGGTGGTCGGGTAGGAGAACGGCTGAATGGCTTTCGTCATGGCGCAGGGAATGTCAAAACGAACTCGGTATATTCGCCTTTTACGGAAGAGCAGGTAATTGCTCCACCCATCGCTTGCATGACATCGCGGCAGAATGCCAGCCCGATTCCTGCTCCGAGCGTCACGTCATCGGTGGCGGTTGTCGAAGTATAAAAGCGCGTGAAGATGTGCGGCAATACCTCAGGGGAAATACCGGTGCCCGTATCGCTGAAAATCAAACGATTGGCCCGTTGCCCTGATTCAAGACGAATAGAAATCTGCGCGCCTTCGATGCTGCCCATGTGCCGAAAGGCATTTTTGAGCAGATTGAAGAGCACGTGAACGGTAAGCATTTCAGATCCGTGGAATTCGAAATCGGGGCGCAGATTGCAGATTACCCGACGCCGGTCGCCTTCGCGAAACGGAAAACGCGCAAGCGCGGTTTCCACGCAATGCACGATCGAGCACGTTGTTGCGTTTTGCATGTTGCCGCCCGTGAAGCGCGCCGTGGCGAGCAGCATGTCGATGATCGCGTTCGAATGCAGGGCTTCCTGTTCAATGCGGCCAACCACGCCTTGCAGCGAATGCAGATGCGCCACGCGTATTTTGGGCACGGGCAAGCGGCTGCGCTGGGCGAGCTGATAGGTGTCGAGCAGCGCGGGTAAATAGCGCATGAGGCCTGCGGCGCCCACGCGGATCGCCACGAGCGGGGTGCGCAGTTCGTGCGCCACGCTGCCTGCCGTGGCCAGCATGGCGCGCTCCTGTTCGATCTGAATGCGGTCCTGATCGTAATTGGCCACGGCGCCGATCGCCACCGCGAATGAAAAGATCGCCAGATGGGTGAGGTAGTTCGGCCCGAGCACGATGGGGTACGTGGTGAGGCAGTACGCGATCACCGCCAGGCTGATGCCCACGAGGAACTGCAGCACGAGCATGAGCCAGTCGAGCAGCAGCACCATCACGAACGCCGCGATCAGCGCGCTTTCCACCCACACTTCGTTGCCGTTGTTCTTGAGCAGCATGAACGTGAAAAAGAACGGCAATGCGTAGAGCGTGCAGAAGTACCAGTACCACGGCAGCAGCTTTTTCAGCGCGGCAGGCCAGCGTTCGAACGCCAGAATCGGCACGAACAGAAGCGAGCCGATCAGGCGCAGCGTGAGATTTTCATACGGCTGAGGAAAGAGGTCTTTCCAGACGTAGTAGTAAAGCGGAAAGCCCACGCTAGCCACGACGGCGAGCGGGCGCATGCGGCGCTTCACATATTGCAGGTTGCGCAGCGCGGGCGCGAAGGCGCGCACGAAGCGCGGACGCATCGACGCCCAGGCTCGCCTCAGTCGCACCGAGGTTCTTGAAACGTTCATCAGAATGGAATCGCTCATCGTTCTGGCCGGCGCGCGCGGTCCGGCCGGTCTTCTTGCGTCTCGCTTTTTTGGTGCCCCGTGCTTCTGCTTTCCCGCCGGAGGTCTCGCGTGGTCGGACCCCGTCTCCACCCGGCAAAGAAAGACAATATCACCAAAGGATTGCAGCGATGAGGCGTGTTTGGCCCCTGGATGGACTTCGATGCGGTACCGGAGGCGGTTTGTTATGCGCTGCGCATCGATTCGCCTCATTTTAGAGGCATTCGACGGGCGCTCGGGCGCGCCTCTGTGCGGCCTTCAGGCCGCTGGCTTGCGTTGGGCGGAAGTGAACTGCTCGATTGCGTCGTCCAGTGGCTGCGGCGCATCGCGATGCGGAGAATGGCCGCCGTGTGCTAGCGCGTGGACGCTTGCGTGCGGCACGGCCGCGCCAATCGCTTCGACCTGCGCCATGGTGCCGTAGTGGTCGTCTACGGCCTGTACGGCGAGCAATGGCGCACGAATCGATGCAAGATCGCCGACGATGTTCCAGGCCCGGAAGGCGGGATCGAGCCAGATGTCGTTCCAGCCGTAGAATGCGGAATCGACATCGTCGTGATAGCGCGCGAGCTTTTCGCGCAGGCGGGTCGTTTCGTACGCAACCTTCGCCTCGGCTATGCTTTCGACGGATATCGCTTCGACGAAGACGTGCGGCGCGATTGCCACCGCGCCATCGAGCGCTTCGGGAAAAGCGGCGGCATAGAGCAGCGCGATGGAGGCGCCGTCGCTATGACCGATCAGCCACATGCGCGTGCGTTCGGCTGCGCTGATGCCGAGTGCGTCGAGCAGGGCGGGCAAGACCTCGCGCGCCTGCTGGGTCATGAAATCGACGGGCCATTTCACGTGAGGCGCGCGCGGCGTGGAGCGCCCGTAACCCGGACGCGAATAAACGAGCCCGCGCATGCCGAGGCGCGCGCAAAGCGCGGCGGGCCACTCCTTCCACATGGCGATCGAGCCGAGACCTTCGTGCAGGAACACGGCGAGCGGCGCTTCGCCGTCTGCCGCGCCGATCCAGCGATATTCAATGCGCAGCGCATCGTGCGCATGCGTGGCGGGCAGGTCGGCAAATTCGCTTTCGTTCATGGCGCTTGTCATAGTGTCGTCACGTGTCGCTGTCACGACTGAAACTGCTGGCGCAGCCGGAAACGCTGGATTTTACCGGTCGCCGTTTTCGGCAGATCGTCGACGAACAGAATGTCGCGCGGATACTTGTGCGGCGCGAGCCGCGTTTTGACGAACGCCTTCAACTGCTCGGCCAGTGCTTCATGCGAGGTGTCCGCTGCCGCCTGCTTGAGGACGACGAACGCGCAGGTCTTCACGAGGCCGCCCTGATCGACGCCGATCACGGCGGCTTCGAGCACCGCGTCGTGCTGCATGAGCACCATTTCGACTTCGATGGGCGAAACGTACTGGCCGCTCACCTTGAGCATGTCGTCGCTGCGGCCCGCATAGACATAGGCGCCGCCTGGCAGGCGCCGGTACTTGTCGCCGCTTCTCACCCAGTCGCCGAGGAAGGTCGCGCGCGACTTTTCGCGATTGCACCAGTACATCACGGCCGCGCTCGGCCCGCGGATGAAGAGGTCGCCGATTTCGCCGTCGGGCACAAGCGCGCCGGTCTCGTCGCGCAGTTCGATTTCGTAGCCGGGCACAGGGCGGCCCGTGGTGCCGTATTCCACGGCGCCCGGGCGGTTCGAGAGGAAGATGTGCAGCATTTCCGTGGAGCCGAGGCCGTCGAGAATGTCGCTGCCGAAGTGGTCCCTGAAGCGCTCGCCCAGTTCGCGCGGCAGCGCCTCGCCCGCGGAGGTGCATACGCGCAGCGCGATATCGGCGCGTGCGGGCAGGTTGGGCGAGGCCATCATGCTCGCATAGAGCGTGGGCACGCCGTAGAACACCGTGGGCCGATGCTGCACGAGGCGCGCGAATACGGCGTTGGCGGTGGGGCGTTCGGCCATCAGGATCGTGGTCGCGCCGACCGACAGGGGAAACGAAAGGCCGTTGCCGAGTCCATAGGCGAAGAACAGCTTGGCCGCCGAAAACACGATGTCGCTTTCGCGTATGCCGAGAATGGGCTTCGCGTAGGTCTCGACGGTCCAGTAGAGATTGGCGTGCGTATGCACCGTGCCTTTGGGCTTTCCCGTCGATCCTGAGGAGTAGAGCCAGAACGCGATGTCGTCGCAGCCCGTTTGCGCGGCGCGCGGGGCGGGCTCGGCGCGCGCGATCAGATCGGCGAGGACCGCTAGTGGTTCATCTAAAGCGGGCTGCGAAGCGATTAACTGGCAGTCCTCACATTGTGCTTCGGCGAGCGCGGCGCTCACCGCTGGCAGCACCGCGCCCGATGCGATGACCACGCGCGCGCGGCTGTGCGTGAGCATATACACGTAGTCGGCCGGCGTGAGCAGCGTATTGACGACCACCGGGACGATTCCCGCATAGAGCGCGCCGAGAAAGGCAATGGGCAACTCGATGGTGTCGAGCATCACGAGCAGAACACGTTCTTCGGTGTGAACGCCGAGCGCGCGCATGGCGGACGCGAAGCGGCGGGCCTGCGTTTCGAGTTCGCCGTAGCTCAGCGTGAGCGTGTCGTCGATATAAGCGGTCTTCGCGGCGCGCGCCGCATTGAGCGAGAACAGGTGCGTGGCGAAGTTGAATTGCGCGGGCGGCGCTACAGCCGCGGCGTGTTCTGGCGACGCTGCATGGATTTGCACGGTGGTGTCTCCGCTCTGTCTGCCACGATCGGATTTGTCGTCGTTCGACCTTTTCGCGGAAAATTAGCGGTTAGCAAAATGCATGTCAAGCACTATAGTACATCAACGCGGGTTAAGAGATTCCCTAAGATGAAGCAAACTTACATTGCCGAGCTTCCAGCGGAAGCCGCCGACGACGCCGCGCGCGGCGAGCGCGCCGAACGCGATCCGTTCCTCACTGCCATGGGTGAGCGCGTGCGCATGCTGCGCGCGCGGCGCGGCATGACGCGCAAGACGCTGGCGGCGGAAACCGGGCTCTCGGAGCGGCATCTGGCGAATCTGGAGTCCGGGGTGGGGAATGCCTCCGTGCTGGTGCTGCGGCAGATCGCGAACACGCTGAACTGCCCGCTCGCCGAGGTCATCGGCGACGTCACGACCTCGTCGGCGGAATGGCTCCTGATCCGCGAGCTGCTGCAGGGGCGCGACCCGGCTGCCTTGCAGCGCGCGCGCGTGGCGCTCGCCGAGATGTTCTCGCAAACCAGCGCCGATCCGCAACGCAACGAGCGTATCGCGCTCATCGGCCTGCGCGGCGCGGGCAAGTCCACCTTGGGGCGCATGCTCGCGCAGGAGCTGAAGGTGCCGTTCGTCGAACTGACGCGGGTGATCGAACAACTGGCGGGCTGTCCGCCGTCGGAGATCCACTCGCTGTATGGCGCAAGCGCCTATCGCCGCTACGAGCATCGGGCGCTGGAGGCCGTGGTCGCGGAGCACCCGCGCGCCGTGATCGCCTCGCCGGGCGGTCTCGTTTCCGAGCCGGCCACCTTCAATGTGCTGCTCGCGCATTGCTTCACCGTCTGGCTGCAGGCCGCGCCCGAAGAGCACATGCGCCGCGTCGTGGCGCAGGGCGACCTGCGCCCCATGTCGGGCAATTCGGGCAACAGCGAGGCGATGGACGACCTCAAACGTATCCTGGCGGGCCGCAGCGAACTGTATGGCCGCGCCGACATGAGCTTCGACACCAGCGAAAAGACGCTCGCCGACGCCTACCTGCAACTGCGTGACCGGCTCGCCGCCCGCCTGGCCGCCGAGGCGCCGCGCATCGAGTAACTGGCGGCCGCGCCTGCGAAGGCATCGCGGGTTTACCCCTCAACATGCACTAAACTGCATTGATATGCTTTACATGAGCACTCCATTGCACTATCGTTGATTGAAACGAAGTGCAGAAAGGAGACGCTCATGGCCGCAGTCGAAACCGCCGTCGCCCCGCAACGGGTCGATTACCGCACCGAGCCTTCGCAGTACCGGCACTGGAAGCTGACGTTCGACGGCGCCGTGGCCACGCTCGGCATGGACATCGCCGAGGACGGCGGCATTCGCGACGGCTACAAGCTGAAGCTGAATTCATACGACCTCGGCGTCGATATCGAACTGCACGATGCACTCCAGCGCATCCGCTTCGAGCATCCGGAAGTGCGTACCGTCGTGCTGACCAGCCTGAAAGACCGCGTGTTCTGCTCGGGCGCCAATATCTTCATGCTCGGGCTCTCCACCCACGCGTGGAAGGTCAACTTCTGCAAGTTCACCAACGAAACGCGCAACGGCATGGAAGATTCGTCGCGCCATTCGGGCCTGAAGTTCATTGCGGCGGTGAACGGCGCCTGCGCGGGCGGCGGCTATGAGCTGGCGCTGGCCTGCGACGAGATCATGCTCGTGGACGACCGGTCCTCCTCGGTCGCGCTGCCGGAGGTGCCGCTGCTTGGCGTGCTGCCGGGCACGGGCGGCCTCACGCGTCTGACCGACAAGCGCAAGGTGCGCCACGACCGCGCCGACATCTTCTGCACCGTGGTGGAAGGCATACGCGGCGAACGCGCGAAAGCCTGGCGCCTCGTGGATGAAGTCGTGAAGCCGAACCAGTTCGGCCAGGCCGTGCAGGCACGTGCGCTCGAACTTGCGGCCGCGAGTGACCGGCCAGCGGGTGCGCAAGGCATTGCGCTTACGCGTATCGAGCGTGTGGAGCACGATAGTGGTCTGAGCTACGCAACCATCGATATTACGATCGACCGCGCGAAGCGCACCGCGACGTTTACCGCGAAAGCGCCCGTCACAGCACCTGCTTCGGACATCGAATCAATTGTCTCCGCCGGCGCGTCGTGGTGGCCGCTGCAGTTCGCGCGCGAGCTGGACGACGCGATACTCTGCATGCGCACGAACGAACTCGACATCGGCACGTGGATCCTCAAGACCGAAGGCGACGCGCGCACCGTGCTCGCCGCCGACGCCGCGCTGCTCGCGCACCGCGACCACTGGTTCGTGCGCGAGACCATCGGCATGCTGCGCCGCACGCTGGCGCGCATCGATGTGTCTTCGCGTTCGCTGTTCGCGTTGATCGAACCTGGCTCGTGTTTCGCCGGCACCTTTGCCGAACTCGCCTTCGCCGCGGACCGCACATATATGGCCGCGCTGCCCGCGAACGAAGACGAAGAACCGGCCATCACGCTCTCGGAAGCGAACTTCGGCCTTTATCCGATGTTCACGCATCAATCGCGCCTCGCGCGGCGTTTCTATGAGGAAACCGAACCGCTCGATGCCGTGCGCGCCAGGATTGGCGAAGCGGTGAAGCCGGTCGAGGCCGAGCGCCTTGGCCTCGTGACGGCCTCGCCCGACGACATCGACTGGCCCGACGAAATCCGTCTCGCGCTGGAAGAGCGCGCGGTCATGTCGCCCGACGCGCTCACGGGTCTCGAAGCGAACCTGCGCTTCAACGGCCCGGAGACGATGGAAACGCGCATCTTCGGGCGGCTCTCCGCGTGGCAGAACTGGATCTTCAACCGGCCCAACGCCGTGGGCGAGAAGGGCGCGCTCAAGGTGTACGGCAAGGGCAGCAAGGCGCAGTTCGACGTCGCCCGCGTCTGATATCCGCATCCGCCGCCGCGTTTGCCGCGTCCGTCGAATTTGCCGCAAGGAACCGCAATGTCCACGATCAATTACAGCGAAAAGATTCCGAACAACGTCAACCTGGCCGACGACCGCGCGCTGCAGCGCGCCCTCGAGCAATGGCAGCCGAACTTCCTCTCGTGGTGGGGCGACATGGGCCCCGACGGGTCGCACGGCTACGACGTCTATCTGCGCACGGCGGTGAGCGTCGACGCGGGCGGCTGGGCGCACTTCGACCATGTGAAAATGCCCGATTACCGCTGGGGCATCTTCCTTACGCCTGGCGTTGCGGATCGCAAGATCCATTTCGGCGCGCACAAGGGCGAGGCCGCATGGCAGGACGTGCCGGGCGAGCATCGCGCGAATCTGCGCCGCATCATCGTCACGCAAGGCGACACGGAGCCGGCCTCCGTCGAGCAGCAGCGTCATCTCGGCCTCACCGCGCCTTCCATGTACGACCTGCGCAACCTGTTCCAGGTGAACGTGGAAGAAGGCCGGCACCTGTGGGCGATGGTGTATCTGCTGCATCGCTACTTCGGACGCGATGGTCGTGAGGAAGCCGAAGCATTGCTCGATCGCCGTTCGGGCGACGACGACAACCCGCGCATTCTCGGTGCGTTCAACGAGAAAACGCCTGACTGGCTGGCGTTTTTCATGTTCACGTATTTCACCGACCGCGACGGCAAGTTCCAGCTTTCGGCGCTTTCCGAATCCGGCTTCGACCCGCTCGCGCGCACGACGAAATTCATGCTGACCGAAGAGGCGCATCACATGTTCGTCGGTGAATCGGGCATCTCGCGTGTCGTGCAACGCACCGCGCAGGTCATGAACGAACTGAAGACCGACGACGTGAAGCGCCTGCGCGCCGCGGGCGTGATCGACCTCGAAACGATTCAGCGCTACCTGAATTTCCACTATTCGGTGACGATCGACCTGTTCGGCGCCGACCACTCGTCGAATGCCGCGACGTTCTATAGCTCGGGCCTGAAGGGCCGCTATGAAGAGACCAAGCGAGACGACGACCACCAGCTCGAAGGCCAGCAATACCGCCTGCTCGACGTGCAGGACGGCAAGCTCGTGGAGCGCGAGGTGCCGATGCTCAATGCCATGAACGAAGTGCTGCGCGACGACTACATCAAGGACTCGATTGCGGGCGTGAACCGCTGGAACAAGGTGCTGGAAAAGGCGAGCATCGACGCCCGGCTCACGGTGCCGCACAAGGCGTTCAACCGCCAGATCGGCACCTTTGCGGGCGTGCGTGTTTCGCCGGACGGCCGCGTGATTGGCGAGGCCGAATGGGCCGCGAACGAAGCGAAATGGCTGCCCACCGCGGAAGACCGCGCCTATGTCGCCTCGCTCATGGGCCGCGTGACCGAGCCCGGCAAGTTCGCCAACTGGATCGCGCCGCCGGCCATGGGCATCAACCGGCAGCCCATCGATTTCGAATACGTGCGCTTTAACTGAGGAGCGCGGCGGCGCGTAGCGACGCATTCGCGCGCCGCGGTGGGAGACAATCATGAACGGTCCGCTACCCGTGGAAATTCTCAGGCAACACCTGATCGATCCTGAAATCTGCATACGCTGCAATACGTGCGAGGAAACGTGTCCCATCGACGCGATTACGCACGACGGCACCAACTATGTGGTGAAGGCCGATGTCTGCAACGCCTGCATGGCCTGCGTGCCGCCATGTCCGACCGGCGCGATCGACAACTGGCGCAACGTGCTCAAGGCCGAGGCGTACTCCATTGACGAGCAGTTCACGTGGGACGAACTGCCCGCGCAGAATCCATCGGTGGGTGCGCCGGCCGCAGCACAAGAATCAGGCGATGCGGCAAGCGTTGCACAAGCGGCGCCGAATGCGGTCGATGTGCCCGTCGGTGGCTCCGACATGGTGCGCGGCTCGACCGTGCCGCCGTGGTCGGCAGCGCGCCCCTATGTCCAGCTCTACACGCACAAGGCGCCGACCACGGCGACCGTGGTCGGCAACTATCGCCTGACCCACGACGCCACCGAAAGCGACATCCATCACATCGTGCTCGATTTCGGCGCCATGCCGTTCCCGGTGCTGGAAGGCCAGTCTATCGGCATCTTGCCGCCGGGCGCGACCCCGGAAGGCCGGACCCATCATGCGCGCCAGTATTCGATTGCGAGCCCGCGCGACGGCGAGCGTCCCGGCTACAACAACGTCTCGCTCACGGTGAAGCGCGTGACGCGCGACCACAGCGGCAACGCGACCGATGGCGTGTGCTCGAACTATCTCTGCGACCTGAAGAAGGGCGACGTGGTGACCGTGATCGGGCCGTTCGGCAATACCTTCCTGATGCCGAACCATCCGAATTCGCATCTGCTGATGATCTGCACGGGCACCGGCTCCGCGCCCATGCGCGCGATGACCGAATATCGCCGCCGCCGCAGGCTCAAGGGCGCGACCGGCAAGCTCATGCTCTTTTTCGGCGCGCGCACGCAGCAGGAACTGCCGTATTTCGGACCCCTGATGAATCTGCCGAAAGATTTCATCGATACGACCCTCGCCTTTTCACGCACGCCGGGCCAGCCCAGGCGCTATGTGCAGGACGCCATGCGCGAGCGCGCCGTGGATGTTGCGCAGTTGCTCAAAGACGGCAACACGCATGTCTATGTCTGCGGGCTGAAGGGCATGGAGGACGGCGTGCTGCAGGCGCTTCAGGAGATTGCCGAGAAGCACGGCATGGGCTGGGAGGCCTTGTGGGACCGTCTCAAACGCGAAGGGCGGCTGCATCTCGAGACGTATTGAAACGTTCGAATGCAATGAATCGAGGCCTGAATCGAAACACATAGCGAGCCCGCGATAGTTTAAGCACGATCGTTCTAAAAGCGTTACGATGGCGAATCGCAAAGGCGCGCGCACTCGCGCGTCATCGTTGGAGACGCCTGAATGAACCTCGTTGCTGAAATGCCTGCCGGCCTGACCGGCGTCGAACAGTTGCAGCACATGCTGCATGGAAGCCGTGGCCCGGCCATTGGCGAAACGCTTGGCTTCAGGCTGGTCGAAGTCGAAGAGGGCCGCGTGGTGTTCGAAGGCACGCCCGGTCCGCACGTGTACAACCCCATCGGCACGGTGCACGGCGGCTATGCCGCCACGCTGCTCGATTCCGCGTGCGGTTGCGCCGCGCACTCGCGGCTCGGCACGAATCAGGGCTACACCACGCTCGAGCTGAAGGTTGCGTACCACCGGCCCATGACCGCCGATACCGGCCCGGTGCGTGCGGAAGGGCGTGTGCTGAGCATTGGCCGCCGCGCCGCCTTCACGGAGGCCAGCATCACGGATGCGCAGGGCAAGCTCTACGCATCCGCGACTTCCACCTTGCTCGTGTTCGACCGCTAACGCATGACGAGCATGACGACCGGCGCACGCGGGCTAGATCGCCGCGCGCGCCTTGTCCTCGATGAGTCGCACGAGCGTTTGCAGCATACGGTTCGCAGGCGTGGGCACGCCAAGCGCCGCGCCGCGTTTCACGACGTAGCCGTTGAGGTGATCGATCTCGCTGAGTTTGCCGCGCGCGAGATCCTGCGCCGTGGACGAATACTGGCCGGGCATGGTCTGCGCGATGCGCGGCACTGCGCTGTCGATGTCCGGTGGCAGCGTCACGCCGTCGGCCTGAGCGACGGCCACGCATTCGCCCACGATGTCGTGCATCGTCTCGCTCACGCCCGCGCCCTTCACGAGACGCCCATACGGCAATTGCGTGATTGCCGAAAGCGCGTTGTACGCGCAGTTCACGATCAGCTTCGCCCACAGCGCGCCGCGTACATTGGGCGAGATTTCCGTGGGCACGCCTGCGTCGATGAGCGTGCGCGCGGTGGCGTCGCTCGCGCGTGAAGGTTCGATCACCAGTTCGCCGCGCCCGTGATGGCGCACGTGGCCGGGCCCCGCCATCTCCGTGGCGACATAGACCACCGCGGCCGCCACGTCCTGCGGGATCACGGTGCGCAGGCGCTCCGCGTTATCCGCGCCGTTCTGCAGCGTGAGCACGAGCGTGTCGGCGCGCAGATGCGGTTTGATCGCCGCGCCTGCGTTCTCGGTGTCGGTCGACTTTACGCAGAACAGCACGAGGTCGGCGCCCGCCACCGCGGAGGTTTCGGTGCTGGCCGTGAGATGTGGCGCGCCGATGCGCTCGTCGAACTGCTGCGCTTCGACGCGCAGCCCGTCGCGCGTAATGGCCTCGACGTGCTGGGGCCGGCCGATCAAGACCACATCGTGTCCCGCGCGCGCGAGCATGCCGCCGAAAAAGCAGCCTACTGCGCCTGCGCCCATGACGGCGACTTTCATTTGCGTTTCTCCTGTGTGGCGTACGGACTACGTCGTCTGTGATGTTCAGCGCAGCTCGAAGCCGAGCGCGTTGAGCGCGTCGCGCAAGCGGTCGCGGCCATGCAGCGACTCGCGGCTGCGCCAGCGCGCAAGCGAGCGCACGGTCCAGCCCGCCGCGCTCAATCCCTGGGCGGTCTGGAAGCCGCCCATGACCTCGTCGTACTGCGCAATGGCCGCTGCTTGCGAGGGTGCGTCGTATTGTTCGCGGTGGAGTACGACCTCCTGCGGCAAGCGCGGTTTCACATCCGCGGGGCGCGTTTCGTCGGGATAGCCCACGCACAGGCCGAACACCGGGAGCACGCGCGGCGGCAGGCCCAGTTCCGCGGCCACCTGCTCAGGCTGATTGCGGATGCCGCCGATATACACCGCGCTCATGCCGAGCGATTCGAGCGCGACCACGGCGTTTTGCGCGGCAAGCGCCGCATCGATCATGCCGACGACCAGCGTCTCCATGTAGTGCAGACCTTCGACGCTAGCCCCGCTGCGCGCGCCCGCCGCTTCGAGGCGCGAGAGGTCGGCGAGCCACACGAGAAAGAGCGGTGCTGCGCGAACATGCGACTGGCCGCCCGCAAGCTCGGCGAGGCGCGCCTTGCGCTCGGGGTTCTCGATGGCAACCACGCTCCACGTCTGCAGGTTCGACGAGGTCGAGGCCGATTGTGCCGCTGCGATCAACGTTTCGAGCGTGCCTTCAGGCAGCGGACGGTCCGCGTAATTGCGCACCGAGCGATGCGCGAGCAGCGTGTCGAGCGTAGCGTTCCAGTCCGGCAACGGCGCGGACCACGGCGTGCCGTAGCGCGCTTCGAGGGCGCGCACGGCATCGGCGATTTCGGCAGTGGGGTGCGCGGGCGTGGTGACGGTGGACATCGGGTTTCTTCTCCGGCAGGTGACGGTTGAATCGGGCGCGCTGTAATCCGCAGTAATCGACAACTGCGATCGATCGCGGCGCCAAGCGCCGTATGGTACATGGCTCGGGCGATTGGCGCAGGCGTTCACCGGCACGCGATCAAGGGCAAGGGCGCGCCAGCAGACTTCCTGCGTGACCGGTATCATCTGGATCTGCGCATGCGATCGCCCAGGGCGGCGGCCGCCATCTTCTGCTTTCCCCCTGTCTTCGGCAGCCTTGTCTGCCCCTTCTTCCGGGAGGCTATCCCATGTCCGTTGATTCCCAGAATGCAACGCCCGTCTGGTTCGTGACCGGCTGTTCGACCGGCTTTGGCCGCGAGCTTGCGCGCGCCGTGCTCGCGCGCGGCTGGCGCTGCGTGGCGAGCGCGCGCAACAAGGCCTCGCTCGACGATCTCGCGCCCGAGGCCGGCGATCGCCTGCTGCCCGTTTCGCTCGACGTGACCGACGTCGCGCAAATCGACGCCGCCGTCGCGGCCGCGCACAAGCAGTTCGGCGCGGTCGACGTGCTCGTCAACAACGCGGGCTACGGCTACCAGAGTTCGATCGAAGAGGGCGAGGAGCACGCGATCCGCGCGCAATTCGACGCCAACGTGTTCGGCCTGTTCGCACTCACGCGCGCGGTGCTGCCGGGTATGCGCGCGCGCCGCAAGGGACACGTCATCAACATTACGTCGGTGGCGGGGCTCGCCGGCTTTCCGGGTTCCGGCTACTACGCGGCGTCGAAGCATGCGGTGGAGGGATTCTCCGATTCGCTGCTGGCGGAAGCCGGGCCGCTTGGCATCAAGGTGACCTGCGTGGAGCCGGGGCCGTTTCGCACGGACTGGGCAGGCCGCTCGCTCGTGCAGACGCCGAATCGTATCGACGACTATGCCGAAACGGCCGGCGCGCGCATGAAGCGCACGGCTGAAGGCAGCGGGCATCAGCCCGGCGATCCGGTGCGCGCGGCGCAGGCGATGATACGCATCACAGAGGTCGAAAAGCCGCCGCGGCATCTCGTGCTGGGCGCATTCGGCGTGGATGCGGTGGCGAACCGCTTGCGCGCGGCGCTTGCCGATATCGAGGCGTGGCGCGAGTTGAGCCTTGGCACGGATTTTCCAGCGGGGAGTTGAGGCGTTCGGGGTTCACAACGGCCCGCATGGCAGCGACGCGATCGCTCAGCGTTCGCAGCAACTACGCCGGTTCGTGCGGGCAGGCCCGGTGTGAGTCATCACGCCCGGGCCTGCCGGTATGGCATTAGCCGCCCAGATCCGCCGGCAGCTTGCCGCCATTTGCGGCCAGCGCTGCCATGACTTGCCCATGCAGCCATACGTTCATGCTGGCCGAGTCGTTCATGTCGCCGGTGTACTTGAGTTCCTGCGCCAGTTGCTTGCGATGCTCAAGGCTGCTGTCCACACCCAACGCCTTCATCGTGTCCACGATGGACGTGCGCCAGTTGAGCGTCTGCCCGCTTTCCGCAACGAGTTGATCCATCACCGCCGCAACGTCGACATCGGCCAGCGGCGCGGGCGCCGGTGCTGCTTCCGGTGCGGCAGCCTGAGCCGTCGCCGGATCCGGAGTCGGCTCGGCAGCGGGCGGGGCCGCATCGGGTTTGGCCTTGTGAAACAGTTTGTTGACGATGTCACCGAAGATACTCATTTCTCTCTCCTTTGGTTCAGGGGTTGGCGTGTTGGCTAACAAGGCACCCACGCTAATCGCGCAGCGACCTGCCGGCAAGTATCGCGCAGTTCGCGCAGGCACAGTTTCAGGAAAGGTCAAGGATGCGCGGGCACTGTCCAACCGCAAACAGACGATGCCGCCCCGAGAGTTTGAATCGACGACTCACGCCGTCGCGATCATCAATGTGCCAGTCGCCACGAGCGCTCCGCGCCAGAGCCAGTCGAAATTGATCCAGCCCCGCCGCAACACGCCAAGGCCGAGATACTCGTAGGCAAGCAGCGCGATGGCCGCCGTGGTGGCGAGCGTCGTGACCGTATGCAGTGCGGTGAACGCAAACGAAAGCGCAAGCGGGTTCGCAAGGCCCGCTGTGCCGCCCGCGCCTGCGCACAGCGGCAGCATGGCGGGCATCAGCATGAGTCCCGCGCCGTGCAGCGTGGCCATCAACGCGGACCATGCCGCAAGCCCGGCAAAGCCCACGGTCATCCCCACGCGCACACGGTGCCGGTGCCCATACGCGTGCTGCCAGGCGGCCCATGCGATGAGTAGCGCACCGAGCCCCCAATGCAGCGCGGCAAGCGGCAGGTGCGCGCCCAGCGCTGCCGTGGAACTCGTGAACAGCAGAATGGATGCCGCATGACCGAGCGCGATAGGCGGCAACGCGAACAGCAGCGCTGTGCGGCTTCCGCGCTGCAGACCGAGCGCGGTTGCGAAGAGCCAACCCATCGCCGGGTTCACACCGTGAAAGACGCCGCTGCCCACTACGGCTGCCCAGGCGCCCCAGTGTGTGCCAAAGACTTCCTCCATACGATGCTCCGCGCTTATGGGTAGCAGTACGAATCAGATGAGCAATCGCCGCCTTCGAGCCGCATCTGGTGAGGCCGGTGCGACTTCGGCCATTCGACAAAGAAGCGCTCGTCGAACTCGAGGCCGCCGTCGGGCGCGGCGTCGAGTTTCACCATCCAGCCGTCGATGCCTTCGGGATAGAACTGCCCGTCGATCGCACCATACAGCGAGTTGCTGAAATAGACGCGCCGGCCGTCGCGGCTCGCTTCCACCATTTGCGGTCCGCCGTTGAGCTTGCGCCCGGGCGCGAAGGGATGCGCCGCGTGCGCCGCAATGCCGCCGATGCGCACGCACCCCGTCAGACGCGCATTCTCCGGGTCCGACACATCGTATTGCCGCAAATCCCCCGTTCCCCAGCATGACGCGTAGAGAAAGCGGTCGTCGAGCGAGAGCGCGATATCGGTGACGAGCGGCGGCACCGCCGCAAAGCCCTTGAGCATGGGCGGCAGATGTTCGGGATCGGCCGGCTCGGCCGGAATTTCGATGATCTTGCGCGCGGCCCACTGGTCGCCGTCGAGATACCACTGCCAGATCGAGGCCGAGAGGTCCTTCAGGCTGATCACGGAATTCACGAAGCCGTAGGGTCGCGTGGGGTTGTGCGCGGGGCGCAGCTCGAACACGAGCTGGTTTTCCGCGCCGAAGTCGAGCACCTGCTTGTGCTGGCGCGTGTGCAAATCCCAGAAGTGCAGGCGATGGCCATACTGGCCGCCGAGCAGCACTTCGGGCACGAGGCCGTTCTCGAAGTCCGCAGGCAGGCCCCATTCGCTCGTCACGAGCGTGTCATAACCGAGGTGCCACCAGCCGTCGTAGGCGAGTTGTTGCGGGCCGCGGTCGATCTCCCACTGGCCGAGAATGTCGAAGCTCTCGTGGTCCATCAGAAAGACGCCGCCTGGCGCCTCGCCCTGCGCGTTCGCAAGCGACGTCACATAAATGCCTTCCGGCCCGCAATGCACGGTGTGGGGCCGTGTATAGCCCGCGCGTTGCGCGACGCTCTCGGGTTCGTGCACGCGCGCGATATGGGGGCGACGTGCATCGGGCTTCGTGTCGACAATATGAATGCGCGAGGAGCGTATCCCAGGCACGATGAGATAGCGGCGCTCGGTATGCGCGTGAGGGGCGTTTGGGCACAGACACGAACTGCAGGCATTCCAGCCGAAGTGATGGAGCTCGTCGCCGACATTGGGCATCGGCAGCCGGTGCACGATGCACCCAAATTCCGGTGAACGCGGGTCCAGATCGACCACATCGAGTGAATCGGGCACGCTGCGCGTGGGGTCGAAGCTGGCGACGTACGCCAGTGTCTCCGGTGGGGCGTCGCCAGCCATGCGCGCAGACGGGTAGAAGGTCGGGTCCGGTTGCCATGTCGCCATTGCTGCCTCCTCATCGAAGATTCGGAAGAGTCCCTATCATGCATCAGAGTGGAACAGTGCGTTGCGCACATGCTCCATATTCCAAACGAATAGAAGCTTATGCATTTGAGCAATGAGAGTGGATTATCTGCCCTGAGAGAATAGTAAATTCGCGTTTGCGGCATTTATTCGCAAGGCCAACGTTCCTAGACTTGTACTCAACGGATGCAGACAAGCTGCTGCGCCGATTCGACCAAGTTACTGGAGGTGAGTCATGAGAACGCTAATCAAGGCCGTTGCGATCGCTGCTGTGCTTGCAGCGCCGGCCATTTCATTTGCGCAGTCGCAAGGCACCAATGGTCCTGTGACGCGCGCCCAGGTGCGCAGTGAGCTCGTGCAACTCGAAGCGGCGGGTTATCGTCCTTCGACGAACGATCTGAATTACCCCAATGATCTGCAACGCGCCCAGGCGCGCGTGAACGCGCAAAATGGCGCAGCCGTTGCGCAGGCAACCGGTTATGGTCCGGCCACGAGCGGCTCTTCGGAAAGCGGCTCGCGCACCGATGGCGCAGTGAGCAGCTATTCGCCGCCGGTGTATAACGCGCGTTGAGTTTGACTGCGGGACGAAGCCGATTCGTGCCGCATAGCGACTATCAGCCCGCAACGGCGCGAATGCGCGCGGCGGGCTGATTCACTTCGCGCCTGCTCACACAACACAGGCAGGGGCCGCTTTCAGTCATGCGGTGCTTCACGTTCGCCAATCCAGGCGCGCGTGGACTTGAGGATCTCGTTCGATAGCGCGGGATCGTCGCACAAGCGCGCAAGCACCACCGCACCCACCATCGCGGCCCAGCCACCTATCGCCGCCTGGCGCGCCGCTGCGGCATCCACGCCATTCACGCCCGCGCTCAAGCGCCCGATTTGACGCTCGAGTCCTGCCGCCATGACGGCGCGCGCCTCGGGCGTTTGCCGTGCCGTTTCAGCGGCGAGCGCCGCAGTCGGACAGCCGCCCGCTACGTTGTCGCGATGCTGGGCCGAGAGATAGCGCGACGCATAGCGCGCCAGATCGGTATCGCCGCCTTCGCCCTGTGCGAAGACGTGGGCGAGCGTTTGCGCGATCAATTCGTCCTTCGACTTGAAGTAGCCGTAGAACCCGCCGTGCGTGAGCCCGGCGGCGCTCATCACGTCCGCGACGGTCACCGCATCGTAGCCGTGCTCGCGAAAGAGCCGGCCCGCAGCTTCCAGGATCTGCTGGCGATTGATCTCCACCTGTTCGCGACTGACCCTCATTGTTCTCTCCGCTTTCCTTCGATCGACGCTTGACATTATACATGACGATCATCATGATTCCGTTTACATGACGTTCATCATGTAAACGGAATCCCCAAGGAGAAGTTTCGATGTCTGCTAAACCTGCTGTCCTGATCACTGGCGCATCCACGGGCATCGGCGCCGTGTACGCCGACCGTTTCGCCAAGCGCGGTCATGACCTCGTGCTGGTGGCGCGCGATCGCGCCCGCATGGAAGACCTCGCGGCGCGCCTGCGCGAGCGCGATGGCGTGAACGTGGAAATCGTTCGCGCCGATCTGGCCTCGCATGCCGACCTTGCGCTGCTGGAGGCGCGCCTCGCGGAAGACTCACGCATCGGCGTGCTGATCAATAACGCAGGTGCGAGCCTGCCGGGCACGTTCGTCGAGCAGGGCCCGGAAGCAGTGGGCGGCCTCATCGGCCTGAACGTCACGGCGGTTGCACGCCTCGCCGCAGCAGTCGCGCCGCGTTTTGCGCGCGAAGGCAAGGGGGCGATCGTGAACGTCGGTTCGGTCATCGGTCTTGCGCCCGAGTTTCGCTCGAGCGTGTACGGCGCGACGAAGGCATTCGTGCTGTATTTTTCGCAGTCGTTGAATCTGGAACTTGGCGCGAAAGGCGTGTACGTTCAGGCCGTCGTGCCTGGCGCCACCCGCACCGAAATCTGGGAGCGCTCCGGCAAGGACGTGAACGCATTGCCGGCCGTGATGGAAGTGGGCGAACTCGTCGACGCGGCGCTCGTGGGCTATGACCGGCGCGAGACGGTGACGATCCCGCCGCTGCCCGATGCGCAGCAGTGGGACGACTACGAAGCCGCCCGGTCTGCGATGTTCGCAAACTTTGGCCAATCGAAGCCGGCGGCGCGCTATCGCGAAGCCATGTAGTCCGATGTATTGCGAGCGGCCGCCGGCCGCTCGCGTTCCATGGCGCGGCTGCGGGGCGCGGTAATCTCCTCAGCGCGCCTTCTCTACGCATCATCGCCACACGTTTGCGCCATCTCCCACCGGCTCGCGTTCGCAAGCCAGGCTAGCGTGTTTCACGCGGTCCTCCCTCCACCGTAGCCCCTTCGAAAATTCAGCGGTTTCCGATATCGCCGGTTGCCAGGTCGCGGCATGCTGCGCGTTCGGTGCGAGCCGCCTGCGCAAGCGCGCGGCCGGCCATTCCTGGCGCGTAAGCGTGCGGCGCCCTGTACCATTCACCGCACGCCGCCCGGCACTGGCCGCGCGGCGTGCGCGCAAACGAGGACCGGTCGATGCAACGAACAACACGAAAAACTGGCGGGTGGTGGACGTTGGCGCTAGCGCTGGTGCTGGGCTTATGCATGGTCTGGGCGTGGCGCGCCTATGCCGCGCGCGTGGTGAGCGTGTCGCCCCAGGGGACGGTGGCACAAGTGCGCCAGGCGGTGGTGAAGTTCGACGAGGCCATGGTGGCGTTCGGCGCGCCCGACGCGAAGGACCCCGCGCGCCTGCAATGCAGCAATGCGGCGGCCAGTGCGGGCCAGGGCCGCTGGATCGACGGCAAGACGTGGGCCTACGATTTCGCCGCCGATCTGCCGCCCGACGTGCAATGCAGCGTCACGCTCGCCGACGGGCTCAAGTCGCAGGCCGGCAACGCCGTGACGGGCGCGCGCCGCTTCACGTTCTCGACGGGCGGTCCGTTTCCGGTGAGCGTGCGACCCTATGGTGGCGAAATAGAGGAAAACCAGGTATTCGTGCTGAAGCTCAATGGCCCCGCCACGCCGGCTTCCGTGCGCGAACACGTATGGTGCGAGTCGGGTGGGCTCGGCAACCGCATTCCGGTGCAGCTTGCCGATGCATCCACGCGCGCGGTGCTGCTCAAACATTTCCGGCTCGAGAAGGACAGCGCCAGCGTGCTCACGCTCGCCTGCCAGCAAACGCTGCCCTCCAGCGCGAAGATGCAACTCGTGTATGGCAAGGGCGTGCTGGGACCGAACGGCACGCCCAACGACGTGGAACGCCGCTTCGACTTCACGGTGCGCGCGCCCTTCACCGCGAGCATGAGTTGCGAGCGTGAGAATGCGAAGGCGCCATGCACGCCGCTGCGGCCCCTGCGCATCGACCTGAGCGCGCCCATCACGCGCGCCGACGCGCAGAAGTTCCGCCTGCAAGGGCCGAAGGGCGAAATCGCTCCGACCTTCCGTGCAGACGACAAGGATAACGAAGTCAGTTCGATCTCGTTCGCCGCGCCGTTGCCCGATCACGCAACGCTCACGCTCACCGCGCCAGCGGGCCTCAAGGACGTCAGCGGTCGAGCGCTCGCGAACGCCGACCTGTTCCCGCTGCACACGGCAACCGCGCCGATGCCGCCGCTCGCGAAATTTCCGTCCTCGACTTTCGGCATCATCGAGCGCTATGCGGAGCCGGGCACGCCGCCGCTCGTGCCGGTCACACTGCGCAACGTCGAGGCCGACCTGCACGTGCAGGGGCTCAACGCGGGCGAAGCGAAGTTCGCAAAACTCGCGGTGCAGTCCGACATCGACATGCGCCGCTGGATGCGTCTCGTCGATCAATTCGACAACTTCGGCATGAGCGAAACGTCGATCGACAAGCTGATGCCGGGGTTGCTCGCGCGAGCAAAGTCGCCGGTGGTGATTCCGCGCACGACGGGTGATGGGGACGACGACGCGAAGGAGCGCATCATCGACGTGCGTTCGCTTTCGCTGCTCGAGGGCCAGCCGGGCGTGCAGACGCTCACGCTGCCGAAGGCCGACCCCAAGGCGCTGCGGCCGTTCGAAGTGGTGGGCATACCCGTGCCGAAGCCGGGCTTCTATGTGATCGAACTCGCTTCGCCCTCGCTAGGGGCATCCTTGCTCGGCAAGCCCGCGCCCATGTACGTGCGCACGACCGTGCTCGTCACGAATCTCGGCGTGCATTTCAAGCAGGGCCGCGAGAACAGCGTGGTGTGGGTCACGTCGCTCGACAAGGGCGAGCCGGTAGCGGGCGCGGACGTGCACGTATCGGATTGCAATGGCGAGACGCTCGCGACGGGAAAAACAGATTCCCACGGACTGCTGACGATCGACGGCCCGCTTTCGAACCGCCGTGACTGCGGCGAAGACAGTTTCAGCGGGCTATTCGTCTCAGCGCGCATCGACGACCCCAAAACGGGCCCCGACATGGCCTTCGTGCAGTCGGACTGGAATCGCGGCATCGAGTCGTGGCGCTTCAATGTGCCGACCGATACGAGCGTGGCGCCCACGGTGCGCGCGCATACCGTGTTCGACCGTACGCTGCTGCGCGCGGGCGAGACGGTGTCGATGAAGCACTTCATCCGCGCGCAGACGATGCATGGCTTCGTGTTCCCGCAGCAGTACCCCACGCGCGTGACGATACGCCATGCGGGCAGCGGGCAGACGTGGCACCTGCCGCTCAAATGGGCCGCCGACCATACGGCCGATTCGACCTTTGCATTGCCGCCCGAAGCGAAGCTTGGCGAATACGACGTCTCGCTCGACGACGGCGACGCGCACGCGAGCACGGCGGCCCAAGGCAATGACGAAGCCGACAGCAGCGCCGACGCGATACACATGAGCTACGACAGCGGCAGCTTCCGCGTGGAGGCGTTCCGCTTGCCGGTGCTCAAGGGCACGATAGCCGTACAGAACGAGAAAACATCGCCGCTCGTCGCGGCGACGCAAGCGAGCGTCGCGGTGCAGATCGATTACGTGTCGGGCGGCGCGGCGTCGAATCTTCCCGTGCAGGTTTCGGCGCTCGTGAAGGAGACGACGCCGTCATTCGCCGGCACGTACAGCGATTTCAGTTTCACGCCGTACGTGAGCAGGAACCAGGCCGACAACACATCCGAAGACGACGAGAGCGGCCCACAGGAGGATAACGAGGTCGCGAAGCTCGTGGCCGACAAGGAGCCGCTCACGCTCGACCGCAACGGTGCGGGTACGCTGGTGCTGAAAAGCCTGCCGAGCGTGGAGGGACCGAAGCGCCTGGCGCTAGAAGCGACCTTCGCGGACCCGAACGGCGAGGTGCAGACCATCAGCGGTGCGGCCACGCTCTGGCCAGCGGCCGTAGTGGCGGGCATCAAGTCGGGGCATTGGGTTTCCGTGGGCAATACGGTGCCGGTCACTGCGATTGCGCTCGACTTGCAGGGCAAGCCGCACGCGGGCGTGAAGCTCGAAGTGCGGGGCGTCGCGAAGATCACGACCACGTCGCGCAAGCGCATGGTGGGGGGCTTCTACGCCTACGACAACCACACTCAAACGCGCGATCTCGGCACGCTGTGCAGCGGCACGAGCGACGATCACGGCTTGCTCACGTGCAACGCCAAGCTCAAGGAAGCGGGCAACATCCAGCTCGTTGCGACGGCGCGCGACGGCGACGGCCATGCATCCACGGCAACGACTTCGGTTTGGGTCACGCGCGAGGAAGAACTCTGGTTCGGCAGCGAAAACACGGACCGCATCGACGTGTTGCCCGAAAAGACGAGCTACGAACCCGGCGAGACCGCGCGCTTCCAGGTGCGCATGCCGTTTCGCTTCGCGACGGCGCTCGTGGCCGTGGAGCGCGAGGGCATCATCGAAACGCACGTGGTGCAGCTCGACGGGCGCGACCCGACCGTCGAGCTGAAGGTGAGCGACACGTGGGGGCCGAACGTGTACGTTTCGGTGCTTGCGCTGCGTGGGCGTATTCACGAAGTGCCGTGGTACTCGTTCTTCACCTGGGGCTGGAAGGCGCCGCTCGAATGGGCGCGAGCGTTCTGGTATGAAGGCCGCCAGTACGAGGCGCCCACGCCGCTCGTCGATCTGTCGAAGCCCGCCTTCCGCTACGGCCTCGCGCAAATCCGCGTGGGCGACGCGGCGCACCGGCTGGCGGTGAACGTGACGCCCGATGCGAAACGCTACGCGGTACGCGCAACGTCGCATGTACAGTTGCGCGTGCAACTACCTGACGGCCAGCCGGTTCCGGCGGGCACGCAGATCGCCGTGGCGGCCGTGGACGAGGCGTTGCTCGAACTCATGCCGAACCGCAGCTGGGACCTGCTCGACGCCATGCTGCAGCAACGCGCCTACGGCGTGGAAACTTCTACAGCGCAGATGGAGATCGTCGGGCGTCGTCACTTCGGGCGTAAGGCCGTGCCGGCGGGCGGCGGCGGGGGCCATGGCGCGACGCGCGAACTCTTCGACACGCTGCTCTACTGGAACCCGCGTGTCACGCTCGACGCGAAGGGGACGGCGCAAGTGGATGTGCCGCTGAACGACTCGATCACGCGTTTTCGCATTGTCGCGATCGCGGCGAGCGGGGCGGCGCGTTTCGGCACCGGCAGCGCGACCATCGAGAGCACGCAAGACCTGCAGCTGATTTCGGGCCTGCCGCCGCAAGTGCGCGAAGGCGATACCTTCCGCGCGCAATTCACCCTGCGCAATACGACTGCGCGCGCGATGAAAGTGCTGGTCACGCCGAACGTGCCGCCGCTCGCGCTCGCCGCGCAGACTGTGGACCTCGCGCCCAATGCCTCGCAAGAGATTGCGTGGACGGTCGCGGTTCCTGACGATCTCGCCGAGGCGGAGCGGCCCGCGCTCGTGTGGAACGTGAGCGCGGCGGAGCAGGGCGGCGCGCACGCGGCGGACGCGGTGAAGCTCGCGCAGCAGGTGAGCGCGGCGATACCCGTGACGGTGCAGCAGGCCACGCTCGCGCAAGTGGACGGCACGCTCTCGATTCCCGTTGCGCCGCCGGCCAATGCGAGCGTCACGCGCGCAGGCGTGGTGCGAGGCGGCATCGCGGTGTCGCTGCAGCCGAAGCTCGCGGATGGTTTGCCCGGCGTGCGCCGCTGGTTCACGCGCTATCCGTATTCCTGCCTCGAGCAGCAAACGTCGATCGCGATCGGTCTGCGGGACCCTGCGCGCTGGCAGGCGGAGCTGGCGCGCATGCCGGTGTATCTGGATCGCGACGGCCTCGCGAACTACTTCCCGCCCGCCGACGGCAGCGCAAGCCACGGCAGCACCGCGCTCACCGCGTATCTGCTCACGGTGAGCGACGAGGCGTCGAAGCTCGACCCGCGCTTCGCGCTTCCCGACGCCTTGCGTAGCAAGATGGTCGAGGGCCTCACGCGCTTCGTGGAAGGCCGTATCGAGCGCAATTCGTGGGCGCCGCGCCGCGACCTCGATCTGCGCAAGCTCGCGGCCATCGACGCGCTCTCGCGCTACGGCGCGGCGAACGCACGCCAGTTCGGCTCGATCGAGATCGCGCCGAACCAGTGGCCTACGTCGGCGGTCATCGACTATGCGGAAAGTCTCGCGCGCATGCGCGACGTGCCGGAGCGCGCGGAAAAACTGGCACAGCTCGATCAGATCCTGCGCTCGCGTCTTACGTGGCAGGGCACGCAGCTTACGTTCTCTACAGCCGCCGAAGACGATCTGTGGTGGCTCATGACGGGCACCGAAGTCAACGCGGCGCGCCTCGCGCTGGCGTTCGTCGATAACCCGGCGTGGAAGGATGAAATGCCGCGGCTCTTGGCGGGCCTGCTCGCGATGCAACGCAATGGCGCATGGAGCACGACGACCGCGAACGCCTACGGCTCGCTTGCGGTCGAGCGCTTCTCGCGCGCATTCGAGCGCGATCCGGTAACCGGCGCGACGAAGCTTCAGCTCGGCGATACGTCTCGCGTCGTCGATTGGAACGTGGCGGCGCAAGCGGCATCGAGCGCGAGCGGGGCCACGGCGGCGACGCGCAATGCGCCCGCGCGCAGCACGCTTCTCGCATGGCCAAAGCAGAGCGGGACCCTCACGCTGGCTCAGGAGGGAAGCGGCAAACCGTGGGCTACAGTCGAAAGCCTCGCGGCTCTCGCGTTGCGCGCGCCGTTCGCGGCAGGCTATCGCATCACGAAGACCGTCACGCCGGTGAGCGCAGCAGTGAAGGGCGTGTACACGCGCGGCGACATCGTGCGCGTGCGCCTCGACATCGACGCGCAAACCGACATGACGTGGGTCGTCGTCAACGACCCGATTCCCGCGGGCGCGACGATCCTGGGCTCCGGGCTCGGGCGCGATTCGGCCGTGGCGACGCAGGGCGAGAAGCAGGACGAGAACGGTCCATGGCCCGCATTCATCGAGCGCGGCTTCGACGGCTATCGTGCGTATTACGAGTTTCTGCCGAAGGGCAAGGTCTCGGTGGAGTACACGGTGCGGCTCAACAACGTCGGCACGTTTGGGCTGCCGCCCACGCGCGTCGAGGCGCTTTATGCGCCGGCTACGTTCGGCGTCGCGCCGAATGCGCCAGTGGTCGTGAAGGCAGCGCAATGAGCCGCCTGGTCGCGCTACGGCATCGCTGCACGTGGGCACTTGGTGTTGCCACGCTATGCCTCGTGTTGCTGCCGTTGCCCGCATTTGCATTGCCGACGTTCGATGACGTGCGCGGCCAGTGGCAAAGCTCCGACTGGGTGCTGCTCGCGCGCGACGGCACGCCGCTGCAGCGCACGCGCGTGGAACACACCGCGAGGCGCGGCGACTGGGTGGCGCTCGCCGACGTCTCGCCGGCGCTGCGCGAAGCGATCGTCGTTTCGGAGGACAAACGATTCTACGAGCATAGCGGCGTGGACTGGCGCGGCGCGGCGGCCGCCGCGTGGGCGAACCTGTGGAATACGCGCACGCGCGGGGCCTCCACGGTCACGATGCAGCTTACCGGCCTGCTCGACGACGACCCGAAGCACTCGGGCCAGCGCTCGCTCGCGCAAAAGGCCGTGCAGGCGGTGGACGCGTTGCGGCTCGAGCATAACTGGCGCAAGGACCAGATTCTCGAAGCATATTTGAACCTCGTGCCGTTTCGCGGCGAGTCGGTGGGGCTTTCCGCGCTTTCGCAAACGCTGTTCGGCAAGGCGCCATCGGGCCTCGACGAGCGCGAATCGGCCGTCGCCGCCGCGCTGATCCGCGCACCGAATGCGCCCTATATGAAGGTCGCCACGCGTGCGTGCCGCATTCTGCGCGACATGCGCGCCGCGAACGTCGATAGCAGCTGCCCCAATCTCGATGCCTTCGTGCAGATGGCTTTCGCGCGCCCGTCCATCGCCGCCGACGATCCTTCGCTTGATGGCCGCAGCGAAAACTCGCCGCAGCTTGCGCCGCACTTCGCGCGCCAGATCGCGAACGCCGTGCACCCCACGCCCGGCATGCGCGTGCGCTCGACGCTCGACGCGAGCCTGCAACGCTACGCGCGCGACACGCTCACGCGCACGCTCATCGAACTCAACGCGCGAGCGCATCCGCGCAACGTTCAGGACGGCGCGGTGGTCGTGCTCGACAACGCAACGGGCGAAGTGCTCGCCTGGGTCGGATCATCAGGAGGCCTGTCGAAAGCGCGCGAGGTCGACGCGGCGCTTGCGCTGCGCCAGGCTGGCTCGACGCTCAAGCCTTTTCTCTACGCCGAGGCCATCGACGAGCGCCGCGTGACGACCGCTTCGCTGCTCGACGACGCGCCGCTCGATCTTGCCGCAGGCGGCGGCCTCTACATGCCGCAGAACTACGACAAGGGCTTCAAGGGCTGGGTGAGCGTGCGCACCGCGCTCGGTTCGTCGCTGAACGTGCCGGCTGTGCGCACGCTCGTGATGGTCACGCCGCACCGGTTCGCGAAAACGCTCACGGCGCTCGGCCTGCCGCTCACGCAAGCGGGCGACTACTACGGCTTCAGCCTCGCGCTGGGCAGTGCGGACGTGAGCCTCGTCACGCTCACGAATGCGTATCGCGCGCTGGCCAATGGCGGCGTCGTGAGCCCGATCGCCGAATTGCCCGCGCCTGCGAAGGCGGTATCCAGTCCGGCGCCAAAGCGCGTATTCAGCCGCGAGTCCGCGTTCATCGTCACCGACGTTCTCGCGGACAACAACGCGCGCACGCGTACCTTCGATTTCGACAGCCCGCTCGATACGCGCATGTTTTCCGCAGTCAAGACGGGCACGAGCAAGGACATGCGCGACAACTGGACCGTGGGCTTCACGTCGCGCTATACGGTGGGCGTATGGGTCGGCAACGCGGACGGCTCGCCCATGTGGGACGTTTCCGGCGTGACCGGTGCGGCGCCGGTGTGGGCCGCCATCGTCGGCTATCTGCATCGGCGCGTGCCGAGCGTCGCGCCGGCCGCGCCACCTGGCGTCGAACGCGTGCGCGTGCAGTTCGTCGATGCCGTGGAGCCCGCGCGCAACGAGTGGTTCATCGCAGGCACGTCGACTCCGCTGGTGGGCCTCGCCTCGAACGCCGCCGATCTCGCGCGCGGCCCGGCGCAGATCGGCAGTCCTGTTGACGGTACGATCTTCGCGCTCGATCCCGATATTCCCGCGCAGCGTCAGCGCGTTTGGTTTGAGCGCGCGACGGGCTCGACCGCGCGTGTGAACTGGCGCCTTGATGGCAAGGTGTTGGGCGCCGCCGCGCGCGTGGCGTGGCTGCCGTGGCCCGGCAAGCACACGCTCGAACTCGTCGATGCGCGAGGGCAGGTGATCGACACCGTGCGCTTCGAGGTGCGCGGCGCGCTTGCGAAGCCGCAGAAGTCGATGCGCGCCGACGCCGCGCAAGGCGGCGTGGCGCGCTGAGGGGGGGCCGGCGTCTTTAGTTCGCCGGCGCTGGCGACGTTGCAGCGGCTGCTGCCGGCGCGCTTTGAGCGCCTTGCTGCTGCAGCGTTTGCTGATTGCCTTCCCAGCCGCCGCCCAGCGCGAGGAACAACCGTACCTGGTCGAGCGCAACCTGGCCTTCGGCGGCCGCGACCTGCGCATGCACGCTGGTCAGCGTGCGCGTGGCGTCCAGATCGGAGAGGAACGGTTCGCGGCCCGCCGCATAGAGACGATGCGTTTCGTCCGCCGACTGCTGCGCGGACGTGTAGGCCGTGCGCAGCGCATCGGCGCGCTGGTCGTCGGCGGCGTAGGTCGCGAGGCTCGACTGCGTTTCGCGCAGCGCGTTGAGCACCACGCCGTCGAAGTGCGCGAGCGCGCCGCCCGTGGCCGCCTCTGCCGCATGCACGCGGTCGCGCTGGCCGTTGACCGGGAAGGTCCAGCTGATCAGGGGTCCGAATGACCACGCGTTGGTCGCGGGGGTGAACAAATCGCTCGTCAGGCCGATCGTGCCCACGCCCGCACCGAACGTGATGTCGGGGTACATCTGCGCGATCGCCACGCCAATGCGCGCGGTGGACGCCGCAAGCTGGCGCTCGGCCTCGCGCACGTCGGGCCGGCGCTTGAGGAGCGTCGCGCCATCTCCCACGGGAATCGGCTGCTTGAGTTTGGGCAGGCGCCTGCACGCAAGCGCGGCGGGCGGCAGGTCCTTGGGTGCGCGCGCGAGCAGCATGGCGAGCTGGTACTGGGCCACGCGGCGGCGTCCCTCGAAGCGCGGGATATCGGCGGCGATCGTGTTGGCCTGGGTCTGCCCGCGCGTCACATCGGGCTGGTTGCCGCGGCCCGCGTCGCGCAGGCGCTTCGTGAGCGCCACGCGCTCTTTCTGCAGCTTGAGCGATTCCTGCGCGATCTCCAGTTCCTCGGCGGCCGAGCACGATTCCACGTAAGCCTGCGCTACGCTCGCGACCACGGTGATGCGCGCGAGATCGGCGGCGGCTTCCACGGCTGCGTCGTCGGCGCGCGCGGCTTCCACGCCGCGCCTGAGCTTGCCGAACAGATCGAATTCGTACGACACGTTGAGGCCGAGGTCGCCCAGCGTCGCAACGGGCACTTTTTCGAACAGGAGGAACTGCTCGCCCGACACCTGCGCGCGCTCGACGGCGGCATGCGCGTTGCCCGAGAAACCGCCTTGCGCGTTGGCGATATCGACCGCCGCACGCGAGCGCGCGAGGTTCGCCGCCGCCACGCGCAGGTCCGTGTTCGACTTCAGCGCTTCCTGCACGAGTTCGTTGAGCGTGGGGTCGTCGTAAAGCTGCCACCAGTTGGCGGGCACGCCCAGTTGCGAAACGGGCGCATGGTCCGCGCCTTCGATCGGCCCTTGCGCGAACGGCGCATTGACCATGGCTTCCTGCGGCACGTGGTAGTTGGGACCGAGCGTGATGCACGCGCCGAGCGCGAGCGTGAGCGGCGCAAGCGCGAGGCTGGACCAGGAGCGGCGGCGCCAGAGACTGCGGCGTGTCATTGCGAAGCTCCGGCGGCCTGGGAAGCGGCAGGGGCGCTCGCGGCTATAGCGGGCTGCGAGGCGACGGCGCCGCTCGCGTTATTCGCGCCTGCGGCCTGGCGGTCGTTGCCCGCCTCCGTGCGTACGGCCACCGTTGCCGTGCGGCCCGCGATCATGCGGAAATCGGCGGGCACTTCGTCGAGCGCCACGCGCACCGGAATGCGCTGCGCGAGACGCACCCAGCTGAACGCCGGATTCACGTTGGGCAGCAGGTTCGGGGCCGCCTGGCGGTCGCGGTCCTCGATCGCCGCGACGATGCTTTGCACATGACCACGCAGCGGGCTCGACTCGCCCATCACCGTGATCTCCACGGGCTGGCCGATCTGAATGCCGTGCAGGCGCGTTTCCTCGAAGTAGCCATCCACGCGGAACGAATGCATGTCCACGACGGCGACCACGGCGCGGCCCGCGGTGACGTACTCGCCAACCCGCGGTGCGCGGTCGTTCAAATAGCCGTCCACGGGGCTCACGATGGTCGTGCGCTGCAGATTGAGCTTGGCGGTATCGACCTGGACCTGGGCGTCGGCCGCCGCGGCTTCGCCCTGATCGACGCGCGTGCGGCTTTCTTCGAGCGTTTCCGCCGCCACGAGATTGCCGAGCGCGATGTTGCGCGCGTATTCGCGCTTCGCCTGGGCGAGCGTGGCCTTGCGCTGCTCGAGCGTGGCCTGTGCGAGGCGCAGCGCGAGCGCGTAGCGCGCCTGGTCGATCACGAACAGCACCTGGCCTTGCTTGACCTGCTGGTTGTCGACGACGTCGACGCCGGTGATGAGGCCGCCTACGTCCGGCGCGACCTGGATCACGTCGGCGCGCACGCGGCCGTCGCGCGTCCACGGCGAGAACATGTAGTAGTTGACGATGCGCCACAGCACGAGGGCGGCGACCACGACGACGATGAGCGTCAGCAGGATCTGTCCTGCGGAGAACCAGGTTTTTTTCACGTTAACGTTATTTCACGAAGCGATGCGACACGATGACGACGGCAGCCAGCACGAACACATAAATGCCGAGATCGAAAATGGAACGATGCCACACGAGCCGGTAGAAGCCGACGCGCGTGAGCACCTTGCCGATCACGACATTGATGAGGTACGCGATCAGCATCAACACAAGCACGGTGGGCACGAACACACCAAAGATATCGATTTCGCCGATCATGATGCGGGTTTCGAAAAAGGATAAGAGGAATGCGCGCTCATACCGTGGCGTCCGGGTGGGAAGGCGACTGCGCCGACAAAGCGGGGTACAGCGCGAGCCGCATACCCACGAGCGCGTGCAGCGTGTTGCTCAACGAGCGCTGCGAAACGAGCGCGCGCGGCGCGCTCTGCGCCTCGGCGTCGCCTGCGGTGGCGGGCGGCAGTTGCGCGCGGGCGTGGGCCGCGACGCGGCGCATGGCGTCGTCGATGTTCGCGAGCAGCGCGGGTGGCGCGCTCTGGCGCTCGCTTTCGCGCGCGCAACGCGCATAGTGGTCGCTCACGCCGCTGAGCACGCGGTCGATCGCGTCGATCACTTCGCTGTCGAGCTTGCGCAGCGAGCGGCGCAAATCGAGCGCCGAGAGCGCGATGCGCAGATCGCGAAAGCTCTCGACCGACGGATGGCGATGGTCGTCGGATGCGGCCAGACGCGGAATGATCTGCATGAGCCGGTCGAGCATGCGCGAGGTGAGGTTGCGCTGGTCCGCGATGGGCGTGGGCGAGGCCGAGAGCGCGACGTCGCTCCAGCTCGAGCGCAATAGCCGCTTCGCCGCGAGTTCGGCGCCGAACGGGCGCGTTGCGCGCGTCCACAGGTACGCGAACAGCAGGCCCGCCACGCCGGCGATATTGCTGTTGAGGAACACGAGGAAGTCGGCCTCGTAGGCGCTCTGCACGCTGATGAAGGTCGCCGTGTTCACGGCCACGAGCATCGTCACCATATTGAAAGCAGGGCGTGGAATGAGCGTGCCGATCAGGATGAACGGCCCCGCGAACAGCAGCACGAGCATGGCGAAATCGTGCACCTTGGGCAACACGACGAACAGGTACAGGCCCGCAAAAACCACGCTTGCCGCCGTGGCGAGAAAGAAGCGGAACACGAGGGGCGCGGGCTCGTCGGACGCCGCGAAGAAGCAGCAGGCCACGGCCGCGAGTGTCACCGCGCCCGCGCCGTCGTGCCAGCCCGAACTCACCCACAGCCAGCAGGCCACGAGGATCGCGCTCATGGGCACGAAGCACGAGAACAACATGAGGCCGCGGTCGTAGAAGCGCTCGGTGCCGCCGAGCCGCCAGTGCCGATAGCGCGCGCGCCATGTGCCGCCCCCGTCGTGCGCGATAAGCGCGCGCAGCGCGCGGCAGTCCTGCCACACATCGATCACCTGGCCGAGGCGCCAGAGCGCGTTGGAGAGCAGCGCGCCTTCCCAGCTCGCAAGCGCGTCGCGCGCGGGCTGCAGCGCGGCGACGCGTCTGCGCAGGCTTTCCGCGGTCGCGTCGCCCGCGTCGTCGTGCATGTCGGCGGCGCGCGTGGGCAGCGGCTCGCTGAACCAGCGCGCCGCGTCGTCGAGCAGACTGTCGAGGCCCTCGGGCCACACATGCAAATCGCGGCGCAGCGCGATGAGCGGGTCGGCGAGCGCGGAAATCATCGGCAGAAAGAGCAGCATGCGCCCGCGCAGCGATTCGGCGCGCGAAAGGATTTCCGGGTGCGTGTGGTCGTAGCTCAGCTGGCTCAGCAGGAATTCGAGCTGGTTCACCGTGGCCGCCAGTCGCTGGCGGCAGGCCGAAAGCGCGTTGCCCACAATATGGCCCGAGAGCGTTTCGCTGCCGTACCAGGCGGCGTCGCGGAACCACGCGTCGGCGCGTTCGATCAGCGTGGGCGCGAGGCGGCTCGGCAAAATGTTGCTGCCCACCACGCTCGCGCAAATGATGCCGAGCGTGATTTCCTCGGTACGCGCGATGGCCACGTCGAAGATCGTGGTGGGATCGGTCACCGTGGGCAGCGCGATGAGCGGCATGGTGTAGCCCGCGAGCATGAACACATAACTGCGCGCGGTTCGGTCCGAGATCGCCAGAAAGAGCAGCGTGCCGGTCCACGCGGCGACGATCACGCTGAAAAGCAGTGGCGTTTCGACGAAGGGCGGCACGAGCAGGATGGCAGCGGCCGCGCCGAGCGCCGTGCCGAGCGCGCGATACAGCGCCTTCGAGCGCGTGGCGCCCACGAAGGGGTTCGAGACGATGTACACGCTTGCCATCGCCCAGTAGGGACGCGGCAGCTGGAATACGAGCGCGATATAGAGCGCAAGCATCGACGCGGCGAAGGTCTTGACCGAAAAGAGCCAGTCGCGGATGGAGGGGTAGGTCATGGGTCCGCTTTCTGCTTTCAGTCGTGTAAGGCCCGGTCAGCCTGGTCAGCGGAGGGCGCCGCATTGAACGCGTTGAGCACGCGCAGCGTCGCTTCGAGGTCGGCGCGGCTCACGCCTTTGAGCACGCGCGCACGCAGCGAGCGCAGTTCGTCCTCCATGCGCTCGGTCACGGCGCGGCCTTCGCTCGTTAGCGAGATCGTTTTCGCTCGGCGGTCGTCGGGGTCCTCGTCGCGGCGTACGAGCCCGGCGGCGCACAGCTGGTCGAGCAGCCGCACGAGCGAAGGGCCTTCAATGCCCACGTGCTCCGCGAGCGTGACCTGGCGCACGGCTTCGCCAAGACGCCCGGCGGTGAGAAGCGGCGCGGCGCACGCTTCGGAGACGTTGTATGCGGTGAGCGCGCCGTGCGTCGTGCGCCGCCATTTGCGTGCCGCCACCACGAGCGTGCTGCTAACCGCAAGGCGTAAAGTATGAAGATTCGACATCGGCGGATAATAGCCCAAAGCGATTCGATAGCAAACTATCTTTTTCTTTCGCAGCGCCACGACTCGGATGGTATGCGAGTCGGGAGCGGGCTGCTTTCTATGTGGTGCGCGGTGATGCGTGGGGCCAACAATACGCGGGGAGCGCGCCTGTTGGCCGTTTTTTATAGGCGCTTAACGATTTGACCAGCCGGCAAGCAGGGCGGGGAGCTGCACCATGTCGGTGAAAACGTGCGCAACGCCCGCCTCGAGCAACGCTTGCGCGCTGCTGTGGCCGGGCTCGGGCGGGCTGTAGCCGAATACGGTGGCGCCCGCAGCGAGGCCCGCGCGCGCGCCCGTGACCGTGTCCTCGATCACGGCGCAGCGTCCGGCCGCGACGCCCAGACCGGCCGCCGCCGCGAGATAGACATCGGGATGCGGCTTGCTGCGCGGCGTTTCGTGGCCGCTGTAGATGTGCCCTTCGAAGCAGTCGAGCAAGTTCACCTTGCGCAGTTGCAGCTCGACCTTGCGCCGGTCAGCACCCGAAGCCACGGCGATGCGCCCGTCCATTGCCGCGTGCACCGCGTGAACGGCAGCGGGCGCGCCCGGAATCTCGACGAGATCGCGCTCGAGCGCCTCGTTGCGGCGCGCGCGAAAGCCTTCGAGCCAGGCGTCCGTGATCGCGAAGCCCGTGTGCGCCTCGATACGCGCCGCTTCGTCTTTCACGGCCTTGCCCACGAAGATGCCCATGGCCTCGTCCACGGAGAGCGTCCAGCCGAGTTCGCCCAGCATCTGCGTGAGGACCACGTGCGTAATGCGCTCTGAGTCGACGAGAACGCCGTCACAGTCGAAGAGGATGGCGTCGAAAGGGATGGGGGACATCGTTTGCCTGCGGTTGCGTTATGCCGTGCGCATCGGGATCGCGCACGCAAGAGCGCGATGATAACCGGGGTCGCGTTTGTGTGGGCTTTTCGCGGGCAATTCACTGAAGCGGCGGCGGGCCAGGGCGGCCCGCCATACGGGGTGCGGTATCAGCCGGACTGACCGGCGCCCGGTGTCCCGCTACATCAACCGAGTTCGATGACGATACGGCGCCAGCCGCCCATGCGCTCGTCCGTGACGATGCGCCCCGCGGCCACGGCCACGCCGCGCGCTTCGCTTGCGGGCAAGCGGATCTCCGCCGACATAGGCGCATGAGGCATCGCCCCGGTCGCTTCGACGGCGAGCGTGAGGGTGGTTGCGTCGCCTTGCGCGCGCACAATCCACTCGCCGAACGCGCCATGCCGCCACGCCTCCGATTCGCCGTCGTCCTCCACATAGCGGCGGCACACGCGTTCGCCGCCCGCGAACGGCACCACGATGAATGCGCGCTGATCGGCGCGATGCCCGAACTGCTGTTCGGCGACGTTCAGCGCAATCACGCTGCCCTCGCGCACCAGCATGGCGGGCCGGTCCCACGGCGCGGGCAGCGTCACGCTCTGGCCGCCCTCGAACGGTTCGCCGCTCCAGTAGCAGGTCCAGCGCGCCCCGGTTGGTAGCCAGACTTCGCGCTCCGTTTGCCCCGGCTCGACCACGGGCGCCGCAAGCAGCGAAGCGCCGACCATCATGTCGTCGGATTCGGCGTAGCAGCGCGCGTCGTCGGGAAACTCAGCGAAGGTCGGGCGCAGTACGGGCTCGTAGTGCGTCGTCGAATCCCAGAGCAACTGATACAGATAAGGCAGCAGCCGGTAGCGCAGTTTGAGCAGCGCCGAAACCTGGGGCGTGAGCTGTGGGTACATCCACGGTTCGTTGACCGTGCCGTCGTCGTTCCAGGAGTGAATGGAAAAGCGCGGCATCCACACGCCGAACTGTATCCAGCGCATGAACAATTCCGGCTCGGGTGCGGGACCCGCAAAGCCGCCAATATCGTGGCCGATGTTCGACACGCCCGAAAGCGCCAGCCCCAAGCCCATTTTCAGGTTGTAGCGCAGCGTTTCCCACGAGGTGCAGTTGTCGCCCGACCAGGTCTGCACGTAGCGCTGCATGCCCACGCCGCCCGAGCGCGAAACGAGGAAAGGGCGCGTATTGGGCGCGTGCTCGCGCTGCGCGTCGCGCGAGGCGCGCATCATCAGCAGCGTTTGCAGAACCTTCGTTTCACGCGCGGGCCACGGCGTGCCGAAGCCATGCGCCATGGCGTGGGGCGACCCGATCTCGAACTCGTTGTTGTCGTTCCACGTGGCGGCGATGCCGTAGCGCAGCAGCGCGTCTTTCACGTGCTCTTTCCACCAGAGCGCGGCGGCGGGATTCGTGAAGTCGAGATACGCGCCTACCTCGTCCCAGAACTGCACCCACGCCGGTTCGCCGTTGCGGTCCTCGATCAGCAAGCCTTCTCGCGCGGTTTGTTCGAACTCCGGATGATCGCGCAGCAAGCATGGTTTGATATTCGCGCATAGCTTCACGCCATTTTCAAGGTAATCCTGAACGAATCCCGAAATGTCGGGAAACTTCTCGTGATTCCAGTTGAACACATAGCGCTTCGCGCCGATCGACGTATAGCCCGACGACAGATGAAACGAGTCGCAAAGCATATCGTGCTCGCGGCAACGCTCGAGGAATTCGCCCATGCGGCGCTGCGCGTCGGGCGCATCGGTGTAGCTCATGGTCGAGCCCGAGTAGCCGAGGCCCCACTTCGGCATGAGCGCCGGGCGGCCCGTGAGCCATGTGAAGCGTCGCACGGCCGCAAGCGGCGTTTGCGGCGAGGCGATGAAGTAGTAGTCGAGATCGCCGTGGTCGGCGACGAAGTGGCGGTAGGGGCCGTGATAGTTGTCCAGCTCGCGGCCCATGTCGAAGGTGCAGTCGGCGAGCGTGTCGTAAAAGAGGCCGAAGCCGAGCCGCGCATCGCGTTGCCAGGTCAAAGAGAACGGAATGTGCTTGTAGAGCGGGTCGGTTGTTTTCGCGTTGTAGCCCATCGCGTCGACATTGGTCATGCGGTAGCTTTGGTTCGCGCGGTCGAGCGAGCCGGCGCGTTCGCCAAGACCCAGATACATCTCGCCGGGCTGGCGGCGCACGTAATGGTAGACGCGCTCGTCCCACCAGCCAAAGTTGTAGGCCTGCGTCGCGCGGTCCTGCAGCACGCAGAGCCAGCCGTCGCCGTCGCGCATTTCCCACGTGCAATGGCCGCCTGCCAGCGCGATGGTGAGCCGGATCTGCGAGGTCTCGATGCAGATCTCATCCGGATTGGCAAGGATGCCGAACGAAGGTAGCGTGAAGCCGGTCACATCGAGCCGGTCGCGGCCCTCGTACGGAACGTCTTCTAGCCCTGGCGCAATGGCCCACGTGCGCGGCCCATGCGCGCGGCCATCGGGCAGTACGCGTACGCGCACGATATCTTCTTCGAGCACGAACACATCGATCGTGGCGCCCTGAGCGCTTTCGAGGCACAGGTGGTGCCCGTCGTGCTTCGCGAGCGTGAACCTGGGGGGATGGAGGAGCGTCGTCATGGGTAATCCTTGTTGGTCTTGCCGGGCGCTGTCATGCGCGCGCCAGCTTGTATTCGCTGCGCGATTGCCCCCGGATGAGCCACACGAGCAGCGCGGCGCCGATCAGGTCGAACGCGCCGAGGCTCGCGAACAGTGGGCCGTAGCCGACCTTGTCGGCGAGCGCGCCGACCACGAGCGAGAAGCTCAGTCCGCCGATCCACGCAGCCATGCCCGCGAAGCCGCTTGCCGTGCCGACTTCGCGCGGGTCGAACACATCGGCGGCGAGCGTGTTGACGAGCGCGGAGATCATCTGGTGGGCGAAGCCGCCGACGCAAAAGAGCGCGATGGCCGTATACGGCGAAGCGACGAGCCCGATGCACGCGGGCCCGATCATCATGAACGCGCCGAGCACCACGCCCGCCACGCGCGACCAGAGCAGCGGCAAACGGAAATGGCGCATCAGGAAGGGCGAGAGATAGCCGCCCAGAATGCCGCCCAGGTCCGCGGCGACGAAGGGCAACCATGCGAACGCGGCAATTTGCTTGAGGTCCATGTGGCGTTCCGTGGCCAGATAGAGCGGGATCCAGAAGCTGAAGGTTTGCCAGGCCGGTTCCGCGAAGAAGCGCGGCAGTGCAATCGCCCAGAAGCGCCGCGAGGTGACGACCTCGCGCGTGCTCGCCTTGCCCTGCGCGGCCGGGCGGTGCTGCCCTTCCACGATGAACGCGCGCTCGCCTTCGCTAATGCGCGGGTGAGCGCTGGGCGCGCGATACAGCGCGTACCAGGCGGCGGCCCAGATGAAACCGACCGCGCCCGTCACGATAAAGGCCGTTTGCCAGCCAAAGCGCAGAGAAAAGAAAATGACGACGGGCGGCGCGAGCACGGCGCCCAGCGACGTGCCCGCGTTGAAGTACCCGACTGCCACCGACTTTTGCCGGTCGGGAAACCATTCCGCAACGGCCTTCATGCCCGAGGGAATGGCCGCGGCTTCGAAAAGACCGAGCAGGCCGCGCATGGCGCCGAGCGACAGCCAGCCCGTGGCGAAGCCGTGCATGACGCCCGCTGCGGACCACAACGCGGCGAACAGCGTGAAGCCGATGCGCAGTCCGAGCAGGTCGACGATGATGCCGCAGACCGGCTGCATGATGGTGTAGCCGATTTGAAAGGCGGCGACGATATACGAATATTGCTGCGTGCTGAAGCTCAGCACGTGCCGGAGTTCGGGCGCGAGCACCGCCAGCGAGTTGCGCGCCAGGTAGTTCAGAATGGTGCCCACGCAAACGAGGGCAATGATCCACCAGCGCAGGCCTTTGACTGTTTTCAAGTTTTGTCTCCTCCTGTTTCCGCGCGCGGTGACGTGTTGCGCCTGGAAAACAGTTCACTGTACTAATTAAATGGGCTTTTTCGTGTAGGCGCTCCGTGTCGTGCGTGCTGGGTCGTGACCGCTACAAGTTATACGACAACGCACATCTATGTTTTCGCTGATGCTAAGTTTTGCGGCTAGCAGGTGTCAAGATACGCAGGGCCAGGCAGACGACGCCGGTACGCGTGTTTGGCGCTTTATATTTCGCCGGGTTGAGCGAAATCACACCTTTGCGATAAAGGCCGGCGTACCGTGGGAGGGGTGCTTGACGGCGTTCAGGTGCAAATCTACGATGGCTCCGATTTTTCATGATATCGGTTGTCGTATGACATGGCTTATCACCTGTTTCGTTCGGCTAGCCGGTGCGTTCAATAACATAAGGAGACCTGATGAAAAAACACGCTACGCTGCGTGCCTTTCTGCTTGCGGCAGCAATCTGCGAGGTGGCACCCGTTCAAGCGCAATCGAACGTGACGCTATACGGCGTCGTGGACGACGCGATCAGCTACGTCAACAACCAGAACGGCAGCTCGAACGTATACCTGCGGCAGGGCAACCTTTACGCCTCCAAGTTCGGACTTCGCGGCAACGAAGATCTGGGCGGGGGAACACGCGCGATCTTCGACCTTCAGGCAGGCTTCGACGCGAACACGGGCGCGGCGTCGTCGGCCGGATTGCTCTTCAACCGCCAGGCCTACGTGGGCCTCGCCAACGACACCTACGGCACCGTGACCATGGGCCGCCAGTACACGCCCTATATGCTTTTCGTCGGGCCGCTTGCGTCCAGCAGCTGGCTCACGGGCGCGACCGGCGCGCACCCGGGCGATTACGACAGCCTCGACACGACGGTGCGCATCAACAATGCGCTCACCTATACGTCACCCGTTTTCAAGGGCGTGAGCGCGAGCGTGCTGTACGGATTCAGCGGCATAGCCGGCAGACCGGGCGCGGGGCAGAGCCTCAGCGCCGCGCTGCGCTACACGGCAGGCCCGCTGAGCCTCGCGGCCGGTTATCTGCGCTTGAATAACACGGGCCGCACGCCGAACTTCGATCCGAACGCGTCGGGCTCGTTTGCCGTTTCGGCGGTGAATCGCGGCTATGCGTCGGCGCGCGCGGTGCAGAACATCGCCGCCGCCGGCAACTACACGCTGGGCGATTTCACTTTCGGCTTGAATTACACCAACGTGCAATATCTGGCGGGCGGCAGCGCGGCGTTCGCGAACACGGCCGTGTTCAACACGTACGGCGCACTGGCCGCATGGCGCGCGACACCGGCGTTCGATCTCGCGGGCGCGTTCTCGTACACCATGGCGGCGAAGGCGAACGGCATCGCGAACGCAGCGCGGTACCAGCAATACTCGCTGCGCGAGTCATGGCATCTTTCGAAGCGCACCACGCTCTATGCGCTGCAGGCGTATCAGCGTGCGAGCGGTCAGACGCTCGGCGCCACGGGCGTTATCACCGGTGCCGTGGCGACAGTGGGGGACTCGCAGAACGCAACGCCTTCGTCGACGAACGCGCAGTTTGTCGGCATGGCGGGGATTTCGGTGCTGTTCTAGTCCGGCCGGACCTACCCGGCCAGCCAGGTCCGGCTGGGTAGGTGTAGCCTGATGCGGCGTTGGTCCGCAGGCGTGAAACGATGGACAATAGCGTACCCAATCGCCATCCAACCGCTCTCATGTCCACCGACGACAAGAACACCACCCCAGCGCCCAACGAACCGCCCGGCCGCGCCAGCTACACGCAGTTCGCCGATCGCTACGCCGAGCAGGCCCCCGTCAAGCCGCATAACGCGCTCTACGAGCGTCCCGCCACGCGCTCCCTGCTAGGCGCGGTGGCGGGGCTCGACGTGCTCGACGCGGGCTGCGGGCCCGGCATCGTGAGCGCGGAGCTGGCGGGCGAGGGCGCGCGCGTGCAGGCCTTCGACGTTACGCCTGCGATGGTCGAACTGGCGAAGACGCGTTGCGCGGGCCTTGCCGTCGAGCTCACGCAGGGCGATCTCGCGCAGCCGCTTGAATGGCTCGCGAGCGCTTCGGTCGACCGTATCGTGTGCTCGCTCGCGCTCGATTATGTCGAGCACCTCACGCCGACGTTTCAGGAGTTTCACCGCGTGGCGCGCCCAGGCGCATTGCTGGTGTTTTCGATGTCCCATCCCATGCGCGACTGGATCGACACGCGCACGCGCGGTTCGCGCACCTACTTCGAGACGACGCGCTTCGGCCTGCATTGGGGCGGCTTTGGCGAGCCGAAGCCCTGGGTGGAAGCATTCAGGCGCCCGCTTGCCGATATCTTCAACGCGCTCATGGAAACGGGCTGGGCCATCGACCGCGTGCTCGAACCCGTGCCGCAAGCGGAAATGAAGGCGGTATCGCCGGCGCTGCACGCAGAACTCGTGCAGTCGCCGGCGTTCATCTGCGTGCGCGCGCGGCGCGTTTGAGTGCTTGAGCGGCCGCGCGGCGCGATGAGCGCTTAACGGCGCGCTTCGCGCGAGCCGGCCGAAAGCGACTCTTCGAGCGCGGCAACCCCGGCGGGCAGATCGACCTTCACGCCGAGGTCGCTCATCGTGCGGCCGAGCGCGTGCACGGTGCGGAAGAGATTGTGCTCGCGGCACTGCTCGCCCATTTGCCCGATGCGAACGATCGGGAGACCGAACGATCCGGCAATCTCAACCTGATATTGCTGCGAGATGTGGTTGCACACCTCGCGCGCGGTCGCGCCTTCGGGCAGTTCGATGCCGACCACGGAATTCAGGCGGCACGTTGGCGGCGTATACAGCGCGAGGCCCAGCGCGCTCACGCCGCTTTGCAGCGCGAGCGAGCAGCGCAGGTGGCGCGCAAAGCGCTTTTCAAGCGTTTCCGTGCACACGAGGCGCAGCGCCTCGTGCAGCGCCAGCACGCCCGAAACGGGCGCGGTGTAGTGGTAACCGGCGTTGTGCCAGAAGTTTTCGGCGAGCATGGCGTCGAGGCACCAGTGCGTGTTCGGCGCGGTGCGCGTGCGCACGCGCTCCCATGCGGCGTTCGAGAAGGCAATGAGCGACACGCCGGGGATCGACGAGAGGCCTTTTTGTCCGCCCGTGATCACGACGTCGATGCCCCAGGCGTCCATTTCCAGCGGCATGGTGCTGAGCGTGCACACGGCGTCCACCACCACGAGCGCGCCGGCGGCCTTGGCAAGCTGCACGATTTCCTTGAGCTCACGATTCCAGACCGTGTTGGACGTTTCGCCATGGACGATCGTGACGACTGCCGGGCGCGTGCGTTCGATGGCCTGCGCCACGGCTTCGAGCGAGGCGATCTCGCGGTTGGCCACGTCGAGCGTGGTGACTTCGGCGCCCACGCGGCCCGCCATTTCGGCCATGCGCTGGCTGAAGAAGCCGTTGACGATGGAGAGCACGCGGGTGCCGGGCCACGCGAGGTTCGAGATCGCCATTTCCATGGCCGCCGAGCCCGGTCCGGCTACGCCGAGCACCCAGTTCGAGTGCGTCTGGAACACGTAGCGCGCCATCGCCTTCACCTGGTGAATGACGCGCGCCATGGTGTCGCCGAGGTGATTGATGACGACGGTGTTGGCCTTGGCCACGGCGTCGGGAATCGGCACAGGGCCCGCACCCATCATGAGGAGCGGCTCCTCGGGCAGGATGCGGTCGAGCGTATCGACAGTGGGGCAAGGCACGGGCGCGGCCCCGGCCGCCGCCGCCGCGGCAGCGCGCGAAGGGGGCAGCGGATCGGAGTGGAGCGCGTTGTCGTTCATCTTGGGTACCTTGATTGACCGGGAAGTGGGTTGCGTGGGAGGCGCGGATCGTGCGCCTTCAGGCAGTGTTGTGCGGCGCGGCAGTGCTGGCCATGTACAGTTGCGCGGAATTTCGCTGAACAGTCGTTCGGGCGGCATTGCTGCGCTGCGGCCTTCGTACAGCCACCCTATAATCGATCGCATCGCCCGATAATGCAAGGAAGACAGCGTATGTCGCAATTCGCCGTGGACAATCCATTTCTTGAAACGCTCGGCGTGAGCGTCGCGCAGTGGCGCGAGGGTTATGCGGAGCTTGTCATGCCTATCGACGCTTCGAAGCTCAATCGCCAGGGCGTGCTGCAAGGCGGCGCGATTGCCACGCTGCTCGACGCGGCGGCTGGCTATGCGGGGTTGTTCGCGCCGGTTGGCGACGCACCGCGCCATGGCTTCACGCTCTCGCTCACGACCAACTACCTCGACAAGGGACTTGGCCAGTTCGTGCGCGCGAAGGGATTTCTGGAGCGTGGCGGCCGCTCGATCTTCTTTGCGCGCGCCGAGGCGTGGGTGGACGATCAGTTGCTGATTGCGAGCGCGCAGGGGACGTTCAAGTATTCGTATCCGAAGAAGGCTTGAACGGTCGTCATGCCGGGTTGAAAAAGCCCGCCGTCTCGATCGAGGGGCGGGCCTGGCGTGAGCGGCGGTTTTTTGCGGAAGCGCGTTATCCCAGCAGCAGCGCGTCGTCGTCGAGCTTCTCGTGGCGATTCTGCTCGAACATGCGCAACAGGTCAGGCACGTCGAGTCCGCGGCGCGCATCACCCGAAACGTCGAGCACCACCTGACCCTGGTGCAGCATCACCGTGCGCTGGCCGTAGTCGAGCGCCTGGCGCATGCTGTGCGTGACCATCATGGTCGTGAGCTTCGCTTCCTCCACGATACGCGCGGTCAACTCCAGCACGAACGCGGCCGTTTTCGGATCGAGCGCGGCCGTGTGCTCGTCGAGCAGCAGGATGCGCGAGGGCCGCAGCGACGCCATCAGCAGACTGACCGCTTGACGCTGGCCTCCCGAAAGCAGGCCGATGCGATCGGTCAGACGATTTTCCAGACCCAGATTCAAGAGCCGCAGCTTCGCGCGAAATAGTTCGCGGTCCTGCTTTTTCAGGGCGGGACCGAAGCCGCGGCGCTTGCCGCGCGCCATCGCGAGCGCCATGTTCTCTTCGATGGTGAGCGCCTCGCAGGTGCCGGCCATCGGGTCCTGAAACACGCGGGCGACGAGAGGCGCGCGGTCCCAGGCCTGTTGCTTCGTGACGTCGTGGCCGTCGATGGTGATCGTGCCGCTATCCACGCGCTGGTCGCCGCTGATCGCGTTGAGGAAAGTGGACTTGCCTGCGCCGTTCGAACCGATCACGGCCACGAACTGGCCGCTCGGAATCTCGAGCGTGAGCCCGCGCAGCGCGCGCGTTTCGATCGGCGTGCCGGGGTTGAAAGTCAGTTTGAGGTCTTTGGCGCTGAGCATTTCATGCCCTCCCGTTCTTGCGGCCGAACAGCTTCTTGCGCGTGGCGGGGAGCACGAGCGCGATTGTCACGAGCACGGCGGTGACGAGATTCAGGTCCTGCGCCTTGAGGCCGATGAAGTCGCTGTTGAGCGCGAGCGCAATGAAGAAGCGATACAGGATTGCGCCGAGCACGGCGGCGAGCGTGGTGAGCACGAGCCGTCGCGCGGGCAGGACGCTCTCGCCGATGATCACGGCCGCAAGCCCGATCACGATGGTGCCGATGCCCATTGAAATGTCCGAGCCGCCCTGGGTTTGCGCGAAAAGGGCGCCGGCCAGCGCGACGAGCGCGTTGGACAGCGCCATGCCGGCGAGCGTTGCGCGGCCCGTGGCGATGCCCTGCGCGCGCGCCATGCGCGGATTCGCGCCCGTTGCGCGCAGCGCGAGACCGTATTGCGAAGAGAAGAACCAGTCGAGCCCGAACTTCGCAGCCAGCACGACGACGAGCAGCGCGAGCGGGCGCAGCACGTAGTCGGGCAGCCATGCGGGCTGGATCATCGTGAATACCGTGGCTTCGGAAATGAGCGGCACGTTCGGCGCGCCCATCACGCGCAGGTTGATCGAGTAGAGCGCGATCATCATGAGGATGCTCGCGAGCAGATCCATGATCTTCAGGCGCACGTTGAGCCAGCCCGTAATGAAGCCGGCGATTGCGCCCGCAACGATCGCACAGGCGGTCGCGAGAAACGGATCGTGGCCCGCGGCGATCAATGTGGCCGCCACGGCGCCGCCCAGCGGAAAGCTGCCGTCGACGGTGAGATCGGGGAAGTTGAGGATGCGAAACGAGATCAGCACCCCGAGGGCCACGAGACTGAAGATCAAGCCGATCTCGAGTGCGCCCAGAAGCGAGTAGAGGGACATGAGGAGAAATCCTGTTGCGGTCTGCGGCGGCGGTGCGCCGGAGTCGATGCGCGGCGTACCGCCCGGATGGGGCAGCGCGCCGTTGTGCATCGTCGTTACGCAAATGAGCGGCCTTTAACGGGCCTGGCAGTGTGGCGCGTGCAATGCGCCACGCCTGCGGCTTACTTCACGACCGTGGTCGCGTCCTTGAGCAGGTCGGCCGAGAGCGTCACGCCTTGCTTTTGCGCGGCGGCCGGATTCACGAACAGTTGCAGCTTGCTGCTGGTTTCCGAGGCGATTGCGCCCGGCTTTTCGCCCTTGAGAATACGCACGACGACCTTGCCCGTTTGATGGCCGAGGTCGCTGTAGTCGATGCCGAGCGCCGCGATGGCGCCGCGCTTCACGCTGTCCGTGTCCGATGCGACGAGCGGGATCTTCGCGTCGTTGGCGACCTTCACAAGCGCTTCGTATGCCGAAACCACGTTGTTGTCGGTGTTCGTGTAGATCACGTCGACCTTGCCGATCAGGCTCTTCGCAGCCGGGCCGATGTCCACGGTGCGCGGCGCGGCGGCTTCCTTGAGCGTCATGCCCTGTTGCGCGAGCAGTTCCTTGAGCGCCTTCACGACCACGACCGAATTCGCTTCGCCCGGGTTATAGACCATGCCGACGGTTTTCGCGTTCGGCACGACGCGCTTGATGAGCGCGACCTGCTTGTCGAGCGGCAGCTTGTCGGAAACGCCGGTCACGTTCGTGCCGCTCGGCGTCCATGTCTTGACGAGTTGTGCGGCCACCGGATCGGTCACGCCCGAGTACACCACGGGCACGGACTTCGTTGCGGCCACAACGGCCTGCGCAGAAGGCGTGGCGATCGCCACGATCGCGCTCGGGTTGTCGCCCACGAACTTGCGCGCGATCTGCGCGGCGGTGCCCGTGTTGCCTTGCGCGCTCTGGTATTCCCACTTGAGATTCTTGCCGGCGTCGTAGCCGGCGGCCTTCAGTTCGTCGCGCACGCCGTCGCGGATCGCGTCGAGTGCCGGGTGCTCGACGATCGACAGCACTTCCACGGTCGCGGTTTCGGTGGCGCGTGCGGCGCCCGAAGTCAGCGCGAGCGCGGCGGCGCTGGCGATCAGGGAAAGGGTGGCGGCAGCGGCTGCCTGCTTGAAGGTCTTCATGCTGTTTGATCTCCCCCGAGTGCTGGGTTCTTGCGGTTTTTTCGGATCTGCAGGGTGCGGCATCGCCGGTTTCACACGTGGCGGGAGCACGCGGCGTGCGCCGTCGTGGTGCATGCGGGCGCGGCGAGGGAGCGAGGATACCACCGACTCTTGCGGGGCTGGAACGCGTTGGCGGGACAGTGAGGCGGCCGCGCGACGGTGCCGTGAAGATTTATTCGAGATTGCACAAGCCGATTATGAGGAACCGCCGCGCTTTAGCGAAAGGTTTCTGACTTTCGGGGTTTGGGTGGAAAGTGAGGGTGAGGTGGGGGGTGATATGGATCGTGTGTTGATCTCAAAAATTGCATTTTAAGGCTATTGTAATATTTATCCTTATAAATCAACGATTTGGCGCATTTTGCATTTAGGGTATTCCCGGTATCTCGATAATATGTTCGATGATTTTTGTGTGGTTGTCGATTGATATTTATTTTATTGATTCGTGCGATTTGTCGATCGGATTTCGCTGAAAATTAAAATAACCGGCAAAGCCGCGTAAAAATCAGAAATCCTGTCATTCCGTACACCCGCATCAGCCGGTCATCTCAGGGCGGAGAGTGGTCTGCAACCCGCATGAGCGGGCATTTTCCCGAGCCTTTTCAAGCGCTTTCCGGCACTCCCCTCAATTGACCGATGTCAAAAGTCAAGTCGATATCCGAAAAAACCCTTAGTTGCCGTGAAAATGGATTATTGATAGCATCCGCGGGTCGCTGATTCAGGCCGGTCCACCTTACCGGTACGAATTGCAGCGAACGGGGCAGGCGGATCGCTTGCGCAACAGAGTCTGTAACTCAGCAGTCTCTCCGAACTCAGCTGCCTACCAGGGCGCTGATACACGCCGGGCCCCGTCACGTCTTTTTCTCTGGTGCTCGTCGTGGTTGTTCCCCATTGAATGTCATTGGGGCGCTGTTCGTTTGCGCAGGTCATTCCGTCTGACCGGTTGACCCGAAAACAATCGAGGAGCTCCTGATGACGTTGTCCCGTCTTACCGCTGTTTCCGTGGCTGCCGCGCTGCTCGCATTTGGTGCAAGCGCAAACGCCGACACCGTGAAGATCGCCATTGCCGGCCCGTTCAGCGGCCCGGTCGCCCAGTACGGCGACATGGTCAAGGCGGGCGCGCTGACTGCCATCGAGCAGATCAACGCCGCCGGCGGTGTGAACGGCAACAAGCTTGAAGCCGTCCTGATGGACGACTCGTGCGAGCCGAAGCAGGCTGTCGCCGTCGCCAACAAGATCGTTTCGCAGCACATCCAGTACGTGGTTGGCCACGTTTGCTCGGGCTCGACGATTCCCGCCTCGGACATCTACGAGAACGAAGGTGTTGTGATGGTCACGCCGTCGGCCACCGCGCCGCAGCTGACCGAAGGCAAGAAGCGCCAGTTCATCTTCCGCACCATCGGCCGCGACGACCAGCAAGGTCCGGCAGCCGCCGCCTACATCATCAACAAGGTCAAGCCGAAGAAGGTCGCGATCCTGCATGACAAGCAGTCGTACGGCCAGGGCATCGCCACGTCGGTCAAGGCCGCGCTCGACAAGGCACACATTCCCGTTGTCGTGTTCGAAGGCATCAACGCCGGTGATTCGGACTACTCCGCAGTCGTCACGAAGCTCAAGTCGCAAGGCGTGGACTTCGTCTACTTCGGCGGTTACCACCCGGAAATGGGCCTGCTCATGCGCCAGTCGCGTGAACAGGGCGTGAAGGCTACGTTCATGGGTCCGGAAGGCGTGGGCAACAAGGACGTGACGGCCATTGCCGGCCCGGCTTCGGAAGGCATGCTCGTCACACTGCCCGCCGACTTCGCATCGGACCCGGCCAACGCCAAGCTCGTGAAGGCATTTGCCGACGCCAAGCGCGACGCGAACGGCCCGTTCCAGATGCCGTCGTATGCCGCGGTTGAAGTGATCGCCGACGGCATTGCCGGCGCGAAGAGCACGGACCCGACCAAGGTTGCCGCCTACCTGCACAAGAACGCGTTCAACACGCCGATCGGCAAGGTCGAATACGACGCACAGGGCGACCTGAAGTCGTTCCGCTTCGTCGTCTACACGTGGCACAAGGACGCCACCAAGACCGCCGCGAACTGATCCCGGCGCTGCACGTAGCAAACGCCCCGCGCCTGGTGGCGGGGCGTTTTTGCAGCGGTTGCGCGCGCAACTAAAGCAACAGGATCGGTTTCAAAGGTCTCTCCAAAGGTCTCTCATCGGCTTCACGGCCGCGGGGCTTACGCATGAATGATTTTCTTCCGCAGTTCACCCAGCAGCTCGTCAACGGGCTTACGCTGGGCGCGATCTATGCGCTGATCGCCATCGGCTACACGATGGTCTACGGCATCATCGGCATGATCAACTTCGCTCACGGCGAGATCTACATGATCGGCGCTTATGTGGGCCTCGTCACGCTCACGGCCATCGGCACTTCGGCGGGT